>CANKZO010000017.1 GCA_947488485.1 Opitutia bacterium | reverse complement strand
GGCAACATCTGCCGTTCCCCGACGGCGGAAGAAGTCCTCCGCGTGAAGGCCCGGCAGGCCGGATTGAGCATCGAATTCGATTCCGCAGGAACGGAGAATTATCACATCGGCGATGCGCCGGATCCGCGCTCCGTGCGGCATGCGCGTGTCCGCGGGTATGACCTGTCGGCGCTGCGCGCCCGCCAGGTGCATGCCTCCGATTTCCATGAGTTCGATCTCATCCTCGCCGCCGACGAGCTCAACCTGCGCGAACTCCGCCGGCGTTGCCCGCCGCACCAACATCACCGGCTCGCGCTTTTCCTCGGCGACGTCGCCTTGCCCGATCCGTATTACGGCAAAAGCGACGATTTCGAAAAAGTGTTGGATTTAGTGGAAAAACAGGCCTTTCGGCTCGTCTCGGCATGGACGCGGGCAACTGAATGATTGCGGTGACGAGCGGCGCGGCGTTTCCTTCTCCCTAACGATGTACCAAGTGAACTTCAGCGACCAGGCGATGCGCGAGCTCGCGAAGCTGCCGACCTTGGAGCAGATGGAAGTCGTCGAGGCATTCACTTCCCTGACCGCGGACGAACTCCTCCGGGGCAGCTCGGAACTCGGTACCGTCCGCCGCGGCGGCCACACTTATCACCGCCTGCGCGTCGGTGAGTTCCGCATCTATTTCGAAGCCAGCGAAGGCTCGCTGCTCGCCAATTACGTGCTGCATAAGCACACCTACGCCGACTTCGCGTTCCGTTCACACCTCCCGTTCCCGGAAGACGAGGCGCGGATCGAACAAGAAGGCGGTTTCTGGAAATACCTCGACGAACCCCCGAAGTCCTGACCGTGACGACCCCTCCCGAAAAGCGCCAATATTCCTCTCCTGAGGAAGCGGCCCGCATCTATCTCCTGCCGAACCTGTTCACGGCGGGCAACATGCTCTGCGGCTTCCTGGCCATCAAGAACTGCATCGAGGCGCGCTTCACCTCGCTGACCCCCGAAGGCCGCGCCGATCACTATAATATGGCGGTCTGGTTCATCCTTTTCGCCTGCGTCTGCGATCTGTTCGACGGCCGGGTCGCCCGCGCCACCAAGCGGGAATCCCTCTTCGGGGCCGAGTTCGATTCCATCGCCGATACGGTCTCTTTCGGCGTGGCCCCGGCCCTGATGGCCTGCTTCCTGGTCATCAAGCCTGAGGTGACGGACAACGTCCAGTTGGTGACCTGGCTGCTGGCTTTCATCTACCTGCTTTGCGCCGGCGTCCGTCTGGCCCGTTTCAACGTCCTGACCAACCCGTTGGTCCCGGGTAATGAGAAGCGCGCCGCCGGGGGCGATTTCGTGGGCCTGCCTTCGCCCGCCGCCGCCGGGATGATCGCCTCCCTGGTGCTGGTCCTCTCCAAGGTCATGGTCTCCTCCGACCAGAAGGACCCCTTTGAACAAGCTGTCCAAGCCTGGTCCTGGATCCTGCTGCCGGTCATGCTGGTCATCTCCTTCCTGATGGTGAGCAATGTGCGCTTCCCTAGCTTCAAGAAGCTGGATTGGACGGCTCAGGCCAAGACCCGCGGCTTCATCCTGATCATCATCCTGGCAGCGGTCATCTTCCGTTACCCGCAATACTCCTTTCCGGCGGTCTTCCTCGGCTACGTTCTCTACAGCCTTTTCCGTCACGCCTTCTTGCTGAAAAAGAGCGAGATGGATCCCGCGCCGGACGACGACGATGAGCCGGTGTCCAAGGTGTGAACAGACGGTGGGCAACCGGTGCCGCTGAGACCATGTGAACAAGCCTGAGGTTATTCACGCCTTAGGCACAGAAGCGACCGAGGCGGATACTCCCTCTCACCAGCGTCTTGCGGAACTATGTACGGTCTTCCGCCCCCTACTGATGCTACTGGTATTTATAAATGAAGAGAGAATAGATACAGTACCGTCCGGTATGTGGGCAATGAGGGGTTGCCTCTGCCCCCGCCTCTGCTCAATTCTGACGTCATCATGAAGTTCAAGGTTAACCGGAATCACTTTTTCAACGGCCTCTCCAGCGTGACCAACGTGGTCGGCAGCCGCGCCACGATGCCGATCCTCCAGAACGTGCTCATCGAAGCCGAAGGCGACACGGTCACCCTGACGACCACCAACCTCGATCTCGGCATTTGCTGCCGCATCAAGGCCGCGGTTTCTTCTCCCGGTCGCATCACCTTGCCGGTCAAGAAACTCGTCCCGATCGTCCGCGCCCTCTCGAGCAGCGACACCATCGTCGAACTCACCGGCAAGGATCGCGTGAAGATCACTTCCGGAAGTTCCGTCTTCCAGGTCGCCGGCCTGCCTGCCGACCAGTTCCCGCCGATCTCCAATTTCGCCGGCCAGCCGACCATCTCGATCAACCAGGATGACCTCGGTGACATGCTCCGCAAGGTGAGCTACGCGCAGTCGTCCGACGAGAATCGCTATATCCTCAACGGCGTGTTCTTCGAATTCGCCGAAGGCAAGCTCACGGTCGTCGCGACTGACGGCCGCCGCCTCGCCAAGTGCGAACGCAAGCTCGCCGGCACCGACAAGGCCTTGGCCCTCATCCTGCCGGCCCGCACCATCATCGAACTGATGCGCCTGTTGAAGTCCGGCGGCGAAGCCCACGTCTCCCACAACGAGCGCCAGGTCGGCTTCACCATCGACATCCCGAAGAACGAGGAAGGCCTCGTGGACCGCATCCAGCTGGTCTCCAAGGTCGTCGAAGGCAACTACCCGAACTACCGCCAGGTCATCCCCAAGGACGCCGGCTCGAAGGTCCGCCTCGAACGCGAGAAGCTCCTCGAGAGCGTCAACCGCGCCGCGCTGATGACGGACGACCGCAACAACACCATCCGCATGAGCGTCACGAAGAAGACGCAGAATCTCGAGATCTCCGCGAAATCGGAAAGCGGCGAAGCGCACGAACCGATCGCGGTGAAATACGAAGGCCCGGACGTGAACATCGCGTTCAACCCTCAGTACATCATCGACCCGCTCAAGGCGCTCACCGAAGACGAAGTCGATTTCGAGTTCAAGGACGAGATGTCCCCGGGCGTGATCCGCGGGCTCAAGGACGATTTCCTCTGCGTCGTGATGCCGCAGCGGATCTCGTAAGCGGTCCGCTCAGAGACCTGGCTCGGCGCAATCCGGGAGCGACTTGATACGCTCCAGGATGCGGCGGGATGCTTCGATCGAACGGTCGCGATGATCCGCGCCCGGATCGTATTCCGCCGGCAACATCGCCTTGCCGAAACGCACCCGGATCCGCGCCGAACCGACCGGGAAATTGGCTCCCCGCGGGAGGACATCGCGCGCGCCGCGGATATGGATCGGGACGACCGGCACGCCGGACTTGCAGGCTAGCAGACCGGCCCCGGCCTTGGGCGAAGCGATCACGCCGTCAT
Source organism: Opitutia bacterium (assembly GCA_947488485.1). Next base: position 20,995 of record CANKZO010000017.1, on the reverse strand, counting down.
GGCTGCGGGTGCCTTCCGGAAAGATGAGCAGCCCTTCGCCGGCGGCCAAGGCGGCCAAGGCCGCGCGGATCGCGCCGATGTCCGCTTCGCCGCGGTCGACGGGGATGGAATGGCAGGCCCGGATCACGAAGCCGAAGACCGGGTTGTCGAAGAGCGTGCGGCGGGCGATGAAGGAGATCTCCCGGGGCAGGCAGGAACCCAGGAGGGGTGGGTCCAGCATGCTTTGGTGGTTCGAAGCGAAGAGACACGCGCCGGAGGGGACGTTCTCCCAGCCTTCGACTTCCAAGGTGGCGAAGACCTCGATGAACGAACGCGCGCCGTGGTAGACGGCCTTGTAGATCAGGTTCTTCGAATCGAGGATCATCGGGGCAGGGCGGCCACCTTGATCAGCTCGCCGATCTGGGCCACGACCGCTTCGAGCGGGAGGTGCGTGTTGTCCAGGCGGCAGGCGCCGTGGGGGCAGACCAGCGGGGCGGTCTTACGCGTGGCGTCGAGATGGTCGCGCTGGACGACCTGATCGGCCTGGCCTTCGGCTGCCCGGCGCTGGGAGCGCGCTTCGGCGTCGGCTTCGAGGAAGATGCGGACTTCGGCGTCGGGCAGGACGACGGAGCCGATGTCACGGCCTTCCATCACCACGCCGGCGAAACCTTGCTCGCTCGCGAGCTTCACCTGCGAGCGTTGGTATTCGAGGAGGAAGGTCCGGACGGAGGGCAGGGCGGCGATCTTCGAGACCGCCGCGTTGACCTCGGGCGTTCGTAGGTCGGCGTCGTCGGGCAGTACCCCGTCGAGGGTGAGCGCGGAACTGCGCGCACCTTGGCGGGCCACGATGCGCGAGCCGATGCGCAGCTTGGCCAGGGCGGCCTTCACGGAGGTGGGATCGTCGGCGGAGGCGCCGGCGAGTAGGAGCGCTCGGGTGAGGCTACGATAATGCGCGCCGGTATCGACGTGTAGCAGGCCGTGCAACTGGGCGAGTCGGCGACTGGTGCTCGACTTCCCAGAGGCGGCGCCTCCATCCACGGAGACGCGCACGAAGTTCGTCCGCAGAGCCTCGAGGGCCTGGAAGAAATGCGGGAAGGTCTTGCCCGTGCAGGCGGGGTCTTCGATCGCGATCCACGGACGGCCATCGCCGAAGAGGTCGAAGCTGCCGAGGATGCCGAAACTCATCGCCATGCGATGATCCTCGTAGGTGTGGATCGAGACGGGACCCGCGGCGGCCGCCTGACGCAAGGCCGCCTTGCTCGGAAAAATGGTCAGCGAAGAAAGTGATTCGTCCGTCCGTAGCTGCGCGGCGGTGGGTTCGACCTTGAGGCCGAGTCGTTCCAATTCGGTCGCCATCGCGAGCACGCGGTCGGTCTCCTGCTTACGCGTGTGGGCGATGCCGCGGATCTTCACCGGTCCGTCGGCCAAAGCGGCGATGGTCGCCAGCGTGAGGAAGGTGTCAGAGAAGGCGTTGAAGTCGAAGTCGCCCCCACGGATGGCGGACCAGGAATCCGCGACCAACGTACCGTCGGCCGAACGCAGCTTGGCGCCGCAGGCCGCGGCGACCTTGGCGAAGGCGGTATCACCCTGGAGGCCGCCATCGGCGTAGCCTTCGATGCGGACGGAGGCACGGGCGCCGGTCACGGCCGGGAGCGCGATGAAATAGCTAGCGGCGGTGGCGTCGGGCTCGATCGCGTAGGTGGGCTGGGCGACGTAGGCGCCCGGCACGACGCAACTCCAGCTGCCGTCGGCGAGACGCGTCAGGGGCCGGCCGAACTGCCCGCACATGCGCGCGGTCATCTCGACGAACGGTTCGGAGACCGTGGAGCCCTTCATGCTCACCGTGGCGCCGGCCGAAAGCGGGAGCACCATGAGCAGCGCGGACAGGAGCTGGGAAGAGGCCGAGGCATCGACCTCGAGACGACCGAGCTTCCCGGTCGTGTGAAGCGTGAACGGGAAACCGTTCGCCGGCTTACCATCGGGGGCGATCGCGCGGCAGCCGGCCGCGCCCAGGGCGTCGAGCAGGCCGCGCATCGGGCGGGCCCGCATGGCTTCGTCGCCGTCGAGTTCATACTCGCCGCCCGGGGAGAGCGCCAGGAAGGCGGTGAGGAAGCGCGCGGCGGTGCCGGCGTTGCCGACATGCAACTTCGCGCGAGCGTGCGGGATGCGGCCGCCGAGGCCGATTATCCGGATCGTGCCGGCGGCTTCGTCGTCGGTCACTTCGAAGCCCAGCGCGCGCAGGGCGGCGATGAGGATGCGGGTGTCACGGCTGAAGAGCGCCCCGGTGAACAGCGTGACGCCGTCGGCGAGCGCGGCCAGGATTAGGGCGCGGTTGGTGATGCTCTTCGAACCCGGGACTTGGGCGACGCCGCGGGCAGGCGTTTGGAAAGGGCGGATGACGAGGGTCTGACTCATTCGGGCCGGTCCAGGTTCTGGCGGGCGATGCGGGCTTCGGCGAGGAGGCGACGTAGGGCGACGGCGTCGTTTGCTTCGACGGCGGTACGGAGTTCGGCCGCGCGCTTCTCGACGTCGCGGAGGCCGGCGGCGGTGTGCCGGGCGTTGGCGAGCATGATGCCGACCCAGAGATTTTCTTCGCCGGCGGCGATGCGGGTCGTGTCGCGCAGGCCCGCGCCGACCGCGAAGCGGCGGAAGCCGGACTGGTCCATCACGGCGAGCATGAGCGCCGAGGCGGCGGCGTGCGGCACATGGCTGATCGCGGCCACGATCTCGTCGTGCTTGGCGGCGTCGGTCTCATGCAGGACCGAGCCGAGTTGCTGCCAGAAGCGACGGACGGTGGCCAGGGCCTGCGGATCTTCGGCGCCGGTCGGCGTCAGGAAGCAGACGCGTCCTTCGAAAAGGTCCGCGGACGCGTGCGCGGCGCCGGCCTTTTCCCCGCCGGCCATGGGATGCGCGCCCACGAACGGATTCGCGGCGGGCAGGCGACGGGCGGCGAGCAGGATCGAACCTTTGACGCTACCGGCGTCGGTGACCACGGCGCCGGGCGCGAGGCCGGGGGCGATGGCGAGGAAGGTCTCCTCGGCGGTGTCGACCGGCGTGGTCACGATGACCAGATCGGCGCCCCGGACGCAGTCCGCCGCGCTCTCGAAGACTTCCGCCACGCCGAAAGCGCGCAAGGTCTCCCGAGAGCCCGCCGAGCGGGACCAGCACGCGAGCGAACCGGCCAGCCCCTTCCGCGCCGCCGCGAGGAGGATGGAGCCGCCGATGAGGCCGGCGCCGACTACGGCGATGCGCTTGAATTGAGCCATTTCCAATATTGAAGGTATGACTTTGATGAACCAGAGTGACGAACTATTAAAGCAAACAAACCGCCGGCGACGAAGTTGGCGGCCCGCTCATGAGCAACGGCCCTCGACCACCCAGACCCGACTTCGTGCCCGCCACGGACCCCCGGGCGAGCCGCGGGCGTTTCTCCTTCGAGGCCCTCTGGGTCCGGATCAGGCTTCCGCTGCTCCTGCTGGTGTTCGCCGCCCTGGGCATCACTTCCTTGCTGCTCTACACCTCGGAACGAAGGACGACCCGCCAGTCTGAGCTCACGGTCTCGGCCGCTGACGCGGAAGTCCTGCGTCAGCGATCGCTGCAGGCCGAGGCGGCCTTCGAAAAAATCCGGCAGGTGCGCTTCGAGCTCACGGAAGAGGACATCCGCCTGCTGGAACAAGCCTTGCAGGCGCAAGAAGAGTATCTTTCCGCCCGCCAGTCCGTCGGCACCGAGGACCCGCGTCTGGTGTCCTTGCGTCGCCGCCTCCACCTCCTGCGCGGCGAGCGGCTGCGTCAGGAGTCCGCCACCCTCGAGTCCGCGGCGCTCGCTCTGGCGAAGAACGACGAAGCCGCGGCCATCGTGAAGCTCCGCCGGGCGGTCGCCTGCGAGCAGGAGATCGCCGATCGCTGGCAGTTCTCCGGCCTGGCCGACTCCGGCCGGCGCGCCTTGCTCGACACCCGGCTCCGCCGACTGGAGTCCTCGGCGCTTTGGCAGAAGGGGAGGGCCCTGGAAGCCGACGCCGAGAAATCCTTCGCGGCCGGCCGTTATGCTGAAGCGGCGGAACGTTTCACGCTGGCGCTCGACGCCGAGAACGAATTCCTCGCACGCTATCGCGACGTCCGGGACACCGCCTTCGGGCGCGCCGAACAGCTGGGCATCCGTCGCGAGACGGCCGTGTCCGGGCTCCTTTGGGAAGACGTGCGCCGCCACCAGGCCGCCGCCGAAGCCGCCGAAGCGAAGTCCGATTGGACCGGCGCCGCGCGCCATTGGCAGGACGCGGTCGATGCTTTCGCGCGCCTGCTCACGGCGCATCCGCGCAGCCAGTTCGCCGACCGCGCCAAGGAAGCCACGATGGCGACGCGCCTGAACTTCGCCCGCTTCCATGACGACATCCTGCGCGTGCGGGCCGAGGTCGGTCGGCTGCGGCAGGCCTTGCGCTCCCGCCAGGCCGACGATGCGCTCCGTCTCGCTGAGACCATCCTGACGGACGCCCGGCGCCTCGCCGACGCCGGGACCGGTGTCTTCCGACCGGCGGACGACGAACGTCAGGAGCTCGAATTCATCGCCTCTCATGCGGCGACGATCCGCGGTTATCTGCCGGAAGCCGACCGACAGCTCCGTCCTATTCCCGGTCATGCCGGGCGCATGTATCGGACGGAGATCCCCCAAGGCCTTTACGCCTCTTTGATGGACTCGAACCCGAGCGCCTTACGCCGCGAAGCCAATCCCGTCGAATCAGTAGCCTATGCCGACGCCGAACTTTTCGCCCGACGCTTGGGCTGGATCGTCGGGGCTCCGGCGCGGCTTCCGTCCCTCGCCGAGCATGCCGCGGCAGCCGGCGATCTGACCAAGCCGGCTTCATCCGACGTCGCCTGGACCGCCGCCAATACCGATGGAGTCGACGCCCGGCCCGTGGGTTCGGCCAAGGCCGACGCGCAGGGCTTCCATGACTTGGTCGGCAATGTCGAGGAATGGACGTCCGCCAAGGATGGTGAGACCCGCGCCCCCGTGGTGGGCGGCAGCGTGGCCACTGCCCCGGCCGCCGGCCTGCCGGTCCGCCAGGTCTTCAAGCGGGAGAAAAGCCGGACGCTCGGCTTCCGCATCGTCATTGAATAATCGGCTCCGGGGCCCAATCATCGCCAGACCCCATGGCCTCCCCCGCCTCCCGCCTCCCGCGCACCGCGATCTTCTTCGCGGCTTACGGGATGCTGGCCGCGCTCTCCCTGTGGTTCGCTTATGAGCTCCGGTTCGTCGGCGCCGATGAACCGACGACCGCGGAGCATCTCGCCTTCGAGGCGTATCTTTACGAGCAGCGCCCGGTCGCGCTGCTCTGGCTCGTCCCTTTGAAGGTATGTCTGCTCGCGCTCTGGGGACAGTTCCGCGGGGTCTTCTATTATTTCCGTCTACCCGACGCCTTGCGCACCGCCCTCGCCCTCGCGACGGCGACCTTCGCGGCGCTCGCCTTGCCCAATCTCCTGGGCGGCGTCGCCCCCGGTGACGCGTTCAGCCTGCCGCGCGGCGTCACGCTGATCGACTTCAACCTCTCGCTGGTCTTGTTCATCGGCTTCCGCGTTTCCGTCCGCGCGCTCCGCGAGCGTTTCTCCGTCGGCACCGGTTCGCCGGCCGGCGTCGTCGAGCGCATCGCCGTCGTCGGCGCCGGCCAGACGGGCGCCCAGTTGGTCGCCGATCTGCTCGGCCGTCGCGGTCACGGCCTCGAACCGGTCTGCTTCCTCGACGACGACGTCGCCAAGCACGACCTGCACATCCACGGCGTCCCGGTGGTCGGATCGCCGGCGCGCATGAGCGAACTCGCTGAGAAGTTCGGCGTCACCGAGATCATCCTCGCCCTGCCTGCCACCAGCGTCCGCCGCATCCGCGAAGTCAGCGCCCTCGCCGCCGCCAATAATCTCCGCGTGCTCGTCGTCCCCTCGATGGCGGAGCTCGCTGGCGGTCGCGTTCGCGCCTCGGACATCCGCCGGATCTCCGTCGAGGATATCCTCGGCCGCGCGCCCGCGCAGCTCGACGACGCCGCGATCGCGGCGATGGTCAAAGGACGCGTCGTGCTCGTCACCGGCGCCGGCGGCAGCATCGGACTGGAGTTGAGTCGGCAGGTCGCGGCGCACGGACCGGCCAAGCTCCTGCTGCTCGACCAGTGCGAAGTGCTCCTCTATCAGGCCGAGCAGGAACTCATCGCAGCCGGTTACGGCGCCCTCATCACGCCGCTCGTCGGTGACGTCACGGACCTCGCCCGGATGACGTCGGTCTTCGCGGCGCATCGCCCGAGCCTCGTGTTGCACGCCGCGGCGCATAAGCACGTCCCGATGATGGAAGCCCAGCCGGGCGAGGCCTTGAAGAACAACGTCGAGGGCACCTGGGTCGTCGCGCATCTCGCCGCCGAACATGGCGCGGAGAAGTTTGTGCTCATCTCTTCGGATAAGGCGGTCAATCCCACCAACGTCATGGGCGCGAGCAAGCGGCTCGCCGAGCTGATGCTCCGTTCACTCCAAGCCCGGACCGGCGGACGTACGAGCTTCATGGCCGTGCGCTTCGGCAACGTCCTCGGCTCGTCCGGCTCGGTAATCCCGATTTTCCGCCGGCAGATCGCCGCGGGCGGCCCGGTCACGGTCACGCACCCGGACGTGAAGCGCTATTTCATGACGATTCCCGAGGCGGTCGGGCTCGTCCTCCAGAGCGCGACGCTCGGTCAGGGCGGCGACATCCTCGTCCTTGAGATGGGCGAGCCGCTTAAGATCATCGACGTCGCCCGTCAGCTCATCGAACTCAGCGGCCTGAGGCCGGACGTCGACATCGAGATCCGGATCATCGGCCTGCGCCCCGGCGAGAAGCTCGTCGAGGAGCTGCAGTGCGAAGGCGAGCAGTTCCGGCCGACGACGCACCCGCGGGTCTTCCGTTTCGTGGCCGCCGGCGAGACCTCCCTCACGCCTGAGGCCTTACGTGCGCAGGTGACCGACCTTCTTCGCCTGGAACCGGGCGACTGCAAGCAGGGCATCCGCCGGCTCGTCCCCGAATACGTCCCGTTCGCGGAGTAGTTTTTTCGCTTCGGGCTTCACAGGCGGGGGAGCCTCCGACACGCTTCGGTCATGGCTCGCGCGCTTTCCTCCGCACCTCAGGTCGGCATCATCATGGGTTCCCAGTCCGACTGGGAGACGATGGTCAACGCCGCCGACACGCTCAAGAAACTCGGCGTCGCCTTCGAAGCCGAAGTCGTCAGCGCCCACCGCACCCCGCTGAAGCTCAAGGATTACGCCCTGGCGGCCCGCCGCCGCGGCCTGAAGGTCATCATCGCCGGCGCCGGCGGCGCGGCCCACCTGCCCGGGATGGTCGCTGCGATGACTTCGCTCCCCGTCATGGGCGTCCCCGTCCAGTCCAAGTCTCTCGACGGCATCGACTCACTCCTCTCTATCGTCCAGATGCCGGCCGGCATCCCCGTGCACACGTTCGCGATCGGCCGCGCCGGCGCGATCAACGCCGCCCTCGGCGCCGCCGCGATCCTCGCCCTTTCTGACGCTAAGCTCGCCAAGAAGCTGGATGGCTACCGTGCCGCGCAGACCAAGGCCGTGCTCGATAACCCGATCCCCGGCCGTAAGGGCAAGAAGCGCTAAGCCATGGAGCGCCCCCTGCAGCCCGGCGGAACGATCGGTATCCTCGGCGGCGGCCAGCTTGGCCGCATGTCAGCCATCGCCGCCCGCCGCCTCGGTTACAAGGTACGTACGTTTGATCCGTCCGCCAGTGCCTGCGCCGCGGCGATTGCCGATGCGCATGTCACCGCCGACTGGAGCGACACCGCCGCATTGACGCGTTTCGCGCAAGGCTGCGGTCGCGTCACGCTCGAGTTCGAGAACATCCCACCCGCCACGGTCGAGTTCGTGGCGAAGTCCGTGCCGTGCCATCCGTCGGCCTCCGTGTTGGCGACCTGCCAGAATCGCCGCCGCGAGAAGGAGTTCCTCCGCGCCTCCGGCATCCCTTGCGCCAACTTCGCCGTCGTCTCCTCGCTCGCCGAATTGCAGTCCGCGGTGAAGACCATCGGCTTCCCCTGCGTGCTCAAGACCGCTGACTTCGGTTACGACGGCAAGGGCCAGGTCAAGCTGCCGACCGCCGAAGCCGACCTCTCCGCCGCGTGGGCGAAGATCGGTGGCGCCGTGGGCGTCCTCGAAGCGTGGGTGCCTTTCCAGATGGAGGTCTCCGTGCTCGTCGCGCGCACCGTCGATGGTCGCACCGCCGTCTACGATCCCGCTGAGAACATCCACCGTAACCATATCCTGCACCTCTCGCTCTCGCCGGCCCGTATCTCCGCGGCCACCGCCGCCGAAGCGCGCTCGCTCGCCTTGAGCATCGCCGAGAAGATCCAGCTTGTCGGTCTCCTCGCCGTCGAGATGTTCGTCCAGGACGGCCGCATCGTCGTCAACGAGCTCGCCCCGCGTCCACACAACAGCGGCCACCAGACTTTCGACGCCAACGAGACCAGCCAGTTCGAACAGCACGTCCGCGCCGTGTGCGGCCTGCCGCTCGGCGGTACCAAGCCCCTCGCGCCTTCCGCGATGGTGAACCTCCTCGGCGATGTCTGGCGTAATGGCCAGGAGCCCGACTGGACCAAGGTCCTCGCCGATCCCTCCGCCAAGCTGCACCTCTACGATAAGGGCAAGGCCGCGCCGGGCCGGAAGATGGGTCACATCACCGTCACCGCGCCGACCCTCGAAGAAGCGATGCGTCGCGCCGAGGCGCTGCATGCCGCGCTCTGATCAGTCGAGCAGCTCCGGCTTACGGCTGAAGAGCTCGAGCGGAATCTGGCCGAGGCACAGGAACAGCAGCACCGCCTGGAAGACCGGGATGCGCGCCTTCATGCCCGCGGCCTGGGCGACGTAGTTCTTGGCCATGACTTCGGAGATCATCGCGAAGGCGAAGATGAGCGAGGCGACGCAGAGCACGACGAAGAGCCGGTTCCAGACCTTCGGCGACGTGATGCGGCGCCAAGGCAGGAAGAGCAGGCCGGCGTAGGCGATGAGGAACCAGCATTCGGCGCGCAGGGCTCGGGGGAAGGTCACGATCGCGGGATCCCAGCGCGGCGGGATCCGGGCGAAGCCGAGGTTCAGGCCGCCGAGCAGTTCGTTCAGGGCCATCAGCAGGCAGAAGACGCCGAAGCCGAGGGCGATGAAGCGTCCGTAGCGGATGCGTTGGGCGGTGTTCTCGTGCATTCGGGAAAGGTTGGGCGCGGCGGCGGCGGACGCAAATCCTCAGAGCGGACGGAACAGCGCGACGTCGCTCCACTCGCCCATGATGCGGCCATCCGCGCGGGTGCCGGCGCCCCAGGCGGTCTGGCACTTCGCTTCGAAATGGGCGCGGACGGCGTCCTGCTCCTTCGCGAGGATGCCGCTGAGGGCGAGCACACCGCCGGGGCTGACGGAATCGACGAGGTTGTCGGCGTAGATGCAGAGGACGTCGCTGATGATGTTCGCCAGCACGACGTCGGCTCGGCCGGTCAGGCGGAAGCCCTCTTCCAGGCCGGCGTGATGGAAGGCGACCGCTTCGTCGGCGATGCCGTTCTCCTCACGGTTGGCGATGCTGACGCGGACGGATTCCGGGTCGCGGTCGAAGCCGGCGATGCGACCGCAGCCGAGCTTGGCGGCGGAGAGGGCGAGGATGCCGGAGCCGCAACCGGCGTCGGTGACGGAGACCTGCGCGGCCGGATGCGTCTCAAGGAAGTCCAGCATGCGGATCGCGCAGAGGCGGGTCGTCGGGTGGTCGCCGGTGCCGAAGGCCAGGCCGGCGTCGAACCAGATCACCGCGGCGTCGGCCGGGACGGCGTGCTTGCCGCGCATCCAGGCCGGGACCCAGTGGAGACGTCCATGGTCCCACGGCTTGAGGTGTTCCTTGTACGCTTCCTTCCAGTCCTTGTCGGCCATGACGGTCTCTTCGTAGGCCTCGGGCAGTTTCTTGAAGGCCTTGCGCAGTCCGGCCCAAGCCTCGTCGGCTTCGGCCTTCGTGTCGAAGTAGCCCATCACGAAGTGCGGCTTCCCGGGGCCTTCATGGAAGAGCATCCAGGAGGAACGGGTGAGTTCGCAGAAATGGTCCTCCAACGGCTGGACCATGTCTTCGTGGATGGGGCACTTCAGTTCGATCATCAGGAAAGCGTCTCGCTCAGGCGGGCGATCACCGCGGGGAGCAAGGCGTGCTCGGCGGCGTGGATCTTCTGCGCGAAGGTCTCGAGGGTGTCGGCCGGTTCGCGGGCGACGCGGGTCTGGCCGAGGTGGGCGCCGCCGTCGATCTCGGCGTTGACCCAGTGGACGGTGCAACCGGCTTCAGGTACGCCGGCGTTCCAGGCCTGGCCGATACCGTCGAGGCCGGGGAAGGCGGGCAGCAGGCTCGGGTGGAGGTTGATGATGCGGCTGGCGAAGGCGTCGAGCAGGGGGGCCTTGATCACGCGCATGAAGCCAGCGAGCACCACCAAGTCGACCTGCGCGGCCTTGAGGGCGTCAGCCCAGGCCTGCTCGCGTTCGGGCGAGAACTTCGTCTTGAAGGGGCCGGTGTCGAGGAAGCGGGCGGGCACGCCATACTTCGGGCCGAGCTCCAGCATCTTGCAGGTCGGGACGTCGCACCAGATCCCGACCACCTTGGCCTTGCCCAGCCGGCCTTCGGCCTGGGCGCGGAGGACCGCTTCGGCGTTGGAGCCGCGACCGGAACCGAGGAGGGCGACGCGCATGAAGGGGAAGGTGTCGGCGGGGACCGTCGCCTGCAAACGGATTTTCGATTTCGGACTTTGAACCGCTCGGCGAAAAGCCGAAGATGCGGTCACTGCTTCCCCATGGACCGCCGCGACTTCCTTCACCTCACCGCCTTGGGTTCGCTGGGCGCTTACGCTCTGTCCGGTTGCGCCGGCGGCGGTGGCGGCGGTTCGGTCAGCGTGCCCTCCGTGCGTCCTGCTTCCTCGGGTGGCGCGCCGACTGGCCGGGTGATGCTCGGCATCGACGTGCTCGCGGCTGAAGGTTTCGCCCGCTTGCAGGGTCTCCGCTGCGGACTCGTCACGCATCGTGCCGGCGTCAACGGCGCCGGTCAGCGCACCGCGGACGTGCTCGCTCGCGCGCCGGGCGTGAAGCTCGTGAAGCTCTTCGGGCCGGAACACGGCATCGACGGCGTGGCCAAGGCCGACGTCAAGGTGGGCCATGCGAAGGACACACGCACCGGCCTCCCGGTCTACTCCCTTTACGGCGCGACGCGTAAGCCGACCCCGGAGATGCTGTCGGGCCTCGACGCGATCATCATCGATTTCCAGGACATTGGTGCGCGCTCGTATACCTACGTCAGCTGCATGCGCCTCGTGATCGAGGCCTGCTTCTCCCTGCCGCGCCCGGTGCGCGTCATCGTACTCGATCGACCCAACCCGCTCGGCGGCGAGAAGGTCGATGGTCCTTTCCTCGACCGCAAGTGGCGCAGCTACGTCGGCTCGTACGAGACCCCTTACGTCCACGGCCTCACCATCGGTGAGCTTGCCCGTTGGGCGGTCGCCACGCCGGGCGTGCTCGAGATCGACGAAGCCACCCGTCGTCGCGGCCAGCTCGAAGTCGTGACCATGCGCGGCTGGCGCCGCTCGATGACGTGGAACCTCACCGGCCTGAATTGGACGGCGACCTCGCCGATGATCGACAGCCCGCAGGCCGCGCTCGGGTACGCCATGACCGGCCTCGGCTGCATGGATTCCGGCTTCAGCCACAGCGCCGGCACCGGCCGCAACTTCCGCTTCCTCACCTATCCGCGTCGCAAGGCCGGCGAGCTCGCCGCCGCCTTGGGGGCGTCCGTGCCCGGTCTCACGCTGCAGCCGCAGCAGCTCGCGGACGGCACGCAGGGTGTCTACCTCGCGATCACCGATTACGCTGCGTTCCGCCCTACGGCGATCTCGCTGCATCTCTTCCGTCAGGCCTGCGTCTGGGCGCCGAACCCGTTCGCCGGGCTCACCGGCGGCAAGCGCGAGCTCTTCATCAAGCACCTCGGCAGCGAGGCGTTCTTCGAAGAACTGCGCACGCAGGGCGCGCGGATCGACCTCGCCCGCTGGATGCGTCGCTGGGACGGCGACGCGGCGGCCTTCCGCGCGCGCACCGCTCCGTTCCGGCTCTACGCCTGATCAGTAGGAGCGGCCTTCGCGCTTCTCCCAGTAATTGATGTAGGCCTGATTGAGCACGCCGAGACCGCCCGGCGTCGGGTAGTCGCCGGTGAAATACCAGTCGCCGCGGCTCGAAGGGCAGGCCTTGTGCAGCGACGCGATCTTCTGGAAGACCAGGACGAGCTCGCCCTTCCAGCCGCTCTTCGCGGGGTAGACGAGTTCGGCCGCCTTGGCGGCGATCTCTTCTTCGGTGAAGGCATCGTAGATGCGCTTCACGTGGTTGCGCATCTCCTTGGTCGGCTTCTTCGCCTGCGCGACGCAGTCTTCGTAGACTTCGCGGAGGAGGTCGGCCATGCCACGTTCCTTGCAGAGCGCGACGGCGGCCTGGAAGGCGAGGAACTTGCCCATCTCGGACATATCGATGCCGTAGCAGTCCGGGTAGCGGATCTGCGGGGCGGTCGAGGCGATGACGATGCGCTTCGGGTTCGGGCGGGCGAGGATGCGGAGGATCGACTGGCGGAGCGTGGTGCCACGGACGATCGAGTCGTCGACGCAGACGAGCGTGTCGCCTTCGCGCACGGTGCCGTAGGAAATGTCGTAGACGTGCGAGGCCATCTGCATGCGGTTCTTCTCCTGGGAGATGAACGTGCGGAGTTTGACGTCCTTATGGGCGACCTTTTCGCCGCGCGGCCAGCCGCCGAGCACGAGCTTTTCGATCATGGCCTCGTCGAGTTTACCGGCGCGCTGCGCGGCGATCAGCTTCTCGCTGACCTGCGCACGGCGGCGTTTGCGGAGCTCTTCCATCAGGCCATACCAGGCGATCTCGGCCGTGTTGGGGATGTAGGAGAAGACCGCGTTGTCGTGGTCGTCGCGGATCTGGGCCAGGACGTCGTCGGCGAGGGCGGCGCCCAGGGCCTTGCGTTCGGCGTAGATCTCGGGGTCGTTGCCGCGGGAGAAGTAGATGCGCTCGAAGGAGCAGTGACGGATCTCGCCCGGAGCGTGGAAGGACTCGATCGAGTGGCGACCGTCCGCTTTCATGATCAGCGCATGGCCGGCCGGGAGCTCGTGGACGTCTTCCTGGCTCACGCCGACGATGGTCATCAGGGCGACGCGCTCGGAGGCGACGGCGATGAGGTCCTCGGTGCGGGCGTACCAGCAGGGGCGGATGCCGTTCGGGTCGCGGATGACGAAGCTATCGCCGTTGCCGACGAGGCCGGCGATGGCGTAGCCGCCGTCCCAGTTCTTGGCGGCGCGGCGCAGGACGTTGCCGATGTCCATGTGCTTGGAGATCTCCGCCTGCACGGCGGCACCTTCCAGGCCCTGGTCCTTGAACGCCTTGAAGAGTCGGTCGTGTTCTTCGTCGAGCCAGAAGCCGATCTCCTCGAGGATGGACTGCGTGTCGGTCGAGTAGATGACGTGCGCGCCGCGCTGCGTGAGCGAGGCGTTGAGCTCGGCGGTGTTGGTGAGGTTGAAGTTGCCGGCGACGAGCAGGTTGCGGGTCGGCCAGATGGACTTACGCGCGTAGGGGTGGCAGGAGACCGAGTCGAAGTTGCCGGAGGTGCCGTAGCGCAGGTGGCCGAGCAGGAGCTCGCCGCCGAAGTCGAAGTGACGCTTCACCGTCTCGGGGAACTCCGGGACGATGACCGCCTCGCGCATCTTGTCGGAGTAGGCCTTGATCTGACGGGTGAAGATCTGGGTCAGGCCCTGGGCGCCGATCTCGCGGTCGCGGAAGAGGAAGGCCTCGCCGTTTTCGGAGCCGATCTTGACGCAGCCGATGCCGGCGCCGTCCTGGCCGCGGTTGTGCTGCTTCTCCATCAGGAGGAAGAGCTGGTTGAAGCCGTGCAACGGCGTGCCGTACTTCTCCTGATACCACTTCAGGTCCTTGGTCAGCCGGACAAGGGCAATGCCGCATTCGTGCCTTAAAGAGTCGCTCATCGCAGGCCTCGGAGTTTGCCCGCCCGGCGCGCGTCCTGTCCAGCGCTTACTATTAAGAGCGCAACAACCGGTCGAGCCGGGCGAGGCTTTCGCCGATCAGGCCCGCCATGTCGGCGTGCTGCCGGAAGGCCGGGTCCCGGTGGTATTCGGCCAGGCCGTCGGCGAGTTCCTTGGCTTTTTCGGGCGAGGTCAGGGGATTGGACCGCATGGCGGCCAGCAGGTCCTTGACCCGGTCGGGCGCGGCGAGGTGGCGGCGGTGGATCAGCGACTGCTCCTCGCGGCGGTACTGGGCGGCGGAAGCGGCGTTGATGTGCTTGGCGCAGAGCTGGGCGAACGGCCGGTTCTCCTTGAACGAGCCGGGGAGGTAGAACCGGAGGCGACCGTCGTAGCTCTGCTGGTCGAAGTCCATGGCGCGCACGCGGATAGCGGTCGCGTCGAAGTCCGGGGTGACGGCGATGACGAAATTATAGGCGCGCATGTCGCCGAGCAGGCGCACGAGGCAGCGTTCCTCGAACTTGATGAGCTCCTTGGCGAGGCGCACCGGGTGGTGGCCGTCGGCAGCCAGCCATTTTTCGGCGAAGATGTCGCCCGGGATGCCGGTGACGTGCTCCTCGACCAGCGTCTCGCCCCAGGTGAGGTAGAGCATGCGGTTCGGCGAGAGCAGGTGCTCGAGCTCGAGCCCGCAGACGCGCGAGGCGTCGCCGACCTTCACGTAGAAGTAGTCGTGGTTCTCGTTATACGCGTTGACGATGCGGACGCGGAAGGGCTGCGAATTGCCGAAGGAACAGAAGTCCACGCGGTCGACGTAGACGTGGCTGAAGACCTTCATGCCGCCTTCGCCGCGCAGGAGCGCGTAGGTCTCGAGCAGGCCCTGCGAAAGCCGGCCCATTTCTTCCGGCGGATAGGCGACGGTCTCCCAGAGGGTGTCCTTGCCGCGTTCGAGCAGGGGCATCGCCGCGGTGAACTCGCGCAGCTGGGCGTAGGAGACGGGCAGGGGGACTTCGCGGCCTTCGCGCGACAGATAAGCGCGGAGCTCTTCGCCGATCGGATACGCCGGCTTGCGGTTGGTCCGCTTGAACTCGGCTTCGCTTCCGGCGGCGTCCATCGTCAGTCGAGGTTCGGCTTGGCGCTCGTCTCTTCGACCACGACCCGTAGCGGCGCGCCGGGATGGCATTCGGCGCGGTAGGCGATGAAGCCGCGGCGGTGTTCGTCGTAGACCGGCCAGAGCAACGTGCGGTCGGTCTCCGGCACGGCGACATTGCCGAGTTCTTCGCGCGCGAAGAAAGCGAAGCGGCCTTCGTCGATCGTCTCCGGTAGGGCCGTCAGCGGCTTGCGGCAGTCGAAGAGGAACATCAGCCAGTGTGACTGGGCTTCGTAGCCTTTTTCGGAGATCATGCCGAAGAGATGGAGGTCTTCGGTCGCGACGTTCACGCCGGTCTCCTCGCAGGTCTCGCGCACGGCGCACTCGAAAGGCGACTCGCCGAGGCCCATCTCGAGCTTGCCGCCGATCGGGCTCCAGCAGCCGAGGTTCGGGGCCTTGGTGCGCTGGATGAGCAGGAGGCGGCCCGCCTCGTCGCTCAGGAAGACGAGGACGCTGATCTTGAAGGGCAGGGCGGCGCCGGCGGTCATGGTCCCACCCTTGCGGGCGGAGTCCGGCGGCACAACCCCGGAGTGCGTTCAGGCGGCAAGGATGGCGTCGATCTGCTTGAGTTCCGCCGAGGCGAACGGCGCCGACGAAGCCGCGGCCACGCATTGCTCGAGCTGGGCGACCTTGCTGGCCCCGATGATGGCGGACGACACGCGGCGGTCCCGCAGGACCCAGGCGATCGCCATCGACGCGAGCGGCTGGCCGCGTTCGGCGGCGACTTCCGCGAGCCGGCGGACTTTCTCCATGCGCGCGGCGTCGAGCTGCTCGGGACGCAGGTAGCCGTGCGCCTTGCCGGCGCGCGCGTCGGCGGGGATGCCTTGTAGATAGCGGTCGGTGAGCATGCCTTGCGCGAGCGGCGAGAAGACCGCGCAGCCGAGGCCTTCCTTCTCCACGACGTCGAGCAAGCCTGCCTCGGGCGTGCGTTCGAAGAGGCTGTACTTGGGCTGATGCATGACGCACGGCGTGCCGAGCTCGCGCAGGAGAGCGCAGGCCCGCGCGGTGTCCTCCGGATTGTAGTTGGAGATCGCGGCGTACAACGCCTTGCCCGAGCGGACCGCCTGGGCGAGCGCGCCCATGGTCTCCTCGAGCGGCGTGTGCGGGTCGCGCCGGTGGCTGTAGAACACGTCCACGTAAGGCAGGCCCATCCGCTTCAGCGACTGGTCGAGCGATGCGAGGAGGTACTTACGGGAGCCGAAATCGCCGTGCGGCCCTGGCCACATGGTGTAGCCGGCCTTGGTCGAGATGATGAGCTCGTCACGGTAGGCGCCGAGGTCTTCGCGCAGGATGCGTCCGAAGGTCTCTTCGGCGCTGCCGGGCACGGGGCCGTAGTTGTTCGCGAGGTCGAAGTGCGTGACGCCGAGGTCGAAGGCGCGCAGGGCGATCGCGCGCGCGTTGGCGTAATCGTCGACGCTCCCGAAGTTGTGCCACAGGCCGAGCGAGATCTTGGGCAGGTGCAGCCCGGATTTCCCGCAGCGGACTTGGAAAGACGGATGGGCGTAGCGCGCGGGGTCGGCCGGATGCATACGGGACACTCAATCGCGGCGGACCGCCGAGACCAGCGGAAAACCACGCGCGGCTTGCGCGGCGAGCGGTCCTCCGCACGGTGTCCGTCGATGCCCGAGCTCGCCGAAGTCGAATATTTCCGCCGCCGCTGGGACCTCGGCCTGGGGCGCAAGGTCACCGCCGTCCGTCTCAATCCCAAGGCGCGGATCGGCCGGGGGGTCGCTCCGGCGGCGCTGACCACGGCCTTGGCCGGGGCGAAACTCGTCGAGTCCTTCGCCGCGGCGAAGCAGATGGCCTTCCGCTTCTCCGGGGGCGCCTGGCTCGGCGTCCATCTCGGGATGACCGGCCGCCTCGAAGCGGGCGACGCGGACCGCGAGCCGACGCCTTACGACCATTTCAAACTGCGGATGAGCGGCGGCAAGGAGCTGGTCTTCGTCGACCCGCGGCAGTTCGGCCGCGTCCTACTCTGGCAAGGCGACGGCGTCCCGCCGTGGTGGGAGAAGATCCCGCCGGCGATCCTCTCGCCGGAATTCTCCGTCGGCGTCGTCGAGGTCTTCCTGCGTCGCCGCGCCCGCACGGCGATCAAGCCGGTGCTCCTCATGCAGGAACGTTTCCCGGGCATCGGCAACTGGATGGCCGACGAGGTGCTCTGGCGCGCGGGCTTCCATCCGCAGGCCAAGGCCGGCTCGTTCGGACCGAAATCCGTCCGCAAGCTCCACGCGACCTTGCGCGAGGTCTGCGCCGAGGCGATGGACGTCATCGGCAAGGATTGGTCCGACCCGCCCGACACCTGGCTCTTCAATCATCGCTGGAAGGATGGCGGTCGCTGCCCGCGTTCGAAGAAGCCGTTGGTCCGCGAAGACGTCGGCGGCCGCACCACCTGCTGGTCGCCCGAGCGGCAGGTCCTCGGCGCCGAACGCCGTTGACCTTCCGCGCGGTCGGGCGAACTTGAACGCATGCGCGTCACCGGCGGCATCGCTCGAGGCATCCAGCTCCGCGTCCCCGCGCAGGGCGGCGTGCGTCCGGCCACGGATTATATCCGCGAAGCGGTCTTCAACTCGCTCGCGGCGTTCGTCCCCGGCACGACGGTGCTCGACCTCTTCGCCGGCACGGGCGCCTACGGACTCGAGTCCCTCAGCCGCGGCGCCCTGCGCGCGACGTGCGTCGACCAGCGCATCGGCGCCGAGCTTACGGCCAACGCCGCCGCGGTCGCGAAGTCGATGGGCGTCGCCGAACTGCCTTTCACGAAGATCACCGGCGACGCGACCAAGCCCGGCGTGGCCGCCGGCCGCTACGACCTGGTGTTCGCCGACCCGCCCTGGGAGCTCTGGCAGACGAAAGGCGCGGAGATCGCCGCGACGGCGGTGGGCTACGCCGAAGAAGGCGCGCACGTCCGCGTGATCCTCGAAGCGCCCGGTGGCTACGAAGTCCCGGTGCCCGAGGGATGGAAGCTGCGCAAGGTGATCGGCAAAGGCAAAGGCCAGCCCGCCGCGTCCGTGCTCGTCCGCAAGGCCGCGGAGTGATCAGCCGCCGACCGGCCGATGCTTCGCCCAGGCGCGCAGCTGCGCGAGCAGGAGCGCGCCGCCGACGAGCGCCGCGGCTTCGACGCGCAGGATGCGGTCGCCGAGATGCGCGAAAGCGAAACCCGCCGCGCGCAGCGTCGCGCGCTCCGCCTCCGCGAAGCCTCGCTCCGGTCCGATCGCGAGCACCGCCGCCTTCGCCGGCGTGGAAAGTTCCGGCGCGTCGGCGGCTTCATACGGATCGAGCGCGACCTTCCACGCGTCGCCCGCGACGAGCGCGACGGCTTCGGCGAGCGACGCGACGCGCGTCACTTCCGGCACGAGGGTCGAGCAGGCCTGTTCGGTTCCCTTGAGGACATGCTCGCGCCACTCGCCGTCTTTCCAGAGCGAGCTCGTGAGGTAGCCCGGGTCGCCTTTCGCCGACTCGAAGAAGATGATGCGTGCGGCGCCGAGGCTCGCGAGGTCGTGCAGGACTTTCTTGGCGGTCTGCGGGCGCGGGAGTCCGACGAGCACCGTGAGCGGCAGGCGCGCCTGCGCAGTTTTTTCCCAGGCGACGGAGAACGTGAGCTGCGGCGCGAGCGCGGTGATCGTCGCGAGGCCGCGCAGGCCGTGCTCGATGCCGACGTGGAACGAACCGCCGACGGCGAGTCCGACCGTCTCGCGCAGGTGGCGGGCGCGCGCATCATCGGACGGGAGTCCGCCGGCCGCTTCGTCGGAGGTGATCAGCACCAAGTTCACGGCTGCTAAAGTGAGCCGCCGACCCCGACTGGCGAGAGGGAAGGGCGCTAACGCTTGCGCGCGACCCCGACTCTTTCATGATGGGGCCATGGACCTTTCGGACTTCCGTAAAGAGTATGCCGCCCACGGGATCGACCGGCACGAGCTGCGCGAGGCGCCGTTGGCCCAATTCAAGGCTTGGTTTGATCAGGCCAAGACCGCCGGCGTGGTGGAGCCCAATGCGATGGTCCTCTCGACCAACGGACTGGACGGTTTCCCCTCCTCCCGGACCGTGCTGCTTAAGGCCGCCGATGAACGGGGGTTCTCTTTCTTCACTAACTACCGCAGCAAGAAGGGGGACGAAATCGCCGCCAATCCCCGCGTGACGCTGCTTTTCCCGTGGTTCGCCCTGGAGCGACAGATTCACATAACTGGCTCATTGGTAAAGACTTCCGATGAAGAGTCGGTGGCCTATTTCGCCCGTCGCCCCTACGGTAGCCAGCTCGGCGCTCTGGCGTCCGACCAGAGTGATGTCATCGCCGATCGGCAGGTCCTGGAGTCGCGCCTTGCCGAGTTGCAGGCCAAGCACGCCGAAGGGCAGGTACCCAAGCCGCCGCACTGGGGCGGGTATCGCCTCATTCCGACCCACTTCGAGTTCTGGCAGGGCCGGACCAACCGACTGCACGACCGGTTCCAATACACCCTTAAGTCGGGGGTTTGGGAGATCGTACGGCTCTCGCCTTGAAGGCCGGATAGGATAAGCCCACCTTATAGGGATATCCTTGGGTGCTTACTCTGGGGCGGGGGGTGCTCGCAGGATTGACCATTCTTCACGGAATCGTTCACCAATCGGTTCCCGCGTCTAAATGCGCCCTCTTTTCTTCCTCAGTCTCCTGGCCCCAGCCTTCGTTCTTGCGAGCGAGGAAGGCGTCAATCCGAAGGCGACCGACCTCTTCGAGATCGGCGGCATCCAGGTCTCCAACACGATCCTGACCACCTGGATCCTCACGGCCCTCATCATCATCGCCATCCGCGTCCTCGTCGGCACCCCCAAGATCGTCCCGCGCAAGGGTCAGGCCCTGGTCGAGAACATGGCCTCCGGCTTGCGCGACGCCCTTGAACCGATCGTCGGGAAGAGCATGATCGGCAAGGTTTTCCCGACCCTCTGCGGCTTCTTCGTCTTCATCCTCCTGATGAACTGGAGCGGCCTGCTCCCGGGAGTCGGCACCATCAAATACGGCGAGCCCGGCCACTGGCTTGACGCCATCCGCCCGGCCACCTCCGACCTCAACACCACCTTGGCCTTGTCGGCCATCTCCTTCGTCGCCTGGACTTATTTCGTCCTGCGTTACGCCGGCTTCAAGGTGCTGATCTTCGATCTCTTCGGCAACAAGGCCGACAAGAAGGAGCTGAGCTTCCCGATGTGGATCATGCTCAGCTTCATCTTCCTCGGCGTCGGCGGCATCGAGGTCGTCTCCATCGCCTTCCGCCTCATCTCCCTTTCGTTCCGACTCTACGGCAACGTCTACGGCGGCGAGAACCTGATCCACGCGCTCGGCGGCATCGCCCCGTACGTCATCCCCGCCGTCGCGGGCCTGCTCGAAGTCCTCGTCGGCCTCATCCAGGCCTTCGTCTTCACGCTGCTTTCCGCCGTCTACATCGGCCTCATCTGCAACCACGAAGGCGGCCACGACGAGGAGCACGCCCACTGACCTTTTCGCTTTCGAGGCGCGTGACCTGCCGGGAGTCCCCCGGCGGCGCGCCAAGGAAAAACCAAAAACAACACAACAACATGATCATCGCTGAAATCACTGGTTCCCTCCCTGCCGCCGCCGGCTGTCTCGCCGCCGCCATCGGCGTGGGTCTCGTCGGTGCCAAGGCCGTCGAGTCCGTGGGTCGCAATCCCGACGCGTCCGGCAAGATCCTCGTCCAGTCCATCCTGGGCATGGCTCTCGCCGAAGCCGTCGCGTTCTACGCGATCTTCCTCGCGAAGTAACCGGTCACGTGGCGTGGCCCCGCAAGGGGCCCGCCACTTCTCTTTCCCAGCGCTGATTCCCAACCTCCTTTCAAAGTCCTCACCATGA
>CANKZO010000016.1 GCA_947488485.1 Opitutia bacterium | reverse complement strand
ATTCATATGCTTCATTAAAACCTTTTGTTGATGAAAAAACAATGAATATTCATTATAACAAACATTACATTGGTTATGTTGATAAATTGAATAAAGCATTAAAGAAAACAAAATCAAATGGTGATTTAAAGCAAATCATATCAAACATAAGCAAATATGATGATAAGATTAGGAATAATGCTGGTGGCGCATTTAATCACGCTTTATTCTGGAATATGTTAACCCCCACCAAAAAGGATGTACCAAAGGAATTAAAAGCAAAAATAAATGCAAGTTTTGGAACATTTAATGCTTTCAAGAAAAAGTTTGAGGAAGTTGCAAAAGACCATTTTGGATCCGGATGGGTTTGGCTTATTGTGACAAAAAATAATAGATTAAAAGTGATAAGCACGCCAAACCAAGATAATCCCCTAATGAATGTGATTAAGGATGGGGGCTTTCCAATATTGGGATTGGATTTATGGGAACATGCTTATTATCTAAAATATCAAAACAAAAGGGATGAATATATCCACAACTTTTGGGATTATGTAAATTGGGATTTTGTTCTTGAATTGTATCAAAATGCAAATGAGGTGTAACCAAAAGAATAATTTCTTATATTTATAAATAAAAGAAATATGTCAGTAATAGCCGAGCCGGAAAGAACACAAATTTATACAAGAATTCGTCATTTACTTGGTGCCCCATTAAGAGGTGTTGAGATAACTGATGAAATGATGGATTCCTTAATGGAATTGTCCGTTCAAGATTATGAACAATATATGCTTGATTGGTTAACAGAATCTCAATGGGTTAATTTGGTTAATCTTAATATGAGCGAAAAATCTGTTGCGAATGCTTTGATTACAAGAACAATGGATTTTGAAAAGCAATATGAATATGCGTATTCAAAAATTGTTGGGTTGCAATCTGGGGGCAATTGGGTTTTAGAAAAAGATTATTTTACCCTTGAAAGAGGCAAGCAAGTTTATGAAATACCAGCAGGTAGGGAAGTTAATGAATTGCTTTGGTTTAGCAATCAACCATGGACCGCATTTGGTTTAGGTGGTGCTGGTGGATTTGGATTGGGTGGAATTGGTCTTGGTGCTGGTGAGGCAGGATATGCTCAAATGGGTTATCAAGGATCTTATTTTATGATGTCAGGATTTGATTATTTGTTAAGGATGCAGAGTTCAAACATTTTAAATAGAATTTTAGGTGGTTCATTAACATATAGAATAACAGGTTTGCCTGATGGAAAGAAAGCAATCCATTTATATAACACACCTGGGGGTAAATTCAGTTGGAGCAATTATTCATTATATGCTGGAATACAAGTTTGGTATTGGTATTATAATGTTGATGGTGATAGTAGGGGTAATTGTTTGGCCGATAATCCTGATGTTATTAAATTACCATCAGATGTTCCATTTAGCGAATTAACTTGGGATAAGTTAAACCAACCAGCAAAACATTGGGTTAGAAGATGGTTTACAGCATATGTAAAAGAAAGTTTAGGTAGAGTTAGGGGAAAGTATAGCGGAAATATAAAAGCACCAGATTCAGAGTTAAAGTTAGATTATGAATCATTGATTACCGAGGGGAAAGATGAGAAAGCAAAACTTGTTGAAGAATTATTGGCAAGATTGGAAAGATTAAGACCTGAAAAACAAATGGAAAAAGAAGCGATGATTGCTGAAAATTTAAATAAGCAATTAAAATTTACTGCGATGCCAAGACAAATTTATGTTATATAATTTGTTTTATAATTATTTTTAATTACTTTTACATAAAAAAACTATGGCAATTATAAAAACAATACCAATACAAAAAGTTATCAATGGTGTTTTTGTTAATACATCAGATATGTCTATTGTTTCAGAATCTGAATATGTTACGTCAGGTGAAAGTTTTATTATTGTGAGAGCAATCCCCCACTGTAATTTAATGCTTAATTCAAAAAATACAGATAATGTAACCATAAAAGCAATGACTGAGATTAAAATTGTTGCTGATAATAATAAAATTGATGAGGAGTTTGATGAGATATTATTGCAAAAAGGTGCATGTGTTGAGTTCAAGCATTGTTCAGGCACTTGGTATATCGTTAGTTCAGATGGATTAAAAGGTTAATTTAAATCACAAAACAAAATGAAAACAACAATTAAATTAATTAAAAATCGGTTAATCCGATTATTCCGGAAAAAGTTTGGTAAAACTAAACAAGTATATAAAACCTTGTATATGTTAAACCCTGTAACTAATACTTGGTATGATGCCAATGATAAAGAAGTTAATGAGCCAAAACATTACACAGATGAAAGAATATTTGGTATTAATGATTATGAAGAATTTATGGAATATTTAGGCGACACTAAAACAAACTGGAATCTAAAAAGCAAAGGTTTCTACGATTTATACGCCAAATATGGTCTCAAAATGAGAAAATAAAAGAAAACCCCCAATCTTTAATTAGGCTGGGGGTTTTTCATTTTACACATTATCATATATTAAGTTTGGGTTCACATCTATTTTTTCCCAGAATTTAACCTCATCTTCTGATATAATCATTACATCATTTAAATCATCTTGATTTTTCTCCTCATAAGGAATACCATTAATCAATGTACACTCTTCTGTTGTAAAGAATTGCCTATCTGCTGGGTCTTTTATTAAAATTCTATCCCTAATCTCTGGGCTAAAAGCAACCAATAATGGAGTTATCCTTTTGTTAAAAGTTACAACAGCCCGTGGCACATTATAGTCACCAGTCAAGTCAGGGGTTTTTTCAAACACATTCTGATCAATATAATAGCAATTTAATTTAATACCATCCTTTGTCTTTGATACGTCCCCGTGTGATTGTTTTGTTCCATTATTAACATAATATATAATATCCCCAAGATTCACATGCAATTTTTCCTTTATAATTAATTCCATATGTGCCATCTTGCTTGTGGTGCTACCAGCCTTATTTAATGTCTTTGACCTTTTTACATAGTCTTGAACATTTTGTCTAACCCTTGCCTTATTTGCAATTTCAATTAGGGGAATTTCCTTATTATGAATCTTTTCAAAATAATTATAATATTCCTCAATAAATTCTTTTCCCTTACCTTCAAGCAATAACTTAACACCAACATCAATAAATCTTTCAATATATTGTGGAAGTTTCTTTGATTTGATTGAATTTCCTGTCAACTTTATTTTGCCATCATTTTTCATAATAGCATAGTTTTTTCTTGCAAAATTCACACAAGATGCCCAATGACCATCTAAGTCTAATGCCATCTCTTTTTTCATATATAAATCATTGTATTCTGCAACGTCAGCATATATACCTTTGTAAACCTTATCAAGTTTAACTTTCCAGTTATTTCCTTTGCCAATATATTCCCTATTCTCAAAATCATCTGGTGCTGAAAAGTTAACACCATCTGTATCACAAACTAATGGGACATAACCCCTATCCATAAAGAATTTAATCATATGTCTTAAATATAATCTGCCTGTGCAAGTTATCTCTTCACCTTTGTCCATTTCAGCCCAGGGGAAAACTAATGGTGCAGATAAGGATCCAAACAAAGAGTTAATGAAAATCTTTATTGGTAATTGCTTATTATCATATGTTGCTGAAATTTTCTTGTCTTTGTCCTTCCACTCTTCTGCCAAGTTCTTATAATCTATCCTTGCATTTCTAAAAAACTTTAACATACCTTTCAAAACACCAGTTATATCACAAGATGGGAACACATCATGAGCCAATTGTATGGATGGATATAGGGATGAGAAGTCAAGTTTTATGATATTCTTTGAATAACCCACCTTAACCAACCTGGATAATCCCCCAACAAAGTTTCTCTTACCCTCACTTTGGGGAATAGCCAACTGATTATTATATGACCAAGCCAACATCAATACCTTCCATAACCCTGCTGTGCCCATTGTGTATATCCTTTCAAAAGGTAATGGAACCATCTTCGCCAATAAGAATGAGGCTTGACTAAATTCTGAATCAACTCTCATTGTTTCTTCCAAGTCATCATCAAGATAAGCTTCAACAAGTTTATCGCCAGTTATTTTCTTATAAACTTTTGGAAACTTAATATCAAGGTCAGGATAATCTGTTGCTAATTTATATTTTCCATTATTGATATTAAGAAAATATTCATCTTTATCTCCATACATTTTACCAATCTTGGTATGTTCAATATAAACACGGTCATCATCTTCTGCATTTATATATTTTGTAATATATTTAAGACCAGCAGATTTGATGTCACTATTGATAGCTTGTGCCCTTCTTACGGAGTGAATTACGTCAATAACGTTATATCCCCAAATGGAAGTTTGCATATATTTCTCCACATCGCCCCCTAATTTCAGCATAGAATCTCTTCTTGTGAATGATTTTGCTGGGTTTAATGATTTACAAGCCGTTTTAGCGTGTATCTTTAATATTTCACATCTTTTGAAAATCCATTCCCAGTCAAACGTTGCTGAATTGTATCCTGAAATGATTGTTGGTTTAATTTCATCAATAACTTTAAAGAACTCAATAATACCATTTGCTTCATCCTCTGGGTTAATGCACTCTATAATCCTGGAATAACCTTTATTGGTTTTAATTCCAATCATAAATATTCTACCATCAGTAGGTTCTAATGCTGTGGTTTCTAAGTCAAATACAAGTCTTGTTATATCATCATAAGAATCAAAACCTTTAAATAGCCTTTTACCTTTGGATATGAGATATTGGTCAACTGGGGGTAGCATAATTATTTTGGTTCTACCAACTTCACCTTTTGGGTCTAAACCCCCTTCCTTAAAGAATGCGGTTAAATCCCTATATCCTTTTAATGATTGAACCATAAATTTCATGCCATGCTCCAATCTTGGGTGGTCATCTGTTCTTAATTTTGTTATAATAATCCCATGCTTGGTCATTGCTTCCTTTTGCAAAACCTTTGATTTATTATAAAAATTTAATGAATTTAAATTGCCAACCCAACAGAATGCTGTAAATGTATCTTTTATAATTTGCTTACCCTTATTTGGTATTTCTTTAATTTTATATACATTGTTAGACATAAAGTCGTATTCAATAGCGACAATATATTCCTCCGGGTCAGATCCGTTAAGAAACTCCTCAATTTCTTGACTGCTTAACATAAAAAAAGAATTTAAAGGTGAAGATTGAAATTATTAATTGAACTTCTTGATAAATGAGTCCAAAACAATAATAGTTAATTCTTCTCTTAAAGGCAAGATGAGATCCCCATCTTCATTCCTAATTAAAAATTCACCTTTATATATGCCAGGGGTATTTGTTTCCCTTTTTTTGAATTGGTAATATATGTAATACTCTACGGTGGAGGTTGGTTCTATTGTTTCTTTTGCCACTATATACGCCTCTGCGTTTGTAATTTTGTATGAATTATTTTTTGTATCAACCATAGAAAATAATATGGTGGATGTTTCCAAATCTTCCATAAATTTTTTATAATCAGACCTACCATCTTTTATTGGTTCAACTTTCAATAGGGGTAAATCCGCATTTTTCTTTATGTAAAAATTCATATTATATTTTTTAATAAATATATGAAAAATATAAATTCAAAAAAAACTTGCCTAAAATATTTTATTTGGTTATCATTGTAAAGTCTTATTTTAGATAAATAATTTTAATAACAAAACAATTTTAGTATGAAAAACATTTTTAAAACGTTGCTATTGTCATTTGCAACGTTAACTATTGGTTATGGTCAGGTAACAACTTCTGCCATATCAGGTACAATCAAAGATGCAAGTAATGAGGTGCTTATTGGTGCAACCATTGAAGCGGTTCATATACCATCTGGAACAAGTTATGGTACATCCACAGATGTTGATGGTTCATATAGGATTTCAGGTATGCGTATTGGTGGGCCTTATATGGTTGTAGTAAGTTATGTTGGTTATGCCACAAAAACCCAGTCAAATGTCATCTTGAACTTGGGAACAACAGCTAATCTAAACTACTCACTTGATGTTGTTGAGTATGGGTTAACAGAAGTTACAATTAGTGCAAATAAGAATGACATCTTTTCTTCTAATAGAACTGGTGCTACTGCGCAATTTAACTCATCAACCATTAATAGTTTACCAACAATCGGTAGAACAATTGATGATATCACAAAATATAATGCTTATGGAAATGGGCGTTCATTTGGTGGTCAAGACAGCCGTTTTAATAACTTTACAATTGATGGTTCTGTATTTAATAATGGTTTTGGTCTTGGTTCATCTGCCGCTGCTGGTGGTAGAACAGGAACAACAGCAATTTCTATTGATGCACTTGAAGAAGTTCAATTAAATATTGCACCATTTGATGTTAGACAATCAGGTTTTGTTGGGGCTGGCGTAAATGCTGTAACTCGCTCTGGAACAAATGATATTGAAGGTTCATTTTACCGGTTGTTTAGGTCAAGTGATTTGGTTGGTAAAACAGTTAATGGTATTAAATTACCAACAATCTTTGTTGATGAAAAAACAACAGGATTTAGAATTGGTGCGCCAATCATTAAGAACAAGTTATTCATCTTTGCAAATGCTGAACAATTTGTTGGGTCAACCCCTGCTTTAAGTTGGCAAGCAAATAAACCTGGTGCAACAGGTAATGTGTCAAGAGTTACAGAAACTGATTTGAAAGATTTGGCTTCATTTATGAAAACTAATTTCAATTATGATTTGGGACAACTTGATAACTTCAATAATGATGTAAAGAGTACAAAAGGACTTGTGCGTTTGGATTATAACATTAATCAAAAGCATAAAGCGTCTTTAAGATATTCTCACCATGATTCTGAATCTGAACAACTTATTAGTTCATCAAATAGTTCCAATACTGCTGGTAACGGTAATAGACAGAACTCTGCTTTTGCAATCTCGGGTGAGAATACAGGATATATTATCCAAGATAATACAAGGTCAGTCGCTTTTGAATTAAATTCTGTTCTTAATACGAAGATGTCAAATAACTTTATTGCAACTTTGAACAGACAGATTGAGGATAGAAAGTATAGAACAGATTTATTCCCAACTGTGGATATTTTGAAGGATGGTACAACTTATACAACAGTTGGCTTTGACCCCTTCACACCAAACAACAAGTTAAATTATAGCACATTGAATTTGACAAACAATTTTAATTTGTCATCTGGAAAGCATTATTTTACTTTTGGTGCAGGATATGAGTATTTCCAATCAAATAACGTATTCTTCCCAGCATCAAATGGTGTATATGTATATAATTCAATGGATGATTTCAAGAAAGCAGCATTGCAATTTAAGAATGACCCAAGTAATCCATTATCACCAGTAAATGTTAATCGTTACAATTTAAGATATTCATTACTACCAGGCGGTATTGAACCAATGCAAACCTTAAAGGTTTCAACAGTAAGTGCTTATGTTCAAGATGAATATACATTAACTGAAAAGTTAAAAGTAACTGCTGGTTTAAGAGGTGATGTTGTTATGTATGATAATTCAACAGCAGCAGATTTCTATAATCCAGTTGTTGGTGGTTTGACATTCACAGATAAAAATGGTCAACCAACAAAAATTAGCACAAATAAATTCCCAAGCAGAGCATTATTGATATCCCCAAGATTGGGATTCAACTATGATGTGGATGGTGAAAGAACAACCCAAGTTAGGGGTGGAACTGGTATCTTTGTATCTCGTGTTCCACAAGTATTGGTTTCAAATCAGTTAGGTAATAATGGTGTGAATACAGCTGTAATCAATGTAACAAACACAACAGCATATCCATTTACAACTGACCCAAGCAGATTTGCACCAACAACAACAGATATTACAAAACTACCTCCTTATGTTATTAACGCATCAAGTGAAGATTTGAAATACCCATCAGTATGGAAATCAAATATTGCAGTTGATCGCAAATTACCATTTGGTTTAATTGGAACAATAGAAGGTATTTATGGTAAAACGTTATCTGGTTTAAGATATATTGACGCTAACTTAAAATCACCAGATAGATATTTGGCAGATGAAAGACCACGTTTCCCGGCATCAGGTGTCGCAAGTTCAGGTTCAGGCGCAGCAAATACAGTTGCTGTTGCAAGGTTCTTAAATCCAACCATCGCAAATGCGTTTGTTCTTACAAATACAGATAGAGGTTATTCTTATGCTTTAACTGCAAAGATTGAAAAACCAGCAGTTAATGGTCTAGGTGGTATGATTGGTTATACTAATGCAAAATCAACAGATCTTCAATCAGTTGGTAGCACAGTTCAGGCAAATGCCCCAACCGTAGGTGGCCAAAACTTCTTAACCCCTTCCTTCACAGATAATGATTTACGTCATAGATTTGTGGGTTATGTTAATTATAGAATTAATTATGGTGGTCAATTTGGTGGTTCAACAGAATTTACATTAGGGGCAACATCTGCAAGTGGTAGCAAACTTAGCTATATCTATGGAAATGATTTAAATGGTGATGGCCAGATTAATGATTTGATTTATGTGCCAAATAACACCACAGAATTGACATTTACAACACTTACAGCAGGTGGGAAGACTTTCACCCCAGAACAACAACAAGTGGCGTTAGATGCCCTTATTTCAGGTGATGAATATCTTAACTCACGTAGGGGAACATATGCACAAAGAAATGGTGGATTTTTCCCTTGGTTAACAAGAGTTGATTTATCAGCAGTTCAAGAAGTTTATGTTAATGTTAAAGGAAAGTTAAATAGAATACAATTTAGAGCGGATATTCTTAACTTTGGAAATATGTTAAACAATGCTTGGGGAGTTGGTTATTCAACAACATCTGGTAGCTTTGGAACAGCAAGTCCATTGACAGTTGCATCAGTTTCAGCAACAGGAGTGCCAACATATAGAATGGCAACAAGAGTTGTTGATGGTAGCACGCAACTTCTTGATAAAACATTTGTTAAGACAATTAGTGTTGCAAATGCTTGGCAAGCTCAATTAGGCTTACGGTATTTCTTTAACTAATAAACAAAAGGTATCCTCAATATAACGTTGGGGATACCTTTTAAAATCTTCATTATTAAAAATTCAATTAAATATTTAAATCCTGCCAAAACAACAAATAAAATATAGATTTGGCAACTTATAAAAGAATTAGAAGGAAAGGGGTTGAATTCGATCCCTTTTTTTATTTAAATTAATTCCAATAATTGCTTAACCTCTGGATGATTTAAAAATAAATCAATATCTTTTTTTATTCTTTTTGGATCACAAATTGTTGCTTTTTTAAGAAAACGTTTTGGTATTTTATTGTATTCATTATGCCAAATTTCTAATCTATAATCTTCTGATAAATCTATTAATGTTTCATCATACCAATCTTGCATTCTTTGTTTTACATCTTCATCTGTTGATAATCCATTTGAATCTAAGTATAGATTATCTATTTTAACATAGGCGTGAACAATAGTTGAATCTTCCAATTCACCCTCATCATAATCATAAATTAAATCAGCTAAGATTAAGTAATATCTAATATTTCTATCTGGATATTGTTTTTTTAATTTAACAATAAGATTGTCTGCAAAATAATTACAAAATCCATCCTGGTAATTATAATCATTACTTGTGTTCCATTTTGATTCAAGTTCTTCTCTTAATACCTTTTTTATTGATTGGATTAATTTCATAAATATAAATATATCATAATCAAATTTTACCCAATATTAAGTTGCCCTGTAATCCTATCGCACCAACCTTTTGATGTTGAATATGGCCAAACAACCCAATATTTTGGCTGCTTTGTTGTTTGGAAATCTCTCCATATCTTGCAATATTTGTCTGGGTCATTCATCATTGAATTAATCTCATTCTTATCAGCATCCCTTCTATATAATGTTTCATCATTCTCATCATGGAATGCAACCACCCAATATTCATAATCTTTTTCTGGAACTGAATCATATTGAACATCAATGCAATGCCGGAATATAATTGAAAAACTTTTCTCCCATTCTTCTTCTGTTTTATATTCTTCCTTAACTGGGGGATTCTTCTTGTCTATTGTCCATTGTTGAACTGCTCTCTTCTCAAACCATATACCTGCATATTTCTCATAATCCCTTAATGTTCTAACCGGACCAAAACCATATAATCCATCATGACCCTCTTGTTGAACACCATCCACACCAAACAATCTCTTGTTTAAATAATGCGCTCTATCATTACGTTTAACCCATTCCTTATCATCATCCCATTGTTTAACCTTTCCATTTCTTGTATATTCATGATATATGATTGGAATATGGGGATGGAATAAATCATAACCCCAAGTATAAGCTCTAACTGCAATGGATATTTCCTCACCATGAAAATAATACTCTGGATTATGCTGAACCTCCTTTGCAAATTGTCCTAGTGTAAAGCAATAATGTGCTGAATAAAATCTTGCTGGAATTGGTTTCTTTAATGTCTTCCATTCATCAATTGTTTCTGGCATAAAGAAGACATTACCCTCTGGTGCAAACCTATCAAAAACCATCCTCCAAGGGTCTTGCACCCTTCCTGCTGGATCATTTGTTGGTTCATAAGAACAAGCATAGGAAGTCAATAAAGGCTTCTTATAACCATCTTTCTGCAAGCCCTTAATTATTTTTATTAATGTGTCATCCCAATCTTGATTAAAACGCATATGTGAATCAAGTTGAAGGGTATATTCCTCATCATTATATAATTGCTGAATTAAATTTCTTGCCCAACAAGCCCCCTCAGATTCATTATATGGAATATCCAAGATTTTAAATCTTTTATCTTTTCTCCATTTATCAAGGTTATCAAATCCATCCTCATCAGCATATTGCCTTGCAATGGCAAAAACAAGGTTCTTTGGCTTCTTTGCTTTATCCAAAATATCCTCAATAGTTTTAACTAGTTCGGGGTCGCGATAACTTGCAATTTGAACAAATATTTTCATATATATTTTTAATAAAATAATAAGCGTTTATACAAAAAATTAAATATTAATTCTCTCTTCTCTCCTCTGGCGTGTAAT
The DNA here is from genome assembly GCA_947488485.1 of Opitutia bacterium. The sequence continues at coordinate 13,400 of CANKZO010000016.1, read as the reverse complement.
GCATAATTCTATCATGCCATATTGGTGCAGCCAATAATATTGCTGGTTTTAAATTACCCTCTAATGTCATTTGATACATATGTGACATCCATGTTTGTTCATATGGATGCCCCCACTTTGTATCTATAAACATTTTTTTATTACCAGCTTTACTAACAATCATTGGCCAATTTGCATAATAAATCTCACCATCTATATAAGAAACACCATCCATCACTCTTATATTTTTAAATTTAGTTAATGGTGCATTTGGGTCTAAACCAGTCACAGGAAGTTTATCATAATTTGGCCAATATTTTGAACGAACATCTTGTGGTACATTATACCAAGAACATTGTTTATCATTATCAAAATAAACTTCAGTAAATGTTAATTTAACAAAATCAAAACCATCCTTTAGCATAATTTTATGCAAAATATTATACAAATTAGGAACATATTTCCTAAACCCATTTCTACATACTTCTCCAATCATTTCTGGGGGATTTACAGTCATATCATCCTCAAAGAAAAACATAAAATCTGCATCTGAATTATGAAAATGTTCCGCAGCTGCTTGTCTTCCACCACATATACCTGTATTACCACCTAAATTGATATATTCAAAATTGTATTTTTTAGCAATTTGTATATTCTCATTCCTTGCTTCATCATTTGTTGAATTATCTAATAATACTAAATTTGGTTTTGTTAACCATTCTGGGGTTTTTTCCATAGAAGAAATTGTGTGTAAAATTTGTTTTGGAAAATTAAAAGTTAACATATATAAATTTGTTTTATATGATAAAACATCTTTATCGGTTACTTTTGTTGTGTTAATAATTTTAGGTTTATCAATCTCTATTAGTTTTACATTATTGTCAATTAATGCTTGAGTGAATTTAACAATTAATCCATTTCCATCTAACTCATACCTTTTATATAAATCTGGTTCACTATATGACATTATTGTAAATAAACTTTCTTCTGTACCCATATATCCAGAATTTAAAGTTTTTTGTAACAATGAATAATATGTTGCATTCGCCTCTTTTATTTGATCTTTGTGTCCACCAAATAGACCACCTCTACAAACATATTTAACATTATCCCCTGAATACATATTCATTGCATTTATCTCAAAACCATGAATTTCAGTGTTTGCTTCATATGGGTAACTTAAAAATAAAAAAGGATTACCATAATTAGATAAACTATCTAAAACATTATTTTCAACCAAATGACTATGTGGAACAGTATTTGTTATGCCTGCATCCAACCAAAAGAAATATTCACTATCAAAAGGATTCCATATAGTAGCATCATGTAACATAAACATTTTGGATTGTACAATTGGATTGTACCACTCTAATGATGCTTGGGGGGAAGATTCTAACCAACCAGCTTGATTTACCCAATTTTTATTATTTCTAATTTCTTGGGTCTTATCCCAGTGGGGGTCATATATATTTTTAACATCTGACAATTCATAAGTTTTAACAAATGTATTACTTTTATCTCTTTTTTCCCAAACAAGATATTCATATTTGGATTCAATATATATAAATAAATTTTGTGGAATATCTAAAAATAATTTAAAATTATCAATGTAATGTTGGAAATTTCTACCCTCTCTGCCTATATTCCAAAGACCTGTAACAATTGTTGTATTCTTTTTTTCTTGATTAGTATTCATTATATTATTTCTAATTTTATCTAAATCCCAAAAGGCTAATGTTTTTCTATTACCATTTTCAAAATTATCCACTATAACATCTTCTTCTAAATAAATTTCAGCACTGGGTAGATTAAATGGGTTTGACATTAAATTAACAGGATAAAATCTACCATATTCAACACCTTCATTTTCTCTATGAACATCATTTTGTTCACAAGGAAACCAATCATTACCTATCTTTTTAGCCCAAGTTGTACTCAAAAGGTATTTACATTTTGAATTTAAAATGTTTTTTAAAATTTTAACCCCATCTTCTATTGGAAAATGACCTATAATATCTCTTACAATTAGTAAATCGCCAGTAGGAATTTCATCATTTAATATATCAAATTCTATAAATTTTATTCTATTATTAGAATATCTTTCATTATTTTCATCAATTGCTTTTTTTACAATATCTCCACCAATGTAATTCTCAAAATTAAAAACAATCTCTTTCATCCAGTTAAAATCACCACAAGGTATATCAACAACTGACTTTATGTTTTTATCTTTTATTAGTTTTTTTATACTTTCTCTAAGCTTTTGTGTTTCATCTAAAGTACTACCTGGTCCAGATTTACTTTCTAATGAGCCAAACCCATTATTATCATATATATCTGTGAATATATTTTTGTAGTTTTCCATTTTATTTTTCATAACCTAAATCAATAAATTTAAACAAAATAGAACTATTGTCATCCACATTTGTTTGTCTAAAAACATTACAACCTTCATAGTTTTCATGATTAGTATGATTTAGAACAGGAAAAGTTAAAGCGCCTCCAATTCTTGACCAATCTTCATGTGTTTCAATTTTTGGTATTAATGGGTGAGTTTCAACAATTCTATCTCTCTTTTTTGATGAAAAATAGGCAGCCATTAATAAGTCATCACTCCAGGAATAATTTTCATTAACAAACTCAAAAAAATCATTATCAAAATATCTCCTTTTATATGATATTGTTTTGTAATGTTGCAAAATATCAACTCTACTTGATATTGAATGTGACGTGAAATAATAATCTCTAACATCATTAAAATTAGATGCGAATACCCCATCTTCATTTCTTGACCTCATTCCATCATAACCAACAATTGCTTCGCCCCACTTTAATTGATTATCAACTTGTGCTTGTAACATTTCTTTATGATATATAATATCATCATCAACAACTACAATTATTGCATCATCATCATCAATTCTTTCAATAGTAGGAATTAATTTAGTTATAGGACCTAAGTCTTCTGTTCTAAATATTCTAATTTTAGAATACTCTAATAACCAATCAGGTATAACATATTTTTCTTTTGTTATTTTATTTTCATATGGTATGTTAAAATGTATTTCATAATCATCAAAAGTTTGATTAACTAATGAATCTATACAAGATTTTAATCCACCACCAATGTTATAAGATAACCTAGAGGGTATTGTTGTTAATGTTATAACAATCTTCATAATAATATTTATTTTAATTTATTTTATTGAAAAAATTGAAATGTTCCCAATGCTCTGGGGGGAAATCAAATTTTCTACTATGCATCCATAAAAAATATAAATTGTAATAATCTATATCTATTTCATTATTTTTACAATTAGACATTAAATATTGCCATATCAATTGATCGTCAGACTCACCATGTGGAAAACCTTTAGTAGGGTTGTCTAACATTAATTCCAAAATTTCTTTAAGAAATTGTATTAAATAAATTCTTTCTCCTAAAAAAACACCAGCATTTAGTGATTTGGACATACCATTTGTATTTATTTTTTCAAACAAATTTGTCTTATTTTTAGTTATTACTAAATCTATTTTTTCATAATAATTTGGATTATTTACTAGCCATTCTTTTTTGTCACATGGATGTCCAGGATGTGAATAACCATCCTCTGCATTGAATAATATTTTACAATTATATGTTTCTAATAATTCATTTGGGTTTAGTATATCAGATACTAATATACCATCACTAGTGTCTAAATATAAAATGTATTTATTATTTATTTTCTCGCATAAATCAATTAATGGTTTGATTTTATCAATCCAGCATTTAAAATAGGGTAACTCAATAAAAGTAAAGTCTAAATTATTTGAATTTGAATACTTATCAATATTTTCATTTTGATGTTTAAAGTTAGAAATCATAACAACCTTAACATCTTTTGATATATTTGGAATATAGTTGAAATTATTATTTACTTCTAAATAGTTTGCCTTTAACCCATGAATTACTTTAAAATTTAATAATTCATCATATATATTATCAGTTCTATCAATTATCATATATATTAATTTTTTAAAAAAATTGTTTGTCTGCCCCACAAAACTTTAATATAACCATTTTCCAATAAGAATGGGGTTAATAATTTATCTTTCCCCCCAATAACTGTATTAAAATCAGTATCATCAATTGCAATCAAATGTGTTTCAGATAATTTATCTTGTGCCGCAAAAAAAGCATCAAGATGGTTTTCAGCAAAATTAAATGTTCCAACATCCCAACCATCTAAGTATAACAAATCTATCTTTTTATCAAAATTTTTCAAAAATTGAATACCATCTTGTGGGATACGCATATGCAAATTTTTTGGAATTTCTTCTTTTATGTGATATTTGTATGAACTTTCTATTGTTTTTCTACATTGTTCATCAATATCTACTGTATATACTTCAAAACCTTCTCTAACCCAAAAGTAAGTTGAGTGGCCATCTTGGCAACAAGGTGGGGCGTCTTTACTTTCTAAATTCATAGAATTATCATAATAATTAACACAATTCATAGTTAACTCCATTCTAGTTGAGCCTATTTCAACAATAGTTGTACCACCAATTATTTTTAATAATTCTATTGTTTTATTTATCCAAGGTGCAGGGTAATTTCTTATACTATTTTCTTCATGTGTTAATGGGGAATGATTCCAATAATACGTTGTTTTTTTAAAATCGTCACAACATTTCAATAACTCAACAAATTTACTCATTTTAATTTAATTTTATTTCAACTCTTTCAGCCCAGCCACGGGTTTCACTTAATCCCCAAAACACAACTCTGCTTGGGTTTTTATCTGTCATAAACATTTCCTCATAGTGAATAGGTGTCCCATTCTCTAAAAAGTTTTTTAATCTATAATCATCAATAAATTTACTATCAATACCAACACCATTCTCATCATCAAATGCAACCAATATACTCTTATAATCATTAGCCGGTAATTGATTTCTATCAATATTAACCAAATGATAAAATGAATACATAAATGAATCCTCCCATTCTTTCTCATCTTCTATGACTGGATTTGGTGGGAACCTATTATCTTTTGTGTATTTTTGAAATGATTTATTCTTAAAATGTATTCCAGCATATTTTTCATAATCCCTAAGTGTTCTAACTGTTCCTAAATCATATCCTGTTAAATCAAATCCATTATCTTCTGTTCTTAATAATTGCCTTATCTTTGAGCGGCCAATATCTTGTTGCTTCCACCACATATTATCGCCACGTTTGCTTTGGTCATCCCAAACAAGTTTACCACTCCTCTCTTCTCTCATTGTTGCGTGCCAAATGACAACCTTATTAGGGTGAAACAAATCATATCCATGAGTGAAACTACGTACAGTTAAGTTTAATTCTTCACCACTAAAGTATATGTCTGGGTCATGCTTCACATCTTTTGCCCATTTGTTTGGTCCAAATGCGAAATGACCACTAAGAAATCTTGCAGGGTATGGTTTTGTTAAACTCTGCCAATTTGGTACACCTGTTGGTCTAATGAAAATTGTTCCATGTGGATAAAAACTTGCAGCCTCAGATAACCAAGGTTCCATAACCCTCTTTTCTGGGTCATTGAATGGATCGTAATATGGTAAATATCCGCAAATTAAAGGATTGTAACCTTCCTTAACCAAATCCGCATACCAAGTTATTAATGTTGTATCCCATCCTTTTGTGAATCTATGGTGAGCATCTAATTGCAATACAAAATCTTCATCTGTTAAAAGTTTTTCATTTATGATTGCCCTAGCGTATGGTAAACCTTTTGCTTCTGTATATGGCATATCATATATCTTAAACCTTTTATCTTTTCTAAATTCATCCAAATTATCAAATTGATCATCAGGATGATATTGCCTACAAATGCCAAAAACTAAATTTTTTGGTTTGTCTGCATTCTCTAATGCGTTTTTGATTGTTGGGATTAATTCTGGTTCTCTATATGCTGGTAAGTGAATTAAAATCTTTTTTGCCTTTGTCATATATTAAATGTTTTTATGATTTAAAATCATATCCTCTATGGTTGATTCCAACAAATAATCCCGATAAGATGCAATTTGAACGAATATTTTGCTCATATTATTTACTTTATGTTAAATATATAGTTTATAATCATATAAAATAAATAATTAAATTATTAATTCCCAATTTAATATATCTTCATTCCAATAATAATTATTCCCATCATTTGGGTAGGTTATTGGAGATGTATAATAATTATCTGGATTTAATGACCAACTATTAAAAGGTTTATGTAATTGCCAGTTTAATGTTTCTTCATTCCAATAATATCTATTATACCAAATATAAGGTTCTAGTATATTTGTTGTATCTGGATACAGTATTGGTGGATTCCATAAACAACTAAATTCATCCAATATCCAGCTTGGATATGGCTTAGGTGGAATAAAAGCATCCCTTATATTATCATAATAATAACCTATCCCTGCATAGTTTTTTCTAAAAGCCTTGCTTTGGTCAATACTTGGTTGTCCATTAGTGTGATGAATACCCCCAAGAGTATTATAAGATGTTCTTTTAGCAATGCAATTATGAAAATTGCCATATAATGTTTCAAACATTATATCATCACTATTTCCACCACCAGTTATAACTTGGTCAACATAGTTTTCAATATTTAAAAGCGCGTAATGTCCCATATTATGTAAATTGAATATTTCCAGAACCTTGTGTAAATTCGTATATTTTTCTGCCTCCTGTAATTAATTTTGGTGCAACTGCGACACCTGCACCTTGATAAGTGTCCCCAGGTCCATCTTTATAAAATAATCCAACTGGGATAATGATATTACCAACAGTTTGGGGGTATGATATTATAATTATACCAGAACCACCAGCACCACCAACACGAACCGTTGGATAGCCCAAAGACCCACCACCTCCACCACCACTATTAGTAGTACCTGGAAATCCAGATGGTGAGGCATCAAAACCACCATAAGCACCACCTCCAGTACCACCTTGTCCAGTATTGGATATAGTAACATAAAGATATCCACTTGCACCACCACCACCACCATAAGTTATTGATGAACCTAAAATTGTTGATGCTAATCCATTTCCACCGTTACCACAATTAAAAGCACCACCAGTTCCACCAGCTGCTGATGCACCACCTCCTCCACCACCACCATTTTGATTACCATTATCAACTGTTGCAGTACCACCAATAAAACCTTGATTTGGTGTTCCATTTCCACCAGCACCATTTTTTATTGAACTACCACCTCCAGAACCCCCAGATAATGGGGAATAATTATACCTTGCACCACCGCCACCACCCGTAGATATAATGGATGTTATTCCAGTTCCTGAAATTACAGAGTTTGAACCTTGATTACCAACAGTGGATGTACCTGCTCCACCAGCACCAATAGTTATGGTATAAGGTGTTCCAACAATTAAAGTTAATTTTGATTCTGCTGCTGAATTACCTCCAGATGTCCCAAAGGACGTTCTAAATCCACCAGCACCACCACCACCAGCACCTATAAACCCACCAGACGCGCCACCAGCACCACCACCAGCAACTACTAAAAAGTCAAATAATATAGGTGGTGTAGTTGGTGTTATTGTTGGAGTTACTGTGTTAGTAGGTGTAACTGTAGGCGTAGGTGTTATTGTAGGCGTTATTGTAGGCGTTATTGTTCTTGTTGGCGTTGGTGTTGATGATACAACTATTGGGCAAATAACAAAATTATATCCAAAAGTTTCTGTTTTAATATCAATTGTGAAAATTAGTGGTGAACTATTTGTTGGGAAGAATATAGATTCACCTGGATTAACTAAAACATTATCAACTATAGTTATATTATCATATATTATTGATATAATAGCTGGTGAATTATATCTTGTAATTTGGAATGTACCATATTGATTGGATGGTATTGTAAAATTAGCTATATATCTACCCCTTGTACTAGTTACTAATTCATAGTTATTGCAATTTAATGTATCTCCTGTAAATATTTGATAATTAGTTGGTGTAGGTGTTACTGTCCTTGTAGGTGTAATTGTTGGTGTAACTGTATTGGTTGGTGTAACTGTATTGGTTGGTGTAACTGTATTGGTTGGAGTGACTGTATTGGTTGGTGTAACTGTATTGGTTGGTGTAACTGTCCTTGTAGGTGTTATTGTTGGTGTCACTGTATTGGTTGGTGTTACTGTATTGGTTGGTGTAACTGTATTGGTTGGTGTCACTGTATTGGTTGGTGTTATTGTTGGTGTCACTGTATTGGTTGGTGTTATTGTTGGTGTCACTGTATTGGTTGGCGTTACTGTATTGGTTGGCGTTACTGTATTGGTTGGTGTCACTGTATTGGTTGGTGTAACTGTATTGGTTGGTGTAACTGTGCTTGTTGGTGTTGGAGTTGGTGATGGTAGAATTGTTGGGCAACTTAAAGTTAAGGAGAAAGAACCATTAATTGTTTGACTAATAACTCTAACAATAACTATTGTTGGTGTATTAAGTGTTTTATCAAAACTTAACATTGTTTGGCCACTAAATGGTGTTGTGCTAATTACTGTGCTTGAATTCCATGTTACAATTATTCTTGTACTAATATCTGTATTAAATGTCAAGTAAATATCCCCACTATTGACACCTACATCAAAAGTATAATAATAATTTGCTTTGAATCCATCATTATTTGTTATTAAGTTGTTGCAAGTCCCAACATAATTATATGTTGAATATCTTGTTGGTGTTGGCGTAATGGTTGGTGTAACTGTAATGGTTGGTGTAATGGTTGGTGTAACTGTAATGGTTGGTGTAATGGTTGGTGTTATAGTTTTTGTTGGTGTTGGTGTAATTGTATTGGTTGGTGTTATGGTTGGTGTTGGAGTATTTGTTGGTGTTGTTGTTCTTGTTGGTGTTGGCGATGCTGGTATGATTGGCTCTATTTTGTCATCTGGGTTAAATGGGTCAATTAATCTATATCTTGATTTTAATAGTTTGAAGTTATGTCTTACTTGTCCAGCATTTAGGGGTTCAACATACATTCTAAATGCCCCCACATCACCTATCAAACTACCCCCAAACTCACGCTCAAGAATAATGTTTGTTGTTAAACCAGAGTATTGTGTATTATTTAATATGTTTGTTGGTGCTAATTCTGGATCTTGTATTAGGTCACTATTTGAATAATAGGCTAATAATGATTCTGAAAAACTTTGTATAGAATTTCCTCCATCACAAGATGATAACGTCAATGAATCCTTTAATCCTTGCGTCCCACCACCAACAGATACATTGAATGGAACACCTATTTGTCTTTCTTTGATTGTATTTAACTGTCTTGGTATAATTTCTTCAAAGTCATCAATTATGAAGAAAATTTTACCATTTATATAAATTCTTAAATTTCCTGTTCTATATTCTTTTGTATTAACCCAAGATGGTTTGAAATTAACCACCTCAATGGATGAATCTGTTTCACCACTTGCATTTGGTAAAATTAACTCAACACTTCTTCCTGCGGTGGATGCTGTGAATTGTGGTTCAATCAATAAACCAAGACCACCAAGTTCTACTAAATCACAATTTTCAATTAATCTATCTCTAACAAAGACTGCATCAATCTGAACCCAATTTTCTTTATTAATATAATCTCTATCTTTGAATTGGTCAAATATGCCTTTTGTTGAACACCATTGGTTTATTGTTGCACCTGATGTTTCACAAGTTCCGGTTAATGTATATGTTTTGACACATATGATAGGATTTCCTGAATCCCCACTTAATTGTAATGAGAGGGCATTTGAAACTGAATCATATAATGGATTTGGTTCTGTGAATTTTATATCCCCTGTTGGGTTTGTTACTCCTGTGATTGGATATACCTTGTTGCAAGTTGATGCTGAATATGTGGATGCTGAATATGTTGAATCACATTTGCAAGTATCCAAACAAGTTAGACCTGATGTTACTCTTGTATAAGCACTATATGATTCTGGGCTTCCTTCAGCAAAGTGATAGAATTTATTTTCAGCCCTTGTTCCAAAATAAAAGAAAGTTCCCCTATTTTCAGGATATCTTGCATTTAATCCAACAGATGTGTCACCTGTCCATCTATATCTAACTAATAATTCTGCGGTCCAACCAAGGTTCATTCTCTCTGGAAAAATCTCATAATCATATCCAGATAATTTATAAAACCCTTGATAAAACCCCCCATCTAATCTGGAATAAATTCCTGTTGTTAATGTTATTTCTTTTGTTATTGAGTAATTATAACTATTATCATTATAAAGTCTATTTGTGGTTGTAAATCCTGTTATAGGGAATAGTTTTAATCTTCTATCAAACTTAGACCTATTGAATATATCACTTTGTGCTGTGTATAAACCTGTATTTATTTCAATGGTTTTGCTTGTTATTTGGTTTGTTAAACCATTATCAATACCAGTTAAACCAACATCACATATTGAAATTTTATTTTGGTATGTATTTGCTGTTAAATTATAATTTTCTGGATTATAATAATTTTTTGAAACAAGCACATCTGTATTAAAATCTTCACAGTTGTAACAATTTGATGTACCAGAGTAATCAAAATCAAAATTGAATGGCATTCTATTCCCATCATCTTCGGCAATTAGTTTTGTTGAAAATACAGTTTCTGTATCATAGTTCAACTCATCTGATACCAAACTTATATCAATAATCTCATTCACAGGCCTAAACCCAATCTTATTGAAATTATATTGATTAATATTTTGATAACTCATTTATGTTTATATTAATATAAATAGTATTTAACAGATATTTATGATTAAAATATCAAATGATAAATATTAACAAAGAATACTTTAATACGCCTTATTATTTTTTAATTAGAGAAAATATTGATAATTATTCAATATATTTTTCAATTAACAACACATTATCTGAAGCAAAGCAAGATAAAGATGTTATACATGTTGATAAAAAAAACATTAAAAAAGTTAAAAATTATTTAAATAATGTGGTTAACTCAAAAAATAAGCCAACAAAAAAGAAATTAAAAAAAGAACTTGAAGAACTTGTTGATTCAAAAGGTTCAATGCTAACATCCAAAGTTCCCATGTTAGATAACAGATTGCATACTCATAGAACAATGGATCAAATTGTTCCAGCCGCAAGGCAAACAAATGACCCTGTTACTCGTGGATATAGAACTTATTATGGCGAGAGTGTTGATGAAAATGATTTATCTGGGGCATATGGATATGATGAAACAAAGAATATGGATGGCAAAAAAACTTATAAATATATGGTGGATAAACTTGGAATTGAACCAGATGAAGCGGAAGAAAGAACCAAAGAATTTGGCAAGGATCCAACTGGGAATAAAAGCAAATCAAAGAAGAAAGGTTCAATAGATAAATTAACCTTATATGAAATACAAAAGCAAAGCGTTATTAAAATGGTTGAGGATTTGTTAATGGCAAATAAAAAAAATGATGAAGATATTAAAGATAAAGAACCCAACCCATTTATTTTGAAAAATGTAAAAACATTAAAAATGCAAGCTGAAAAACAAGGAATTAGTATATCTGAATTAATAAAAATGCTAAAAAATGAACAGTAATCTTTATGATAAAAATGTTACATTTCCAGAAGATATGCAACAATATTTGCAATTATCAATGGATAGCGTTGGTATTATACCACAAGATAGCGAGGGGTATAAAAGGAATAAAGAGTTGCAAGGTAAATCAACAATAACTTATTCGCAATTAAAAAGGATAAAGAATTATTTTGATAATTATAAAGGAGATGTCGAAAGTCCGGAGTTTGTTTTAAATGGTGGCCAAAAAATGAAAGCATGGGTTGATTTGCAATTGAATCAAATGAGAGCAAATATAAAGATGACCAAAATGAATAGAACAAACGCTGGGGAAACAAATCAATTTATTGATGATCATGAAAAAGAAGGCATAATCAGACCATCACAAACACATAGAAAAACAGTAGAAAGACACGCAACATCAATACCAAAATTTCCAAAAATAACAGAAGAAATAAATAAAATAAAAAAATTAATAAAATATTAAAACTATGGGAACTGAAACATCAATTGATTTAAGCCAAAATATTGAAAATAATTTGAGCAAAATTGCCGAGGAGCAAAGAGCAAAGTTATTGCCAAAAAATGAATATAAAGATAAAACTTTTGAATATTCACAAACTAACCCAAATGCCATTGGAGATGGTGATTCCAAAGGTAGGGGCACTGGCGTTTTTTTAGATGTATATACACCAAATATCGGAACGCAACAAGACGTTATCGAAAGAAAAAGTGAATTAAAAATTAATAAATGGAAAATAAATTATAATTATCCAGATTTTAAATAATTATGAAATTAACAAGCGCGTTAAAAGATTTAATAACAGAAATAGCTTCTTATGAGTCAATTGAATCAGCAATTACAAATAAACAAGTCTGTGTTATTTATTATGATGGTGATGAACCTGGGGGTAAAGGTTTAAGGTTAATTGAACCAGTTTGCTTGGGAACAACAATTGCTGGTAATAAAGCCATAAGAGCATATGATATTGAAGGTGTATCTCATACCGATTATATTGGTAAACAACTCTTACCCGGTTGGCGTATATTTAGATTAGATAAAATATTATCATTAAATATTACAAATGAAGTATTTACAACACCAAGAGAAGGGTTTAATTTTGATGGAGATAAAACTTTTTTAGGCGGTATATGCATCATTAAAGCAGAATTTGAACAAAACACATAATAAAATGGAAAATGATTTAATGCAAAAATTGGTGAAATCCAAAGCAATAATGGATAAGCATAATACAATGGGTAGGGGAAACGCATCAGGTATGCCCTTAATGGAGGGGATGAATATGGATATCCCAAATGCAAGGTATAATATTCCTGATGATATTCTAGCAGAAAATGAAAGAACCGCACCAGTTATGCCAATGAGAACACCAGAAACACCATCAACAGAAGCCATTAAAAAATCAAAGCTTCCAGATGAGATTAAAAGGATTATGATTGAACACCCTATTGCGCAAGCTGCACCACAAAGTTCAAGAAATCTTTTGTCTGATAGCATGATTGAAAAGGCGTCACAATTAATGGGTAATAAACCAAAACAAACTGTGGTTGAACAGCAACAATCAAATGTTCCAAAAATAGATGCTGAATATATTAGAAATATTGTTAAGGAAACTGTTAAATCCACAATCAAAGAAATGGGTCTAATAACTGAAAGCACAGAGAAGTCAGATGAGTTCTTCCAGTTTAGAGTTGGTTCACATGTTTTTGAAGGCAAAATACAAAAGATAAAAAAGATTAAGAGTTAATTAACTAATTTTTTTTATTTGTAAAAAGCAATATGCAATTTCTGTATATTGCTTTTTTTTTTGATTTTATAGATTATAATTCAATAT
>CANKZO010000015.1 GCA_947488485.1 Opitutia bacterium | reverse complement strand
AGCTCGCTCAACTTCACCATGAAGGGCGTCGAAGATTCCCGCTCCGCTCTCGCCAAACTCGAGCGCGGCGCCGACCGTCTCCTGGCCGCCGCCGGTTTCACCCGCGCCGAATTCGTCGCGCCCGCTAAGCAGGAAGTGCAGACCTCCTGGGGTCGCTTCGCCAAGTCCTGGGAAGTCCTACAGGACGACCTGAATATCCCGGGCTGCCTCGGTCAGGTCTTCACCGTGCTCGCCGAGAAGGACGAACCGACGGCCGAACAGGCCCGTCAGGATGTCTCCGGTCTCGCCAAGATCCTGTTCGCCCTCGGACTTCAGCTCTTCGCTGTCAAAGCCGAGGTCGCGATCCCGGCCGAGGTCGCCGAACTCGGCGCCCGTCGCTGGGCCGCCAAGCAGTCCAAGGACTTCGCCGCCGCCGACCAGCTCCGCAAGGACCTGACTGCGCTCGGTTGGACGATGCTGGACCGCAAGGACGGCTACGATCTGAAGAAGGCCTGAAGGGGAGGGCGGCTTGCTCCGTCCTTGCCCTCCGCCTCGGGAAGCCCTAGCGAGTGGGGTCTTCCGCCATGTCCTCCCGCCCGCAGATGACTCCCCTCGAGGAGATCCGTCACTCCGCCGCCCACATGCTGGGCGCCGCCGTGCTCCGCCTGTTCCCCCAGGCTCAGCTGGATATCGGGCCGCCCACCGAAAACGGCTTCTATTACGACTTCGACCTCGACCACACCTTCACGGCCGACGATCTGGTGAAGATCGAGGAAGAGATGCGCCGTATCTCCAAGGAGAACCAGAAGTTCGAGCGCTTCGAGTGCACCCGCGAAGAAGCCGAGAAGCTCATCCGCGAGCGCGGCCAGAACGCCTATAAGATCGGCCGCCTCGGCGACATCCCCGCCGGCGAGACCATCTCCTTTTACAAGAACGGCGAGTTCGTCGACCTCTGCGCCGGCACCCACGTCCGCTACTCCTCTCAGGTCAAGGCGTTCAAACTCCTGCACATCGCCGGCGCCTACCACCGCGGCGACGAGAAGAATAAGCAGCTCCAGCGTATCTACGGTACCGCCTACGCGACCAAGGACGAACTCGAGCAGGCCATGGTCCGCGCCGAAGAAGCCAAGAAGCGTGACCATCGTAAGCTGGGCAAGGAGCTGAAGCTCTTCCACATCGACGAGAAGGTCGGCCAGGGCCTCATCCTCTGGACGCCGAACGGCGCGGTCGTTCGCCAGGAGCTCCAGAACTTCATCTCCGAGCGCCTTTTCCAAACCGGCTACAAGCAGGTCTTCACGCCGCACATCGGCAATCTGGACCTCTACCGCACCTCGGGTCACTTCCCGTATTACAAGGACGCCCAGTTCCCGCCCCTCGTGGAACGCGAGGCCATGGAGATGCTCGCCAAGGAAGGCTGCGGTTGCGGTGAACTCACCAACCGCCTGGCCGACGGCACCGTGCAGGGCTTCCTGCTGAAGCCGATGAACTGCCCGCACCACATCCGCATCTACGCTTCGCAGCCTCATTCTTACCGCGACCTCCCGGTGCGCCTCGCCGAATTCGGCACGGTCTACCGCTGGGAGCAGTCGGGTGAGCTGAGCGGCATGACCCGCGTCCGCGGCTTCACCCAGGACGATGCCCACCTCTTCTGCACCGAAGACCAGGTCCTGCCGGAAGTCCTCGGTTGCCTCGAGCTCGTGAAGATCGTCCTCAAGACGCTCGGCCTGAACGATTATCGTGTGCGCGTCGGCCTCCGTAATCCTGACTCCGCCAAGTATACCGGCACGGCCGAGAACTGGGACAAGGCCGAAGCCGCCTGTCGTAGCGCCGCCGCTACGCTGGGCGTGGCCTTCTCCGAAGAACCCGGTGAAGCTGCCTTCTACGGACCCAAGATCGACTTCGTCGTCAAGGATGTCATCGGCCGCGAATGGCAGCTCGGCACGGTGCAGGTCGACTTCAACCTGCCGGAGCGTTTCGACCTCACCTACAACGGCGCCGATAACAAGCCGCACCGCCCGGTGATGATCCATCGCGCGCCCTTCGGTTCCATGGAGCGTTTCGTCGGCATCCTCATCGAGCACTTCGCCGGCGACTTCCCGACCTGGCTCTCGCCCGAGCAGGTGCGCCTCATCCCGCTCAACGACGACCTCAACGCCGATTGCGAAGCCATGGCCGAGGTCCTCAAGGCCGCCAAGATCCGTTGCAGCGTCGACGGTTCGTCCGACAAGCTCGGCGCCAAGATCCGCCGCGCCGAGATGTCCAAGGTCCCGCACATGCTCGTCGTAGGCGCCAAGGAAAAGGAAGCCGGTGTGGTCAATGTCCGCTCCCGCGCCGATAAGTCCTTCGAAGGCAACCGCACCCTGGCCGATTTCGTGGCCCTGGTGTCCGCCGAAGTCGCCGAACGTCGCCTCAAGGCGCACGTCCCGACGGCCCCGGCCGCTCCGGCCGCCCCCCAGGCCTGACCGTCACGCCGTTTTCACGGACTCCCCGGGGAACTGAGGTTGCCCGGAGGGGTCCTTTGAGCCTATACCCAAACCATGAGCCAGCCCCGTTCCTCCTCGCGTCGTGACTTCCTGAAGTTCGCCGGTCTCGGCAGCCTCGTCTTCGGAGCCGGCTCCGCCCGCGCCCTCGGCGCCGACGGCCGCGAGGCCTCCGCTAACTCCGCCAAGCGCCAGGCTAAGAACGTGATCTTCATGGTCTCCGACGGCATGTGCTTCTCGGTGCTCACCGCGGCGCAGACCTACCTCACCCGCACGGAGAAGCGTTCGTCGCATTGGATGAAGATGTATGCCGAACGCCCCGTCGTCCGCTCGCTCTGCGAGACCGACTCCGCCAGCGGCATCGTGACCGACTCCGCTGCCGCCGCCAGCTGCTGGGGCATCGGTGAGCGCATCGACAACGGCGTGCTGAACATCACTCAGGACGGCCGCAAGCCCGTCACGCTCGTGCAGAAGATGAACGCCGCCAAGAAGCGCTGCGGCCTCGTCACCACCGCCACCGCCACGCACGCGACCCCGGCCGGCTTCGCCGTCACCGTGGCCAAGCGCTCCGACCAGAAGGCCGTCGCCGCCCAGTATCTCGAGCGCGGCGTCGACGTCGTCCTCGGCGGCGGCACGCAGTATTTCAACGATGATCTGCGGGCCGCCTACCGTAAGGCTGGCTACGGTATCGCCCTCGACCGCGACCAGCTCCTGGCCGACGCCGGCCAGGCGCCGCTGCTGGGTCTTTTCAGCAAGAGCCACATCCCCTTCGAGATCGACCGCCTGAACTCGGCCGAACTCAAGGCTTCGACGCCCACGCTCGCCGAGATGACCAAGGTCGCCCTGCAGCGTTTGAGCTCCGCTCCGGAAGGATTCTTCCTGATGGTCGAAGGCGGTCGCATCGACCACGCCGCCCACGGCAACGACGGCGCCGCCGCCATCCGCGACCAGGTCGCCTTCGACGAGGCCATCGCCACCGTCCTCGCTTTCGTCGATAAGCACCCGGACACCTTGCTCATCGTCACGACCGACCACGGCACCGGCGGTTTCAACGTCAACGGTCTCGGTAACGAAGACTTCATCTCCACGGCTCCTTCCTACTCCGAATCCTCCCCGGCCTTCGATCGGATGACGGCGTTCACCTCGTCGCTCGAACTGCTTGCCACCAAGACCAAGGGCAAGGCCGCCAAGGATTTCGTCGGCGCCGCCGAGCAGGCGACCGGCCTGAAGTTCTCGGCCGAGGACCGCGCCAAGATCGTTTCGACGAAGACGCTCTCCGCCGCGCTCATGAAGTACACCTCGATCGGCTGGACCAGCAAAAACCACACCGGCGAGATGGTGGAGTTCTGCTCGAGCGGCCCGGGCTCCCAGCTCTTCACCCCGCACCTGCGTAACGACCAGGTGCACGCGAAGATCCTGCAGGCGACCGGCGTGGCCTGAGGGCGGGGTGTATGGCCAACAAAAAGGGCGTCCTTGCGGACGCCCTTGGTCGTGCTCGGCCTTTCGGCTTAGAGCTTGTTGTACTTAACGCCGCAGCCGTAGGGCTTGGTGCTGGTGACTTCGGGGGCCTTGCCTTCCTTCACGGCCTTGACGGCGGCGAGGACGTAGTTGTTGGCCTTCTCGATGTCAGCGGACTTGGCGGAGGAGATGCTGTCGATCGCGCCCTTGTAGACGAGGGTGCCCTTGCCATCGATGACGAAGCAGTGCGGGGTCACCTTGGCGTCGTACGCGCGGCCGATGCTCTGGTTGGCGTCCTGGACGACGGTGCCGGGGTAGTAGGTGGCGGACTCGAGCTTGTGGCCGCCGGTGTTGATGACGAGCCAGACGGCGCCGGAGGCGACGACTTCCTTCTGGAATTCCTGCATCTTGCCGCCTTCGTAGAACTTCTTCACGAACGGGCAGCCGGGGTTGTACCATTCGAGGACGACGGTCTTGCCCTTGAAGTCGGCGAGGCTGACGGTCTTGCCGTCGAGGGTCTTGCCGGTGAAGTCAGGAGCAGGCTGGCCGACTTCCGGAGCGGCGAACGAGACGACGGCCATGAGGCAGGCGAGGAGGGTGGGGAGGATACGCATGGTGTGGAGGGTAGGTCTTGTTGTGTAGGGGTTGATTCACACTTTTCAACCCCATCGCGGGCGGGAGGTTCTATAAATCTGTCGAAACCTCTCGTTTTTACATGGTTTTGACTCATGGGTTGCCAAATTGACCGAAAACCCCGAATTAATCCTGCGTATGGCTGACGCCCGTTCCATCGCCTTGGTCTGCGCCAACGAAGCTTCCCTCTGGGCGGAGCTGCAGGCCCGTGCGTCCGTCGTCGCCCAGGCCGAGCCGGCCTTGGCGCCGATGCTCCATCGCTACGTCCTCGACCGTTCCGGTTTCGGCGAGGGCATCATCCAGCGCTTGGCGGAACGGATCACACCCACCGGCCAGGATCTCCCCGTCGTCCTCCGCGTCCTCGGCGAGGCTGTCGCGTCCGATCGCGAAGTGCTTTCGCAGATGCGCGCCGACATCCGTGCCACCCTCGAACGTGACCCGGCGACCGAGCACGCGCTCATCCCGTATCTTTGGTATAAGGGCTTCCACGCCATCTCGACGCATCGTCTGGCGCACGCGCTCTGGAAGGCCGGCCGCAAGGAGCTCGCCACGCACCTGCAGTCGCTCGTCTCGGAGCACCTGGCCGTCGACATCCATCCCGCCGCCCGTTTCGGCGTCGGCATCTTGCTCGACCACGCCACTGGCTTCGTCGCCGGCGAGACCAGCGTCGTCGCCGACAACGTCTCTTTCCTGCATGAGGTCACCCTCGGCGGCACGGGCAAGGCCCGCGGTGACCGTCACCCGAAGATCCGCTCCGGCGTGCTCGTCGGCGCGGGCGCCAAGATCCTCGGCAACATCACCATCGGCGAAGGCGCCAAGATCGGCGCCGGCTCCGTCGTCCTCAAGGACGTCGCCGCCCATACCAGCGTGGCCGGCGTGCCCGCCGTCGTGATCGGCCAGACCACCGTCGACGCCCCGGCGCTCGACATGGATCACTCGCTCTAGGCCATGCCTCACTCCCGGCCAGCGCAGGAACGTCCCGGCGACGCCCGCGTCCTGGACTGCCTCTACCGCGTCGGCGCGTTCGTCAACGCCACCGAAGATCCGCGGGAGGCGCTCGATTTCATCTTGGAGGAGATCGTCCGCACGCTCGGCGCTTCCAGCGCGTCCATCGCGCTCGTCGAGCCCGCCACGGGGTCGCTACGCATCGAGGTCAGCAACGGACTCGACGCCGATTCCACCGGGAAGATCATCGAGCAAGGGCAGGGCATCACCGGCTGGGTGGCCCTCTACGCCAAACCGCAGCGGATCCCCGACGTCTCGAAGGATCCGCGTTACGTCGAGATCCGGAAGGGCATCCGTTCCGAACTGGCCGTCCCGATGGAACTCATGGGGAACGTGATCGGTGTCGTGAACTGCGATTCCGACCGGCTCGACGCGTTCTCCGAACAGGACGTCGCTTTCCTCTCGTTGCTGACCAACGAAGCCTCGAAGGCCGTCGGTCGTATCTGGTTGCTCCGGCAGCTTCGCTCCAAGGCCGCCCAGTTGGAAGCGCTTGTGCGCGCCGCCCAGGGTCTCGCCCGGGAACGTGACGAGCCCGGCATCTCGCTGGACCTGGCCCGGCATACGCGCGCCCTCCTGGGGACCCGCGCCTGCGCCTATTATAACCTCGTCGATGACGTGCTGCACCTGCGCAGCGTCGACGGCGACCTCGGCGCCTCGGCCCTCGCCCCGAGCATCGCGCTCAATCGGACCTCCCTTGGTACGGTGGTCACCCGCGGACGCTCGGTCGTGGTGCCCCTCGCCGGCAAGACCGAGGAGCATCTCTTCACCCGCCTCTCCGAGCCGGTGGCCTCGTCTTCGTTACTCGCCGTACCGGTGCGCTACGAAGACGACACCTTCGGCGTGCTCCTCTGCGTGGCGATGGGGGCGTATCGTTTCTCCGACGACGACAAGCATCTCGTCGCGGCGCTGTCTTCGTTCGGCGCCTCCTCGATTCAGAACGCCCGGCTCTACGCCAAGGTCTTCACCGTCGAGGAAGGCCTGCGTCGCAGCGAGCGCCTGACCGCCCTTGGTTTGCTTTCAGCCGAGGTCGCGCACGAGATTCGCAATCCGCTCACGGTCATGAAGCTGCTTTCGGACACGCTCTCCCAAGGGATGGCCACCGACGATCCGAAGATGGAGGACCTCGGGGTCATGCGGGAGAAGATTGCCCATATGGAAGGCGTCGTCTCGCGCGTGCTTGGCATGAGTAAGGCCCAGTCCGGCGCCTTCCGCACCCTCGACCTGCGTCAGGCGGCCGAGAACGCCTCCTTGTTGCTCCGGCTCAAACTCCAGCAGCTCGGCGTGAAGGTCGACATCGAGTGCGCGGAAGCCCTCCCGCTCGTCGAAGGTAATCCGGGTCAGATCCAGCAGATCTTCCTGAACCTCATGATGAACGGCGTGCAGGCCATGGTCGGCGGCGGCACGCTCTCTCTCCGGTTGGGTGTCGAGCCGGGTCAGCAGGGTGACGTCGTCTCGGTGCGCATCACCGACACCGGTACGGGCATCCCGCCCAAGATCCTGCCGAAGATCTTCGAATCTTTCTTCACCAGCCGCGAGGACGGCACCGGGCTCGGGCTCGCCATCGTGAAGCGCATCCTGCGCGACCATCGCGGCGACATCGTCGTCGAGTCGACCGCTCCCGGCGGGACCACCTTCAAGTTCTGGGTGCCGGCGGTGAAGTGAGCAGGCGCTTCGCCGCCGTCCAGACGACGGGGATGAAGGAGACCACGACCACGATGATGATCACCTTGTGCAGTTGGTCGGCGAGCGGCGTACCGCCGAGCCAGTGGCCCAGCCAGACGAGCGAATTAATCCAAAGGATGCCGCCGAGGATGTTCCAGCGTAGGAAGCGCGTGGGGGCCATCTCACCCATGCCGGCGGCGAAAGGCACGAAGGTGCGCATCAGCGGCACGAAGCGGGCGAGCACGATCGCGAGCGGCCCTTTCTCGGCGAAGTAATCCCGGGCCGCCACGAGATGCCGGCGCTTATACCACCAGGTGTCCGGCTTCGATTCCATGGTCTTGCCGTATTTCCGGCCGAGCCAGTAGCCGGTCTGGTCGCCGACGATCGAGGAGATGGTCAATGCGGCGGTCAGCTCCCAGGGGCTGAAGTAGGCCGGGCGCTCGCCGTTGGCGATCGAGAGGACTCCGGCCGTCACGAGCAGGGAGTCTCCGGGCAGGAAGAAGCCGGCGAGCAGGCCGGTCTCGGCGAAGATGATCAGGCACATCAGGCTGATGCCGCCGACTTCGATGGTCTGCCGCAGTCCTTCGGCGGTGTGCAGGTGCGACCAGAAAGAGCTCAACCAGGATTCCATGCCGTGGAGTAGGACGGAAGCGGCGGATTGGCAATCACCCTTGAACGCCGGAGGCTTTCCCATCACGTTGGTTTCGTCGCATGTCGCCCGAATACGAAGCTTCCGCCATCCTGCTCCGCCGCGCCGCGCTCCAGCACGGGCTGGCCGGGCAGGCCGCTCTGGAAGGCGAGTTCGTCCCACGCGCCAAGGTCTTCCTGGCTGAAGCCCGGGAACTCCAGCTGGCCGCCCATCGCGCCGGCGTCAGGGGAGGCGAAGTCGCCCGCCTGCGTTCCGACGCCATCGACATCCTGTTCGACGCCTTGTTCCTGCGCGCCGGACCGGCCGCGGCCACGCTCAGTCTGGTCGCCACGGGCGGTTATGGCCGCGCTGAACTTTGTCCGCTCAGTGATATCGATCTGCTGGTGTTGGTGCCGCGTCACTCCGCGGCGACCAAAGCCCTCGTCGAAGCGATCCTCTATCCGCTCTGGGATCTCGGCCTGAAGGTCGGCCAGTCGGTCCGGACGGTCACCGAGTCGACCAACTACGCCAAGGACGACCTGCACCTGCACGTGGCCTTGCTCGAGACGCGTCATCTGTGCGGCTCGTCCGAACTCTACGCCCAGCTCGAGGCCAAGACGGCGGCGCTGCTTTCCGGTCAGTCGTGGAAGCCTTTCGCCCGCGCGATCGTCGAGTCGCAGCGCAAGCGTCGCGAGAAAGCCGGCGGTAGCGCTTACCTGCAGGAGCCCGACCTGAAGAACGGCGTCGGCGCCCTCCGCGACGTCCAGGGCTGCGTCTGGATCGCCCGGACGGCCCGCAATGGCGTCGGTCCCGCCGGGCTCGCTGCGTCCGGCTTCCTTCCTGCCGTCGACCTCCAGAAATTCGAGGAAGCCAAGCAGGTGCTCCTGCGTCTGCGTTGCGAACTGCACTTCCAGGTCACGCGTCCGACCGAACAGCTCTCGTTGGAGCGTCAGGACACCATGTCGGCGGCGTTAGGCTTCACCGGTAGTCTGACCGAACGCATCGGCGGGATGATGCGCCAGTATTTCGACGCCGCCGACCATATCCGCCGTTGCGCGGAAATCGTCGAAGGGGCGGTCATGGGCGAACCCGAGCCCGAAGGGTGGGGCGCTCCGTTCATCATGGACGGACTGCGCGTCGTCCCTGGCGGCACCGTCACCGCGGAACATCGCCTGCTTTTCGAGGAAGACCCCGGTCGCTTGGTCCGCATGTTCCGGATCTGCCAGATCCACGAGGCCCGCCCGGACCGAGCGCTCTCGCTGCTCGTCCGCGAGCGCGCCCACCTGCTCACGCCGGAAGTCGCCCTGTCGGAGGAATCCTGCAGCGCTCTGCGCGCGATGCTGACCGAAGGCGGACGGGTGTATGCCACGCTCAACGCACTCCGCGAGCACGGCCTCCTTTACCGGCTCGTCCCGGAGTTCGCCGGCCTGCACTGCCTGGTGCAGTTCGAGTTCTACCATCGCTGGACGGCCGACGTGCATACCTTGCGCTGCCTGCGTGAGCTCGACCGTATCTACGCCGGCGAGTCGCTGGTGGAGCAGAAATACCGCGAGGTCGTGCTGGGTTCCGAGGCGCCTTCGCTGCTCTACGCCATCCTGTTCCTGCACGATATCGCCAAGTCCGGCGGCATCGAGGGCCATGCCGAACGCGGCGTGCCGATCGCGGACCGGATCCTCGAGCGGCTCGGCTTCGACGCCCGCGAGCGCGAGATCGCGGCCGGCGTCATCCGGCACCACCTGGTGATGGGTCTCTACTGGCAGCGCCACGATATCGACGACCCCGCGAACATCGAGCGGTTCGCCCGGCTCATGGGCGACGAGCAGGTCCTGCGCAGTCTCTTCGTCCATACGCGCTGCGACGCCCGTGCCACTTCGCCCGACCTCTGGACCGACTTCAAGGACGGTCAGCACTGGTCGCTCTATCGCCGCACCTTGGCCCGCTTGGCCGACGCCGTCGACGACGACCATGCCGTCGCCGCCACGAAGCTGCGCGCCGCGACCACCGCCCTGCTCGGAGCTGACGTGCCCGAGGACGAGATCGAGGCCCACTTCACCACGATGCCTCCGGGCTATTACCTGCACGCCGCTCCGGAGGACGCCGCCCACCATCTGCGGATGATCCATCGTCTCATCGCCTCGGTGTCCGCGGCTGAGCCGGATGAGTCGTTGCGGCCGATCGTCGAGTGGCATGACGACGCCGGCTCGGGCCAGTCGCTCGTGACCGTTGTGACCTGGGACCGTGCCGGTCTCTTCAGCCGCATGGCGGGTGCTTTCGCCGTCGCGGGCATCAATATCGCGTCTTGTCGCGCCTTCTCGCGCGAGGACGATGTCTCGATCGACTTCTTCAAGGTCGTCCTGCCGCTCGGCAAGGAGCCGGCCTCCAAGGAGCGCTTCACGGCGGCCTTGGAGAAATCATTGCTCGGCGGTACCGACCTCCTCGCCGAGGTCGCCGCGGAGGAACAGCACGCGTTGCTGACGGCCCCGCGTCGCAAGGCCTTCGTGCCGCTGGCCGCCAAGGTGGAGGTCTATTACGAGGTCGATCTGGCCCGCACGGTCATCGAGATCCAGTGCAACGACCGACTCGGCCTGCTGTTCCGCATCGGCCGGGCCATCCAGGAGGGCGGCTACGCCATCACCTTCGCCAACATCGCCACGGAGCAAGGCTTCGCGATCGATACCTTCTACGTGATGCCCGAGCGCGGCCTGACCCGCGATCCGCAGGCCCCTGAGGGTTTGGCGGACGTCCTCCGGGGTCTGGTCAGCTGAACGGCGTCCCCCCTTGCCTTGGCGGGGAAATCCGCCAACCTCGGAGATAGCCATGAACCCGCTGCTTTCGCTCCTGAAATCCGCCCTCATCGTCCTCGCCGCTGTCGTCTCCGTGCGCGCGGCCGACCCCAAGCCTTCCGCCATGACTCCTCCTAAACTTGAGAAAGCCACCTTCGGCGCCGGTTGTTTCTGGGGCGTCGAATACCAGTACGCCAAGATCCCCGGCGTCGAGTCCGCTGTCAGCGGTTACGCCGGCGGTAAGACCGACTTCCCGACCTACGAAGAGATCTGCGCCAAGGGCACCGGTCACGCCGAGGTCATCGAGGTCACGTTCGACCCGGCCAAGGTCACCTACCGCACGCTCGTGGAGTATTTCTTCAAGATGCACGACCCGACGC
Source organism: Opitutia bacterium (assembly GCA_947488485.1). The sequence goes on along the minus strand of CANKZO010000015.1, from coordinate 13,653 downwards.
AGGTCAACCGTCAGGGTCCGGATATCGGCGACCAATATCGTTCGGTCATCTTCACCCACTCGCCGGAGCAGCAGAAGATCGCCGACGACGTGAAGATCGGCCTGACTCTCGCCAAGGCCTTCAGCCGTCCGATCGCCACCCAGATCGAGAAGGCCCCGAAGTTCTGGAAGGCGGAGGAATATCACCAGAAGTATTACCAGCTGCGCAACAAGAAGCCGTACTGCCACCTGGTGCCCTTCGCGGAAGAGAAGTAAGACGTGGCCGAACGCCGCCAGGGGTCGGACGATGCGCTGCCTGGCCTCGGTCAGGGGGTACCTGATGCTATCCCGGAACGTCGTCGGCCGCTCGCCTCGCGGATGCGTCCGCGTAATCTCACCGAAGTCGTCGGTCACGCGGCCTTGCTGGGCCCGGAGGCCTTGCTCCCGCGCCTGATCAAAGCCGACACCTTCGGCTCACTGCTGTTCTACGGCCCGCCCGGTTGCGGTAAGACCACCTTGGCCGAGGTCATCGCCGCGGAGACGCAATCCTTTGTCGTGCGGGTCAATGCCGTCCTGTCCGGGACGCCCGAACTCCGCGAAATCCTGGCCGACGCCCGCCGCCAGCCCTCACGCAAGACCGTGCTGGTGGTCGACGAAATCCATCGCTTCAACAAGGCGCAACAGGACCTGCTCTTGCCGGACGTCGAAGCCGGCGTGGTGCGGCTCATCGGCTGCACGACGCATAATCCTGGACTCTATGTCGTCCCGGCGCTTCTCAGCCGCAGCCACCTCTTCCGCCTCGATCCGCTGACGCCGCCGGAGATCGCCACGTTCCTTGGCACGGCCCTCGCCGACAAGGAGCGCGGCCTCGGCGCCCTCGGCGTCAAAGCCTCGGAGAAAGTCCTGCAGCAGGTCGCCGAGATGGCCTCCGGTGATCTTCGTCGCGCCCTCAATTGCCTCGAGACGCTCGTGCTTTCCGCGCCGGCGCTCGGCAGCGTCACCGACGAAGCCGTGGCTTCCTTCGCGCGCGAGCGTCGCATCCGTTACGATGACGGCGGCGACGACCATTACGATACCGCGTCTGCGTTCATCAAGTCGGTGCGCGGAGGCGACCCGGATGCCGCGCTCTACTGGCTCTTCCTGATGCTCGAAGGAGGGGAGGAGCCGCGCTTCATCGCTCGCCGCCTGGTCATCTGCGCTTCCGAAGACATCGGACTCGCCGACTCCCGCGCCTTGGGCGTGGCCACCGCGGCCTTCCAGGCCTGCGAGATGGTCGGCATGCCCGAATGCGAATACGCGCTGGCCCACGCGACGCTCTTCCTCGCGCTCTCCCCGAAGAGCAACAGCACGACCTCGGCGATTTCCGCGGCCAAGGACGCCGTCCGCAATATGCCGCGCCAGGAAGTGCCGCTGCATCTCAAGGACGCGCATAACAGTCTCAACAAGAGCCTCGGTAACGGCGGAGCCTATCGCTACAGCCACGATTACCCGGAAGCCATCAGTGGTCAGGATTACCTCAGCCGTCCGTTGTCGCTCTACCATCCTGGTGACGCCGGCGCCGAGCCGCAGATCGCGGAGCGTCTCGCCCGCTGGCGCGAGCTCAAGGCCGGCCTGAAGAAGAAGGACGGACGTCCGTGAGCAAGGTCGCGCCGCGCCTGCCGTGGTTCGGACCCGGCAAGTTCCCGCTCTACCTCGCGCCCATGGCGCGGCATACCGACGTCGCTTTCCGCCAGCTCTGCAAGGAGCAGGGCGCGGACGTCATGGTCACCGAGTTCGTCCAGTCGGAAGCGCTCATCCGCGACAACGCCAAGGCCTGGGAGATGGTCGACTTCACGGAAGGCCAGCGCCCGATGGGCGTCCAGATCTTCGGGGCCACGCCGGCTTCCATGGCCAAGGCCGCCCGCTTGGTGTGCGAGCGCATGAAGCCGGACTTCCTCGACCTCAACTTCGGCTGCCCCGCCCACAAGGTCATCGAGCAGAACGCCGGCTCGGGCCTCCTGCGTTGCACGCCTTTGCTCTACGACCTCGTCAAGGCGGTGAAGGACGCCATCCCGGACGTCCCGCTGACCGCGAAGATGCGTCTGGGCTGGGATCATGCGACCATCGTGGCCGTCGAGGTCGCCGGTCGGCTCCAAGGGCTCGGCGTCGAGGCCATCGCGGTCCACGGCCGGACCAAGGAGCAGGGCTATTCCGGCGAGGCCCATTGGGGTTGGATCGCGCAGGTCGCGGCGGCGGTCGATATTCCCGTCATCGGCAATGGTGACGTGAAGGACGGACCCTCCGCTTTGCTGCGTCAGAAGGAATCCGGGGTCTCGGGCCTGATGATCGGTCGCGCGGCGCTCGGTAATCCTTGGATTTTCGCCCAGATCAAGGCGGCGCTGGAGGGCAGGGCGGGGGAGGCCGCCGAAACGAGCGTCCAGGCCCGCTGGGATTGCATGATTCGCTTGGCCGAGCTCACGATCGAGGTGCATGCCTCTCGGCTGGGCCATCGCGACGTCCGTTGGATGCTCGATCGCCTCCATCCGCTCACGCATGGGCTGCCCGGTTCGCGTAAACTCCGCGACCGACTCCGTCACTGCCTGAGCTTGGATGACTTGCGTCGCCTACGGGACGAGCATCTCGCTGAAACGGCGAAGTGAATTAAAACCCCTATTCACAGGGGAACGATGAGCGTGTGACGGACGTGCAACAGAAACCTCATTTTCTTATCTACAGGGGGGCTGTTAATAACCTGTGCAGGGCTTGCACTTGTCCCTCGTCTCCGCGCCTCCACAAAGGCGTCTCGATTCGCACCCCTCGGATCGACACCGGCCTCTTCTCCGGACCCTAAACGAAGGAATCCCTTTTTAACCCTTCCAAACCACCTTTCATCAACGACTTACGGCGTGAATCCTTTCTGTCCCAAATTTGGCACAGAAGCAGCCAAAGAGTCGAGTCCGTCACCTTGACGATTGTTTTACAAAAATACCTCACTTTCGGGCTTCCAAAGAGCCTGTGAACAACCTTTCTCAACCCTCCCCCTTTCTCATGTCCTCTTCCGTCAGCCACCTCTCCCTTTGGGAAACCGCCAAAAGCGAACTCCGTAACGTACTTCCGCGCGCCGACTTCGAAACCTGGATCTCTTCTCTGCAACCGATCGGCATCGTCGAAGGCAAAGTCCTCGTCTTGGAAGCTCCGTCGGTCCTCACCGAAGCCTGGGTCAACAGCAACTACGCCGAGATGCTCCGCCGTCAGCTCACGCTGGTCGCCGGACGTAACATGGACTACCGCCTGACGGCTTCCGTCGACGCCGCCCGTGAAGTCGCTCCGGCGCCGGCTCCGGTCGCCCGCGCTGCGCGTCAGGCCGCTTCCTCGCCGGCTCCGGCGATCAAGGCGACCAACACTTTCGACAACTTCATCGTCGGTCCGGAGAACGAGATGGCCCATGGCGCTTCGCTCGCCGTCGCCAAGGAACCCGGCCACTACTACAACCCGCTCTTCATCCATGGCCCGACCGGTCTGGGCAAGACCCACCTGATGCACGCCATCGCGCATTCGGTCTACGCCGCCAATCCGCAGGCCCGCATCGCCTACATTTCCTCGGAGACCTTCACCAACGATTTCATCCAGGCCCTCCAGACCGGCAGCGTCGCCTCGTTCCGCCGTCGCTACCGCGAACTCGACCTGCTCCTGATCGACGACATCCACTTCCTCGCCGGCAAGGAGTCCACGCAGGACGAGTTCTTCCACACCTTCAACGAGCTGCATAACAATCATAAGCAGGTGGTCCTGACCAGCGACCGTCCGGCTTCCGAGATCGCCAAGCTCCAGGAACGCCTCGTCTCCCGCTTCCAGTGGGGTATGGTCTGCTCCATCCAGGCCCCCGGCCTCGAGACCCGCATCGCCATCCTGCGCAAGAAGGCGGCCGCCCGCGGCCTCGACCTGCAGCCGGAAATCGCCGAGTTCATCGCCTCCCGCATCGCCCGCAACGTCCGCAACCTCGAAGGCGCCGTCACCCGCATCGTCGGCCTCGTGGGCATGACCCGCAAGCCCCTCGAACTCGCCCAGGTCGAGAAGCTCCTCCACGACATCCTCGTCGAAGAAGCCAGCCACACCCTCACGGCCGAAGTCATCCAGCGTAAGGTCGCCGAGCACTACCGCATCCAGATGTCCGACATGACCTCCAAGCGCCGGATGCAGAACATCGCTTTCCCCCGTCAGGTCGCCATGTACCTCGCCACCCAGCTCACCGGCATGTCCCTCGTGTCGATCGGCCAGGCTTTCGGCGGTCGCGACCACGGCACGGTCATCCACGCCCGCAAGACGGTCGTCAACCAGATGGAAGTGGACGCGAACGTGCGCCGCACGGTCGAGTATCTCCGCGCCCAGCTGTCGATGAACCGCTGATTTCCGGTTGTCAGTGATGCCAACCAGGGCCCGACGTGTGTCGGGCCCTTCTCTTTGGATGACCGGCGAAGGGGTGGGGTTGTCACTTGCTACTTGGGGATAATCCGCCTTCATAAGCCCGTTCCTTCCTAGTCTTTCCCAGGGGAGTCCGTCACCGGACTGAGATGAGGCTTGGCCTCGAACCCTCGTACCTGATGCGCCTCGGCGCCGTAGGAAGCGGATTGTGCAGCCCATAACATCCCCGTTTCCGCGAACCTTCCAGGTCCGCGTGGACAGGCTTTGCCTCCGGCCCTCGGCCCCACCTTTCCTCCATCCTCGCTCTATTCTATGGTCTCCGACAACAAGCCCACCACCTTCCCGAACTCGACGCGCGTCTATGTGCCGGGTTCGCGCCCTGATCTCCTCGTGCCGATGCGCGAGGTGAAGTTGGCCGATACCTCCCGCCCCGATGGCGCGAAGTCGCCCAATGAGCCGGTCCGCATCTATGATACGTCCGGTCCTTGGGGCGATCCGGCTTTCCATGGCGACGTCGAGAAGGGCCTGCCGGCCATCCGCGCCGCCTGGATCCTCGAACGTGGCGACGTCGAAGCCGTCCCCGGCCGCGAGCTGAAGCCCGAAGACGACGGCTACCTTTCTTGGAAGCACGCCGAGACCGCCCAGCGCGCGACCTCCCGCAACCGCCTGGTCCAGTTCGACCGTGCCGACCGTAAGGTCTACAAGGGCAAGCCCGGCCAGCGCCCGACCCAGCTCGCCTACGCGAAGCAGGGCATCATCACGCCCGAGATGGAGTATATCGCCATCCGCGAGAACATGCGCCTCGCGACCGATCAGCCGGAATCGACCCGTCGCCATGACCTGACCTTCCAACACAAGGGTGAGTCCTTCGGCGCCGCCATCCCGAAAGTCATCACCCCGGAGTTCGTCCGCTCCGAGGTCGCCCGCGGCCGTGCCATCATCCCGGCCAACATCAATCACCCCGAGCTTGAGCCGATGATCATCGGCCGTAACTTCCTGGTGAAGATCAACACCAACATCGGCAACTCGGCCGTCGCGTCCTCCATCGAGGAAGAGGTCGAGAAGATGCGCTGGTCCATCAAGTGGGGAGGTGACACGCTCATGGATCTTTCCACGGGCAAGAACATCCACCAGACCCGCGAGTGGATCCTCCGTAACTGCCCTGTGCCGGTCGGCACTGTGCCGATCTACCAGGCCCTCGAGAAGGTCAACGGCCGCGCCGAAGACCTCACCTGGGAGATCTTCCGCGACACCCTTATCGAACAGGCCGAGCAGGGCGTCGACTACTTCACGATCCACGCCGGCGTCCGCCTGGCTTACATCCCGATGACCGCCCGTCGCGTCACCGGTATCGTCTCCCGCGGTGGCTCGATCATGGCTAAGTGGTGCCTCTCGCACCATAAGGAGAACTTCCTCTATACCCATTGGGATGACATCTGCGACATCATGGCCGCCTATGACGTCAGCTTCTCGATCGGCGACGGCCTCCGTCCCGGCTCGATCGCCGACGCCAACGACGACGCCCAGTTCGCCGAACTGAAGACCCAGGGCGAACTCACCACGCGCGCCTGGGAGCGCGGCGTGCAGGTCATGAATGAAGGCCCCGGCCACGTGCCGATGCACATGATCAAGGAGAACATGGACAAGCAGCTGGAGTGGTGCCACGAGGCCCCGTTCTACACGCTCGGACCCCTCACGACCGACATCGCCCCGGGCTACGACCACATCACGTCCGCCATCGGCGCCGCGATGATCGGCTGGTATGGCACCGCGATGCTTTGCTACGTCACGCCGAAGGAACACCTCGGCCTGCCGAACAAGAACGACGTCCGTGAGGGCGTCATCGCCTACAAGATCGCCGCCCACGCTGCCGACCTCGCCAAGGGTCACCCCGCCGCGCAGATCCGCGACAACGCGCTCTCCAAGGCCCGTTTCGAATTCCGCTGGCCCGACCAGTTCGCCTTGGCCCTCGATCCCGAGCGCGCCCAGGAATACCACGACGAGACCCTCCCGCAGGAGTCCGCCAAGACCGCGCACTTCTGCTCCATGTGCGGACCGAACTTCTGCTCGATGCGCATCTCCGACGACATCCGGAAGTTCGCCGACGCCCAGGGCGTCTCCGAAGCCGAAGCCCTCGCCAAGGGCATGGAAGAGAAGTCCAAGGAGTTCCGCGAAAAGGGCGGGGAGATTTATCAGTAACGGGTTTTAGCGGCTGGCGGTAAGCGGTTGGCGGTTGGGGTAAAACCCACGCCACACCTCTTGCCGTTCCCAACCGCTAATCGCCAACCGCTGACACCTTTGTCATCTCCTCAACAATCCTCCACCGCGTGGTATGACTCCCCGTTGTATTACGACATGGTGTATGCGGACTATACGCCGAAGGAGACGCGTTTCATCGAGGGCATCATGAAGAAGCACGGACCGAAGCTCGCCGGACCGATGCGTGTCTTCGAGCCGGCCTGCGGTTCGGGGCGTCTGCTGGAATCGCTCGCCGCCCGCGGACATGTCGTCCATGGCTTCGACCTGAACAAGCACCAGGTCGCCTTCGCGAAGAACCGCCTCAAGGCCAAGGGGCTGAAGGGCAGGGTGTGGCGCGATCGCTTGCAGGATTTCACGTTGCCCAAGGGTGCCCGCTATGACGTCGCCCACTGCTTCGTCAGCACCTTCAAATACGTCGATAGTGAAGCCGGCGCGGTCAGTGCCCTACGCCGCATGGCCGCCTCGCTGCGTCCCGGAGGCCTGCTGCTGCTCGGCCTGCACCTGACCGATTATAAGAACAGCCCGCCCGACCATGAGCGCTGGATCGGTCGTAAGCCGGGCATCCGCGTGGTCAGCGACACCTGGTCGGCCCCGGCCGATCGCAAATCCCGTACCGAAGCCATGCGCACGCGCATGCGCATCACCGAGAAGGGAAAGACCCGCATCGAGGAGACCTTGTGGGATTTCCGCACCTATTCTCCGGCTGAGCTGAAGGCATTGCTCGCCAAGGTGCCGTCGCTGCATCTCGTCGTCTGCCACGATTTCCATTACGACCTCAAGTCGACTCGCAAGATCGACCTGGCGTATTCGGATGTCCTGTTGGTGCTGCGTAAAGCCTGAGGCGAACGCTGGGCGCCGCTTCAGATCCGCTTCATCACCGACTTCGCGATACCCTGGATGGTCAGGGAGCTGGTCGGGATGAGGTCGGGGTAATTCTGGTTCTCAGCCTTGAGGTAGACCTTGGAGCCCTGCTTGATCAGGCGCTTAAGGGTCGTCTCGCCATCGATGAGCGCGGCGACAATGTCACCGTGCTTGGGCGTGCCGGGTTCGACGATGACGGTGTCGCCGTCGTTGATATCGGCGTCGATCATGGAGTCACCGCGGACGCGGAGGGCGAAGGCTTCGGGAGCGCGACGGCGGGCGCTGGGCGAGAGGGGGACCTGCATCGAGTCCAGGACGCCGGAGGACTCGGTGTAGTCGGGGAAGCCGGCGGCGATGGCACCGGCGAACTTCACGTTTTCGAAGGGGATGGCGTCGTCGCCGGGGCCTTCGTAGCGGATGACGGTCTCGGAGGTGTCGCCGAGGACTTCCGGGACGATCTTGTAGGCGCGGGCGGCGCCAGGGATGCGCTGGAGGACGCCCTTGCGCTCGAGGGCCTGGAGGTGGCCGTAGACGCCGTTGGTGGAGGCGAAGCGGAACTTGGCCTGGATATCGCGGATACTCGGCCAGTAGGAGTGCTCAGCCACGTGGGCCTTCATGTAGTCGAGGATGGCCCGCTGCTTCTTGGTCAGTTCTTCCATAGTGAACGCATGTTCGATGAAAACTTGTTCACTGTCAAGCCGACAGGCCAAAAGGCCATATAATCGTCAAAATCCGCCGAACCGGGCCTCGAATTCGGCCACCGTCCGCTCCATCCCGGGGTAGCAACGGGCGGCGATGGCCAGGGACTGCTCCCGGATGGCCTTAGGCAGCCCCCAGAGGGCTTGGCTGACCGAACCGGTGATGGCGGCCAGGGTATCGGCGTCCCCGCGGATGGAGGCGGCAAAGCGGACGGCGGACTCGTAGTCGGCCGTCCCGACGGCGATGGCCAGGCATGCGGGCACGCACCCTTGGCAGGTCTCGTTGTAGGCGTGGGTCTTCCGGATCTCCGCGAGCTCGGGCAGGGGGCCGTAGAAGCTTTCGGCCACGGCGCGGACGGCATCGGGGTTCCGATACTTGCGGGCCGCCCAGGTTGCGGCGGCGACCGCTTGGGCGCCTTTGATGCCTTCGGGGTGGGCGTGCGAGGGGCGGGCGCTGAGCGTGGCGTGTTCGAGCACGGTCTCCAAGTCATCGAACGCCCACGCCACGGGAGAGACGCGCATGGCCGCGCCGTTGCCGAAGGAGTCCCTTTCGCCGGGCGCGCCCTCGTAGACCCAGCCAAGGAAGCCGCCGCCGAAGGCCGCCGACAAAGGGGCCAGTTGGCCGTTCTTCTCGTAGTAGCTGACCATGCCGACGATCCGGGGCTTATAGTCACGTTCGCCCCGGAGGATCGTCTCGGCGACCGCCCAGGTGAGCAGCGAGTCGTCGGTCGGGCAGGACTTCTCGGCGAAGAGGGGGAAGCCTGCGTCTTCGTTACGGCTGAATTCGTGGACCGACCCGATGATGTCGCCGGCGATGGCTCCGAGCATCCGGGCAAGTTGCCCGCCGGGGCGGGGGCTTCCAGACTAATTGTCCGGTCGGTGCGTCATAGCCCCCGGCGGTCATGCGGGACTTCCGTCATATCGGAAGATATCACGATTATCTGCGCCCGATGTTCGCCGAAGATTGCGACCAACGCCCGCTTCGCTTGTCTCATCCTCAACCCCATGCCCCTCCGTCTGTGCTTGTCCTGGTGCTTCGCCGCGCTGGCCGTCGCGTGCGCCTCCGCGCAATCCCTCGCGCCGATCCCTTCGCCCGCCGCCCGCGCGTCCGTCGCGTCCGACTTCTGGCTCCGGACCTGGGTCAAGGTCGACGATTCGTTCTTCACCAAGCACGAGCGCAATCTGTTCGAGGAATCGGTCGGCGTGCACTTCCGCGATCTCGAGGGCGCGCACGAGCTCTTCGTCAACGGCGTCAAGGTCGGCGCCGGCGGCACGTTCGCCCCCGGCTATAAAAACGCCCGGAAGGAAGTCTTCCGGCATAAGGTCCCGGTGGGCACGCTGAAGAAGGGCGAGTGGAACGAGATCGTCTTCCATGTCCAGCAGCCGGAGGGGAAGGGCGGCTTCCTCGGCGAAGCGCCGTTCATCATGAACTACTTCATGGAGTGCGTGCTCGAGGGCGCGTGGGAGTATTCCGCGACGCCGCTCGTGCCCGGTGCTTCGCTCAAGGTCCAGCCGACGTCCTCGTCGTTCGCCAAGTTCCGCGAATCCAACCGCGTCCTCGGCCGCGCCGAGCAGTTCCACGGTCCCACGCTGTCACCGGCCGACGCCTACGCCAAGATGCGCGCGACGCCCGATCTCGCGGTGGATCTCCTGCTTTCGGAGCCGCAGATCGCCCAGCCGACGCACTTCAGTTTCGACACCCGCGGCCGGCTTTGGGTCACGCAGTATCGCCAATATCCCTATCCCGCCGGCGTGAACATGATCAGCCGCGATAAGTATTATCGCTCGCACTACGACCGCGTCCCGCCGGCTCCGCCTCATCATGACCGCGGCGCCGATATCGTCTCCATCCATGAGTCGACGAAGCGCGACGGGGTCTACGATAAGCATACGGTCTTCCAAGACGGGCTGAATATGGCCAATTCCGCCGTGCGCGCCCATGGCGGCGTCTGGGTGATGAATCCGCCTTACCTGCTGTTCTACCCCGATGCCAACGGCGATGACGTTCCCGACGGCCCCCCGGTGGTGCATCTCTCCGGCTTCGGTCTTGAGGACACGCACTCGGTCGGCAACGGCATCATCCTGGGTCCGGACGGCTGGCTCTACGGCGTGCATGGCAGCACGTCGTCCTCCCGCGTGGTCCGCCCTGGTTTCGATTCCGCGGACGCCGCCCCGGTCCATTTCGAAGGCTGCATGGTCTGGCGCTACCATCCGAAGACGCGGGAATACGACATCTTCAGCGAAGGCTCGGGCAATCCCTTCGGCCTCGAGTTCGACGGCGACGGCCGCATGTATTCCGGCCACAACGGCGGCACCACCCGCGGCTGGCACTACGTCCAAGGCGGCATCTACCTCAAGCAGGGCGTCGATCCCGGCAAGTTCGGTCCGCCGCGCACGCCCTATTCTTTCGGGCAGCTGCCCATCCTCGGTACGTTGACGAAGGTCCCGCGTTTCGCCCACTTCGGCACTTTCATCGAAGGCACGGCGCTGGCCGCGAAGTATCAAGGTCACCTCTTCTCCCTCGATCCGCTGCATAACACCGTGACGGACTCCGAACGCATCCCGAAAGGCGCGACCTACGTGACGACCGACAAGGGCATCGCGATGTGGTCCGAAGACGTCGGCTTCCGTCCGCTCTACAGCGCCAACGCTCCCGATGGCTCGCTCTTCGTGAGCGACATGTACGAATACTACATCGCGCACGGTCAGCATTATCAGAACCAGATCGATCCGACGACCGGCCGTCTGTATCGCCTCCGCGATCAAGACGCCAAACTGGAGACCGATACGAACCTGGAGGCCAAGACGACCGCCCAGCTCGTGGCCTTGCTCGGCCATCCTAATAAGTTCCACCGTACGGCCTCGTTGCAGCTGCTGGCCGAACGCCGCGACCCGGCGGCGATCTCGCCATTGGATGCGCTGCTGGCCGCTGACAAGGGCCGCGGGGCTCTGGGCGCGCTCTGGGCGCTGTCTCAGGTCGACGCCCTCACGGACGCGAAGGCCGTCGCCGCGCTGACGCATGCCTACGCGCCGGTGCGCTTCTGGGCCATGCGCTTCCTTGGCGATAAGTATGGCGTCAACCGTGGCCTGGGCGTCCCGGGGGTCGGCTCCAAGGGGGCTCGTGACTTGCCCGCTGACGTCTTCGCCTCCGTCCTCGCGCGCGCCCGGGTCGAAACCGACGCGGAGGTTCGTTCGCAGTTCGCCTCCTCGGCTCGTCGTCTGCCGACGTCGCAGATGCTCGCACTGGTCACGGCTCTCGCCTCCCGCGATGAGGACGCCGAAGACGCCTATATCCCGTTACTGCTCTGGTTCGCGCTGGAATCGCACGTGACGATCGATCGCGAGGCCGTCGTGGGCTTCGTGAAGAATCCGGCCGTCTGGGATCGCCCGCTGGTCCAGCAGCATCTGCTGCCCCGCCTCATGCGTCGTTTCGCGACGGAAGGCCGCCGGGCCGACCTGCTCGTCTGCGCGCAGCTCCTGCGTCTCGCCCCGACGCCCGCGCACACCATCCATCTCATGAAAGGCTTCGAGGAAGCCTACCGTGGACGCGAACTCGCCGGCCTGCCGGACGAACTGCTCCAAGCCATGGCCGCGTCCGGCAAGGCGCCGTTGATCCTGCGCGTCCGTCAGGGCGACGCCGCCGCGATCAAGGAATCGCTGGCGCTCATCGTGAACAAGAAAGCGGATGCGACCGAACGGCTGAACCAGGTCAGGGTCTTCGGCGAAGTCCGTCAACCCGAGGCGCAGGCTACCTTGCTCGCCATCGCCGGCTCTGCCGAAGCCACGCCCTTACGTAAGGCCGCCCTCATCTCGCTCATGTCCTACGGTCAGCCCGAGGTCGGCGCCAAGGCGGTGTCGATCGTCGAGCAGGGTGCCGGCGAGGTGCGTCTCACCGCGCTGGCCTTGCTCGCCAGCCGCGCGGAGTGGTCGCAGCAGCTGCTGGAAGCCGTCAGGTCGGGCCGGATCGCCGCGAACACCGTGCCGCGCGACATGGTCGAACGCATGCGGCAGCATGAGCCCAAGCAGGTGCAAGGGTTGCTGACGGAACTCTATCCGGAAAAGCCGGCGGCCGGCGTCACGGACTTCATCGCCAAGATCGCCGACGTCGAAGCCAAGCTCAAGGCCGGCACGGGTAATCCGTATGCCGGCGAGCCGCTCTTCCAGGAGAAGTGCGCCGCGTGTCACAAACTCTTCTTCAAGGGCGGACGGATCGGTCCGGAACTGACCGCCTACCAGCGCGACAACCTCGGCACGATGCTCATCAGCATCGTGCACCCCAACGCCGAGATCCGCGAAGGTTTCCAGTATTTCTCCGTCACCACGAACGATGGTCGCTCGCTCAGCGGCTTCCTCGTCGAGCGCGACGCCCAGATCCTCGTGCTGCGCGGGCTGGAAGGGGAGGACATCACCGTGCGGCAGGCGGACGTCCGTCTGCTCACGCCGATGGGGCGTAGCCTGATGCCGGAAGGCCTGCTGGACGGCATGACCGACCAGCAACTCCGGGATTTGTTCGCCTACCTGCGGATCTCCCAGCCGATCACCAAGTAACCTTACATCAAGCCCTGCGCCGGGATGACCGGAGCGGGAGCGGCTGGGGCCGGCGCCGGCTGGCTGTTCGCGGCGGCGTCGATCTTCTCGAGCTCCGCCTTGAGCATGCCCATGCCTTCGTCGCGGAGCGCGGCCACTTGGCCTTCCAGCGCGGCGCGCTCGGCGTCGGTCTCCGCGGCGCGCATCGCTTCGCCGAGGGCACGTCCACGATTGAAGAGCTCTTGCGTGGCCGGGTTGGCCATCCCGTTGCGGAAGGCCTGCCCGAGCTTCTTCTCGTCGCCGCCTGCGAGATCCAACGCCATCTTCCGGGTCTCTTCGCCGAAGGCCTTGTAGCGCGCCTTCGTGGCTTCGTCCATCGGCGGGCGCTTGGCCGGCGTTGCGGTGACGGGCTTAGCCGCGCTGACCTTGGCCGGCTGCGGAGCCGGCGCCGGAGCGGCCACGACGGCCTTTTCCACCTTGGCGGGCGCCGGGGCTTCGGTCGGACCGATGAAGCGGGCGATGAGGAAACCGATCGCCACACAGAAGGCGGCGGTGATGGCGACGGACGTCTTGTTCATGGGCCGACTCTACCCCTGGGCCGGAGGTTGGAAACCGCTAAATCTGCTTCAGCGGACCAGACAGGGCTTCTTCGGGTCGAATTTCCAGCCCGGGATGAGGAACTGCATCGCGACCGCGTCGTCGCGCGACCCGGACGGCAACTTCAAGTAAAGCTGATGGGCGGCTTCAAGCTGGGCGGGGTCGATCTCGACGCCGAGGCCCGGCTTCTGCGGGACGGCGATCTTGCCGCCCTTGATCTGCAGGGGCTCCTTCGTGAGGCGCTGGCCTTCCTGCCAGATCCAATGCGTGTCCATCGCCGTGACGTCGCCCGGCGCGGCGGCGCCGACGTGCGTGAACATCGCGAGGGAGAT
>CANKZO010000014.1 GCA_947488485.1 Opitutia bacterium | reverse complement strand
GCCGCCGCCGCGAAACAGAAGAACGCCGCCTTCCTCGATGGTCGCGCCCAGATGATCAAACGCTTCCAGGAATCGCCGATCCTGCCCCGCCTCCTCGGCGAGCAGGGTTACGTCAGCCTGCAGACGGGCAAGTGGTGGATGGGTCCTTATCAGACCGGCGGTTTCACCGAAGGCATGACCAAGGGGGGTCGCCACGGCGACGAAGGCCTCGACATCGGCCGTAAGACTTTGGCTCCGCTCACGGATTTCATCAGCCGCGCCAAGAAGGACGGGAAGCCGTTCTTCGTCTGGTATGCGCCGATGATGCCGCATGACCCGCACACGCCGCCGGAACGCCTGCTCGCGAAGTATCGCGACAAGTCCCCCACGCTCCACGCCGCGAAGTATCATGCGATGGTGGAATGGTTCGACGAGACCATCGGTGAGATCCGCGCGCATCTCGAGAAGGAGGGCCTCGCCCGCGATACGATCATCGTCTACATCGCCGACAACGGCTGGATCCCGCGCACGGACAAGCCTTCGGTCGATTTCGAGCGCTCCAAGCAGTCGCCCTTCGACGGCGGCGTGCGCACGCCGATCTTCGTGAGCTGGCCCGGCCACATCAAGCCGGCCGTCATGACCGAAGCCGCCAGCGCGGTGGACATCCTGCCGACGCTCCTGAAACTCGTCGGCGCCCCCGTGCCCGCCGGTGGCGACGGACTCGACCTGCTCGACGACGCGGCCCTGAAGGCCCGCCCGTTCGTCGCCGGACAGAACTCGACCCACGACATCCTCGATCTCGCCCGCCCCGCCGCCAGCCTGCGCTACCGCTGGCTCGTCGCCGGCGACCTCAAGCTCATCGTCTCCAGCGGGCTCAAGACCGGCACGACCCAACATGGTTCGGCCGACGCCATCGAGCCGCCGCGACTTTTCGACCTCAAGGCCGACCCGTACGAACTCCGCGACCTCGCCTCCGAACGTCCTGAGGACGTGAAGCGCCTCATGACCCAGCTCGACGGCTGGTGGACCGGCCGCTGATTCCCTTCCTCATTTCCAATACCATGAACACCACCCGCCTCCTCCTCGCCGCGTTCGCGGCCTTGCTCGTCGGCTGTCAGTCCGCCGACACCCCTGCTCCTGCTCCGAAGGCCGCCACCAAGACCGCCCCGAAGCCCGCGCCCGCCCAGTATGTCTTTTACGTCGGCACCTCCGGCGCCAAGGCCCAGGGCGTGCTTCGCTGCGTGCTCGACGGCAAGACCGGTAAGATCTCCGCGCCGACCGTCGCCGCCGAAGCGAAGTCCGCTTCCTATGTCGCGCTCAGCATGGACGCCAAGTTCCTCTACGCCACCGCCGAAGCCGCCGAAGGCGCCGTCGCCGCCTACGCGGTCGAAGGCGACAAGCTCCGCCTGCTCAACACTGAAGCCTCCAAGGGCAAAGGCCCGACGCACCTCGCCGTCGACACCGTCCGTCGTAACCTCGTCGTCGTGAACTACGGCTCCGGTTCGACCACCGCGCTGCCGATCAAGGCCGACGGTTCCCTCGCCGCCGCTTCGTCCTCGATCCAGCACGTCGGCACCGGTCCGAACGCCGGTCGCCAGTCCGGCCCGCACGCCCATGGCGTCTACTTCCATCCGAAGAGCGGCCGCGTCTACGTTGCCGACCTCGGCACGGACGATATCTTCATCTACAAGTTCGACACCGAGAAAGGCCTGCTCGCCGCGAACAAGCCGAAGTCCGGTCGCGTCACCGCCGGCGAAGGCCCGCGCCACCTCGTCTTCCATCCGAACGGCAAGTTCGCCTACGTGAACACCGAGATGGGCCTCAATGTCGTGGCCTTCACCGTCGAACGTAACGGCGGCCTGAAGCAGCTCCAGAGCCTCCCGACGCTGCCGGCCGGCGCGGAGACCAAGGGCGCCTCCACCGCCGAGATCTTCGTCCGCCCCGACGGCAAGACCCTCTACGTGTCGAACCGCGGCCATGACTCCATCGCCGTCTACTCGATCGGCCAGGACGGCAAGCTGGCCCTCCTCCAACACGTGCTCGGCACGCCCGCCACGCCGCGCGGCTTCGGTCTCAGCGCCGACGGCCGCTGGCTCGTGTGCGCCGGCCAGAAGTCCGGTACGCTCAACGCCTACAAGATCAGCCGCGACGGCAAGCTCATCGACACCAAGCAGGCCGTCGAAGCCCCGGCCGCCGCCGCGGTCGTCTTCGTCCCCTGATCCGCGGGCAGCCTCCGCATGTTCCGAGATTCCCTGCTTGTCGGTTGTTTCCTGACGGCCTCCCTCGGGGCGGCGCCGGTCGACTTCGCCCATGAGGTGGTGCCGATCCTGCGCAAGCATTGCGGCGAGTGCCACACGGGGGACAAGAAGAAGGGAAGTTTCTCGATGAACACACGCGCCACGCTGCTCGAAGGCGGCGAGAGCGGCGCGGTGCTTTTCCCGGGTCAGACGTCGAAGGGGCGCCTGCTCGAGTCGATCGTCAGCGACGATCCCGACGAGCGCATGCCGCCGAAAGGCGCGCGCGTGAGTCCGGCCGAGGTCGCCATCCTACGCACATGGGTGGAGCAGGGCGCCGTCTGGACCGAAGGCTTCGCCTTCAAGCAGCCTGCCTTCGAGCCGCCGCTGCGTCCGCGCCGTCCGGTGCTCCCCGAAGCGAAGTCCGGCCGCACGCATCCGCTCGACCGCGTGCTCGACGGCTGGCTCACGGCGAAGGGCGCCCCGATTCCGTCGCCGGCGGATGACGCCACCTTCCAGCGTCGCGTCATGCTGGATCTCGTAGGTCTGTTGCCTTCCGCCGAAGAGGCACGCGCCTTCGCGGGCGACACGCGTCCCGATAAACGCGAGGCGCTCGTGCGCACGCTCCTCGCCCGCGACGTCGACTACGCCGACCACTGGATGGTCTTCTGGAACGACCTGCTGCGTAACGATTACGCCGGCACCGGCTACATCGACGGCGGCCGCAAGCAGATCACCAGCTGGCTCTACCTCTCGCTGCTGACCAATAAGCCTTACGACCGCTTCACGCGGGAGCTCGTGGCGCCTTCCGCCGACAGCGAAGGCTTCGCCAAGGGCATCATCTGGCGCGGCGCGGTGAGCGCGGGCCAGGTGCCCGAGCTGCAGTTCTCGCAGAGCGTCTCGCAGACGTTCCTCGGCATCAACATGAAGTGCGCCTCGTGCCACGACAGCTTCACTGACCGCTGGAAACTGCGCGACGCCTACGGTCTTGCCGCCATCTACGCGAACCGGCCGATGGAACTCGTCCGCTGCGACATCCCGACCGGCAAGCCGGCCGTCGCCGCCTGGCCCTTCCCTGAGCTCGGCCAGGTCGATCCCGCCAAGCCGCGCGAGGAGCGTCTCGCCCAGCTCGCCGCGCTCGTCACCCATCCGGAGAACGGGCGTTACCAGCGCACCATCGTCAACCGCCTCTGGCATCGGCTGATGGGCCGCGGCATCGTCCATCCCGTCGACGCGATGCAGACCGAGCCGTGGAACCAGGATCTCCTCGACGTGCTCGCCAACCGCCTCGTCGAGTCCGGCTATGACCTCAAGGCCGTGCTCGCCTTCATCGCCACGTCGCAGGCCTACCAGTCCCGCGCCGAAGTCCTCGCGCGCGACGCCGACGACAAAGGTTACGCCTACCGCGGTCCGCGCGCCAAGCGGCTGACCGCCGAGCAGTTCGTCGACGCCGTCTGGCGGCTGACCGGCACCACGCCTTCCAAGATCGAACCCAAGGTGCCGCGCGCCGCGCCGGTCGTCGCCGCGGTCAAGAAGCCCGTCGTCGAGCCGCTCGTCGCCGCGCCGATCTGGTCGGGCGACATCGCCGGTGGGCGCGTCCCTGCTGCCGGCGAGACGCGTACGTTCCGCCGGCAGCTCGTGCTCGACGCCGACGTGGATGCCGCGACCTGCGTGGTGACCTGCGACAACGGTTTCGACCTGTTCGTGAACGGCAAGAAGATCGGCGCCGGCGACAACTGGGCCGACCCGCAGAACTTCGACCTCTCCGTCGCGCTCCTGAAAGGCGCGAACCAGATCGTCGTCGTCGGCCGCAACGCCGGCTCGGGGCCGAACATCGCCGCGCTCTTCTTCCAGGCGAACGTCACGCTCAAGGGCGGCGCCCGCGTGAAGATGGCCACCGATGCCTCGTGGGAGTGGACGACCAGCGTGCCCAGCGCCCGCGGCGTCTTCGCCGCCGGCAAGGGCAAGGCGAAGTCCGCGGAGCCCGTCTGGCAGCCCGTCGCGCTCGTCAAGAGCGAGGCCTGGCGCAAGGCGCAGGCCCGCATGGCCGAGATGCTCGCCGGCGTCGAAGGCACCAGCAGCCTCCCTGCGCGGGCCGGCCTCGTGAAGTCCGACCTCCTGCAGCGCGCGCTCGGCCGCCCGAACCGCGAGCAGATCGTCTCGATGCGGCCCAACGAGCTCAGCACGCTCGAGGCCATCGACCTTGCCAACGGCCAGGCGCTGACGAACCTCCTCGCCGCCGGCGCCGGCAAGCTGAAGCGTCGCGCGTGGGCTTCGCCGGAAGAGTTCGCCCGCTGGCTCTTCCTCTCCGCGCTGAGCCGTGAGCCCGCGCCCGCGGAGCTCAAGGTCGCCGCCGGCATCGTCGGCGCCGAGCTTTCCGAACAAGGTATCGCGGACCTCCTCTGGGCCGTGTGCATGCTCCCCGAATTCCAGACCATCCGCTGATCGCCATGTCCTCTCCGCTGCCGCTTGACCCTTCCTTGCCCGAGCCGCTCGCCCGGCGCGAATTCCTCCGGATGCTCGGCGCCGCCGGCGCCGCGACGCTCTCGATGGGCGCCCCGCGCCTCCTCGCCGAAAGCGAGAAGCTCGTGCAGCCGACCGCGACCGCCGACGCGGTCATCCTCATCTGGCTCGCCGGCGGCATGGCCGCGCCGGAGACGTTCGATCCGAAGCGTTACGCGCCTTACGAGAAGGGGCTCACCTACGACCGCGTCCTCAGCACCTTCCCGGCGATCCCGACCTCGGTCGACGGTGTCCGCATCTGCGAAGGCTTGGAGAACATCGCGCAGGTCATGGACCGCGGCACGATCATCCGTTCGGCGGTGCAGCCCGACCTCGGCAGCATCCTGCACTCACGCCACCAGTTCCATTGGCACACCGGTTACGTCCCGCCGCAGACGGTCGCCTGCCCGCACATCGGCGCCTGGATGGCCCGCGTGCTCGGTCCGCGTAATCCGGTCATGCCGGCCTTCATCAACATCGGCCAGCGCCTCGAAGGCGTCGGCGAAAGCGAAGAGCTCAAGGCCTTCACCACCGCCGGTTTCTTCGGCGGCGAATACGGCCCGATGAACCTGCCGTTCCCGGAAGAGGCCGCCGCCGCCGTGCGCCCGCCCAAGGGCATGGACGCCGGTCGCTTCGTGAACCGCGACCGCGAGTTCCGTCGCCTCGTCGACGCGACGCCCGACCGCGATCTCCTCAGCGACCATCAGCACCAGTCCATGCTGCGTTCGATGGACAACGCCTACCGTCTGCTCAGCGCCAAGGAGCGCGCCGCGTTCGACATCTCGCTCGAGACGCCCGAGGTCCAGAAGGATTACGACACCGGTCGTTTCGGCCGCGGCTGCCTGCTGGCCCGTCGCCTCGTCGAGAACGGCGCGCGCTTCGTCGAGGTCACCACGGAATACGTCCCCTTCTTCCAGTGGGACACGCACGGCAAGGGGCACGAGACCGTCGCCAAGATGCATGCCGAGATCGACCGTCCGATCGCGCGCCTCATCCGCGACCTCGAGCAGCGCGGGCTCCTCGACCGCACCTTGGTCATCATCGCCAGCGAGTTCAGCCGCGACGCCATGATCGAAGGCCGCCCTGGCTCGCAGGCCAAGGACCAGGCCTTCAATAAGTCCGGCATCATCACCAGCCCCGACCATTACGGCCTGCACCGTCACTTCACCGGCGGCACGAGCGTCGTCATGTTCGGCGGCGGCGTGAAGAAGGGCCACGTCTACGGCGCCACCGCGGACGAGCGTCCGCTCGTGGCGATCAAGGACCCCGTCTCGATCAGCGACATGCACGCCACGATCTTCCGCGCGATGGGCATCAGCCCCAAGACCGCGTTCGACGTCGAGGGCCGTCCCTTCTACGCGACCGTCGACGGCAAGGGCGTGCCGATCCCGATCTTCAGGAGCTGAGCGCGCGCAGCGGCGCGGCGTGGGCGCGTACGGCGGACTCGAGGAGTTCGCCGGTGCGACGCATCGCTTCGTCGAGCGGCATCGCCGCGGGCTTGATGCCGATGAGCAGGTCGAACTGCGCGCGCAGCTCTGCCGAGTCGTCGACCGAACCGGCGACGCCGACGATCTGCTTGCCGAGCTGACGCGCGAGGCGGGCGACGCCGACCGGGCCTTTGCCTTGCAGGCTCTGCGCGTCGAGCCGGCCTTCGCCGGTGATGACGAGGTCCGCGGCGGCGACGCGCGCTTCCAATCCGACTTGGGAAGCCACCATGTCGAAGCCGCTCACCAGACGTCCGCCGAGGAAGGCCATCAGACCGAAGCCGAGGCCGCCCGCGGCGCCGGCGCCGGGGATGTCGCGCGGGTCGACGCCGAGGTCGCGACGCGCGAGGTCGGCCAGGTGTGCGAGCCGTTGTTCGAACCAAGCGAAGTCACGGACGCCTTTCTGGGGACCATAGACCCGGGTGGCTCCGTGGGGGCCGAGGAGGGGGTTATCGACGTCGCAGGCCACGATCAGCTCGAAGGAGGGGAGGGCGGTCGGCCGGACGACCTGGTCCGCTTCGAGGAGGGTCTCGAGGGTGGGGGTGAAGTCCTGCCCCCGGCGCTTGAACTGGTATCCCAGGGCGAGGGCGATCCCGAGGCCCCCGTCGTTGGTGGCGCTCCCGCCGATGCCGATCAGCAGCCGTCGGGCGCCTTTCCGGAGGGCGGATTGGATAAGGATTCCTGTACCTAAGGTGCTGGCTTTAAATGGGTTAAGTTCGATATCTTGGACGATAGCCAAGCCGCTGGCCGCGCTCATTTCCATGACGGCCGTGGCGGAGCTGGCGACCCAGCCAAAGGGGGCTTCGAGCGGCCGTCCGTGGGCATCCTCGGTCTGGGCGTGCACCCATTCCCCCGCCAGGGCGGTCGTCATGGCCAAAGCCGTCCCTTCGCCACCGTCCGCGATCGGGCAGATATCGATAATCGCCCCCGGAAACACGCTTTCTAGGCTATTTTTAAGATGAAAACCCGCCTTTTCCGCCGCGAGCGAGCCCTTGAATTTGTCGTTGGCGATCAGGATGCGCATCGTCCGTCCCCCGTATCCTCGCCTTGGGGTCTTCTCTTTACAACCCGAATGGGGAAGCGCTCTTGATTTCCGAGGGGTCGGACTTACATTATTCTTCAAGGTCAGCCCCTCCCGGCTGCTTTCCCCTAGCCATTATCCCGCTTTAAAAAACACGAACATGCTGTCGCTCCGTCACTCCACCCTCGCCCTCACGCTGCTCGCTTCCGCCTTCGCGGTCGCCGCCGACGAAGCGCAGCCTTCCAAGGAAGGTCTCGAGTTCTTCGAGAAGAACATCCGCCCGATCCTCATCGACCGTTGCTATGAGTGCCACTCCGCCGAGAAGAATTCCTCGAAGGGCGGCCTCATCCTCGACTCCCGCGACGGCGCCTACAAGGGCGGCGACGAAGGTCCCGCCGTCGTCCCCGGCAACCTCGAGAAGTCCCTGCTCGTCAAGGCCGTCCAGTACACCGATCCCGAGTTCGCGATGCCGCCCAAGAAGACCGGCGGCAAACTGCCCGACGAAAAAATCGCCCTCCTTGAAGAGTGGGTCAAGATGGGTGCGCCGATGCCGGGTGGCGGGGCCGCCAAGCTGACCGGCCTCACCAGCAAGGCCCGCGAACATTGGTCTTACCAGCCCGTCAAGAAGTATCCTGTGCCCGAAGTGAAGAACAAGGCCTGGGTCAAGAATTCCATCGACGCGTTCGTCCTCGCCAAGCTCGAAGAGAAGGGCCTCCAGCCCAATCCGGCCGCGGGTCCCGAATCCTTCCTGCGTCGCGTCTACTACGATCTGATCGGCCTCCCGCCCACCTCCGAACAGGTCGACGCATTCGTCAAGGCCTGCGATAACGCCGGCCTCGCCGACTCGCTCGCCGCCCGCACCGGTCGCCCGGCCGGCAACCTCGAAGCCGTCTACGTCAAGCAGGTCGACTTCCTCCTCGCCTCGCCGCACTACGGCGAACGCTGGGCCCGTCACTGGCTCGACACCGCCCGCTACTCCGACACGCGCGGCCTCCAGGTCGACCAGGGCGACAGCCTCTTCCGCGACTACCGCTACGCCTACGCCTGGACCTATCGCGACTACGTGATCAACGCGATGAACGAGGACAAGCCGTACGACAAGTTCGTCGTCGAGCAGCTCGCCGCGGACCGCATCCCGGACATCTCTCCCGACGATCCTCGTCTCGCCGCCCTCGGCTTCATCACCATCGGCAAGCGCTTCGACGACATCCATGACACCATCGATGAGCGCATCGACACGACGACCAAGGCCTTCCTCGGCCTGACCGTCGCCTGCTCGCGTTGCCACGATCACAAGTTCGACCCGATCCCGATCAAGGACTACTACTCCCTGCACGGCATCTTCGCCTCGATCGTCGAGCCCCTGCACCAGACCCCGATCGCGGCCACCGGTAACACCGCCGCCGCCCGTTCCGACTTCCTTAAGCGCCTCAACCAGCTCCAGGACGAGCAGGTCGCCGGCTTCTTCCGCTACATGCGCGAGACCCGCGCCCGCTACGACCACGAGATGGCCGGTCGCCTCATGATCGCCACCGTCCGCGGCGGCTCCTCCGAGGCCGGCGAATACTCCGACCGCTACAAGATCGACCTGCAGTCCGACACGGACTTCGCCGCCATGCGCATCCAGAAGGATTCGCCGATCACCGGTCCCTTCGCCGCCCTGGCTTCCGTGCCGTTCGTCTACTTCGCCGAGCGCGCCCCGATCGTCCTCAAGGAATACCTCGACGATCCGGAGAACCGCGTGAACCCGATCATCGCCGCCGGCCTGCGGAACATCAAACCGAAGACGATGCATGACGTCGCCGCCGCCTACCAGCGCATCTACGTCGAGAACAAGGCCGCGATTCTCGCCCACCTCAGCCTCCTGGCCAAGCCGGGCGAAGAGTGGAAGAAGACCTCGCCGGCCATCGCCGAGATGACGGGCTATCCTTGGGCCATCCCGTCCTACGACGAGCTCTTCGACAACGAAGAGATGATCTCCCTCTTCAGCACGCGTAAGTTCTGTCAGGACTGGCAGAACCGCCCGATCTACGGCGGCATCGGCAACCGCGAGCCCGTCGCCTACTTCCGTCACGCGCAGATCAATGAGCTCCGTCTCTCCCACCCCGGCGTCCCCGGCCACGCGATGGTCGTCCAGGACTCCGAAGGCGCGAAGGACAGCTACGTGTTCAAGCGTGGCGACAAGAACCTCAAGGGTGAGATCGTGCCCCGCCAGTTCCTCGACATCCTCACGGTCGGCGAACGTCGCCCGTATGTCGACGGCAGCGGTCGCTACGAGTTCGCCCAGTCCATCATCTCCAAGGACAATCCCATCACCGCCCGCGTGGCCGTGAACCGCACCTGGACCAAGCACTTCGGCGAAGGCTTCGTGAACACGCCCGACGACCTCGGCAACATGTCCGAGAAGCCCTCGCACCCTGAGCTGCTCGACTACCTCGCCACGGACTTCGTGGAGAACGGTTGGACGATGAAGCGCCTCCACCGCATGATCGTGCTCAGCAACACGTATCGCCAGGATTCCGACCCCACCGCCAACCCGCTGGTGGCCAAGAAGGGTCCGGTCGATCCGCTGAAGGTCGACGCCGGCAACCGCCTCCTCTGGCGCGGCAACCTGCGTCGCCTCGACTTCGAGTCCATCCGTGACTCGATGATCCTGCTCACCGGCAAGATGACCACCACCGTCGGCGGCCAGCCGGCGAACATCACCGACGAGCCGTTCAGCTACCGCCGCAGCCTCTATGGCTACGTCGACCGCCGCCGCCTCAGCGACACCCTCTCGCAGTTCGACTACGGCGACCCCGATACCTCGAACACGAAGCGTAACTCGACGATCGTGCCCCAGCAGGCCCTGTTCTTCATGAACAACGCCCTGTCGGTCGACGTCGCCCGCGCCGTCGCCGCCCGCAAGGACGTCGTCAACGCCATGTCCGAGGACCAGCGCATCGTCGCGATGTTCCGCTGCATGTTCCAGCGCCGCCCGTCCACCAACGAGATCCGCGTGGCCCAGGAGTTCCTGACCAAGCAGAAGATGGGTGCCGCCACCGCCAAGGTCCGTCCTCCGACGCGGGCCGGCGAGCGTGGCAAGGCCGTGGCGCCTGTCGCCCGCACCGCCGCCCCCTCGACCAAGGGTGCTGCGGTGATGGCTCCGGACGGCGAAGAGAGCATGATGATGGCCGTGACCGGCGGTGGCGCCGAAGGCGTCCTGCGTAACGTGGGCGAGATGATCTCCCGCGAGCCGCTGACCCCGACCGAGCTCCTCGTCCACGCGCTGCTCCTCTCGAACGAGTTCATCTACGTCAACTGACGTTTTTGACAGGTTTTTAACGAGGCCGGCCTCCTTCATGGGGGTCGGCCTCTTCGTTTATAGGGTAAAAAGCCCGCATGAATTGGTTGAAACATTTTAGCCGTAGGGGAGTATTTAATACTAGCGGTATTCCCCCTGTCGCCCACCCCCTTAAAGCCACCATGTCTTCCTTGTCCGTCAGTCTCCGACTCCTCGCCCTCGTCTCCGTCGCCGGCCTCTCCGCCGCCGACGCTCCCGAGCCGAAGATGGACCCGGCCGGCCTCGAGTTCTTCGAGAAGAACATCCGCCCGATCCTCACCGAGCGTTGCTATGAATGTCACTCGAAAGAGAAGGGCGTCTCGAAGGGCGGACTCATCATGGACTCCCGTCAGGGCATGCTCGCCGGCGGCGACCTCGGTCCGGCCGTCGTCCCCGGCGACCTCAAGAAGTCGCTGATGGTCGTCGCGGTCCACCAGGCCGACCCCGACATCTCGATGCCGCCGCGCAAGGCCGGCGCCAAGCTTTCCTCCACGCAGATCGGACTGATCGAACAGTGGATCAAGATGGGTGCGCCCGCTCCGGCCGGCGCCGGCGGCGCCAAGCTCACCGGTCTCTCCGACAAGGCCCGCGCGCACTGGGCTTTCCAGCCCGTCCAGACTTTCGCGGTGCCGACCAAACTCAGCAACCCCGCCTGGTGCCAGAACGAGGTCGACGCCTTCATCATGGCCAAGCTCGACGAGAAGGGCCTCAAGCCCAGCCCGGCCGCCGACGGCGAAGCCCTCCTGCGCCGCCTCTCTTACGATCTGATCGGCCTGCCGCCCACCAGCGTCGAGGTCGACGCCTTCTCGCGCGATTACGACGCGGCGCTCGCTTACGACACGATGGCCGTGCGTAAAGGCCAGCCCGTGCGCGCCGTGGCCAGCGTCGTCGAACGCACCATCGACCGACTGCTCGCTTCGCCGCACTACGGCGAACGCTGGGCCCGCCACTGGCTCGATACCGCCCGCTACTCCGACACCAAGGGCCTGAAGCGCAACGGCACCATCGAGACCTTCGACAGCTCCTGGACCTACCGCGACTACGTCATCGACGCCTTCAACACCGACAAGCCCTACGACCAGTTCATCATCGAGCAGCTCGCGGCGGACCGCCTGCCCGACCTCGCCAAGGACGACCCGCGCCTCGCCGCGCTCGGCTTCGTCACCGTCGGCAAGCGCTTCCAGAACAACGATGACACCATCGACGAGCGCATCGACGCCACGACCAAGGGCTTCCTGGGCCTGACCGTCTCCTGCTCGCGCTGCCACGACCATAAGTTCGACCCGATCCCGGCGGCCGACTACTACTCGCTCCACGGCATCTTCGCCTCCGTGACCGAGCCCCAGACCAACCCCGTCATCCGCGATCCGCTGCTCGTCGGCAAGAACGCCCCGAGCAACGCCTACCGCGCCGACTACGAGAAGCGACTCGCCGCGCTCATCGAAGAGACCGCCCAGGGTTACTACAAGCATCTCGTCGGCATGCAGGCGGCCTTCCATCGCGAGTTCGCTCCGCGCGCCATGGCCGCCATGGTCGGTGGCTTCCGCAGCACCGCCGGCTTCGATATCCTCAAGAAATACGACCTCGGCGAAAGCCGCGAGCTCACCTCCTCCTTCGCCGCCGTCATGGGCCGCACGGAACACCCGATCACCGGTCCGCTCGTCCGCCTTAGGAAGGTCAGCGCCGAAAACTTCGCCGCGCAGGCCCCGGGGATCCTGTCCGCCGCGCTCGCCGACACGAAGTCGCCGGTCAATCCGCTCATCGCCGAGGCCCTCCGCGGCCTCAAGCCGAAGTCCCTCGACGAAGTCGCGCTGGCCTATCAGGCCGTCTTCAAGAAGCACCGCGACAAGATCCTCGCCCACATCCAGCTGCGCACGCAGCCCGGCCGCAAGGGCGAGAAGGATGACCCCGCCCTCGCCCAGCTGGCCGCCTTCCCCTGGCCCTTGCCGGACGTCGAGGACATCCGCTCCGTGACCATCCTGGAGCGTCTCACCGAAAGCCGTGATTTCTGCGCCATCTGGCAGACCCCGATCAGCTCGACCTTCGTCAACAACAACAAGCCGGTGAAGTACTTCAAGTTCACCGACATCAACGCCCTCGACATCACCCACCCGGGAGGTCCCGGCACGGCGATGGTGATCACCGACGTCGAGAAGCCCCGCGACAGCAACGTCTACATCCGCGGAGACCGCAACAAGCGTGGCCCCGTCGCCCCGCGCCAGTTCCTCGAGGTGCTGTCCGGTCCGGACCGTCTGCCGTTCTATGAAGGCAGCGGCCGCCGCGAGCTCGCCCTCGCCATCGCCAGCCGCACCAATCCCCTGACCGCCCGCGTGCTCGTGAACCGTCTCTGGGCGCACCACTTCGGCGCCGGCATCGTCTCCTCGCCGGACGACTTCGGCAACATGTCCGAGGCCCCGAGTCACCCCGAGCTGCTCGACTGGATGGCCACGACGTTCGTCGAGGGCGGCTGGTCCATCAAGAAGATGCACAAGCGCATCCTGCTCTCCGCCGCCTATCGTCAGTCCGCGAACCCGAGCACCAACATCCTGCTGACGCAGAAATCTTCCGTGGATCCGACCAAGGTCGACGGCGGCAACAAGTTCCTCTGGCACGCCAACCTCCGTCGCCTGGACTTCGAGAGCATCCGCGACTCGATGCTCCTCCTGTCCGGCAAGATCGACCGCGCCATGGGCGGCCGCGCCGTCAACATCACCGACGAGCCTTACAGCTATCGTCGCACGATCTACGGCTTCATCGACCGCGACAAGCTCAGCGAACTCCAGTCGCAGTTCGACTTCGCCGATCCGAACATGGCGAACTCCATGCGCAGCTCCACGATCGTGCCGCAGCAGGCGTTGTTCTTCATGAACAATCCTCTCGCGATCGAAGTCGCCCGCAACGTGAACGCCCGCCCGGAGATGGCGAAGGCCACGTCCGATGACGAGCGCATCACCCAGCTCTATCGTATCATGTATCAGCGCTCGCCCACCGTGCAGGAGCGCCAGATCGCCCGGGAGTTCGTGACCCGCATCGCGGGCTATATCGACGAGCCGGTCGTCCAGGCTCCCTCCAAGGGAGACAAGGCCGCCCGGGCCAAGGCCGAGCGGGTCGCCAAGGCCAAGGCCGATAAGGCCGCCCTCACCAAGGGTCCCTCGACCCCCGAAGTGAAGATCGAGACCTCGGTTAAAGGCGGAAAAATCGTGAATAACACGGAAATGGTCTCCCGTAAGGAGCCTTCTAACCCCTGGGTCATGCTGGCCCAGTCCATGATTTGCTCCAACGAGTTCGTGTACCTGAATTGATTACCCCACCCTCGAAAGAGTTGTTTTTCTACAATAGCCCCCTCACAATCAAACCAACCTCATCCTCCCCATGAAAGACTCCAGCTGCGGAAATTACGTCCCCACCCCGAACTCGCGCCGCGAGTTCCTGCGCCAGACCGGCCTCGGCATGGGCACGCTCGCCTTCGGCACCATGGTCGCCGACTACCTCGTCACCGACGCCCAGGCCGAAGTGATGGCCAACCTCAAGCCGCGCAAGGCTCCTCTCGCCGCCAAGGCGAAGCACGTCATCCACATCTTCGCGGGCGGCGCTCCCTCGCACCTCGACACCTTCGATCCGAAGCCGAAGATGAAGGAGCTCGCCGACATGTCGGCCGCCGGCATGAACGGCGTCCTCTTCCCGACTCCGTTCGAGTTCAAGAAGTCCGGTAAGTCCGGCCTCGAGATCTCCGAAATCTTCCCGAAGCTCCAGGGCGTGGCCGACGACATGTGCGTCATCCGCTCGCTGCACCAGGGTATCCCGGCCCACGGCCCGGCCGCCAAGCTGATGCACACCGGCTCGGCGATCCTCTCCAAGCCCTCCCTCGGCTCCTGGGTCCTCTACGGTCTGGGTACCGAAAGCCAGGATCTCCCGGGCTTCGTCTCCCTCGGCGGCAGCTCCGACGCCCGCGCTTCGGCCTTCCTCCCGTCCCTCTACCAGGGCGCCAACACCTCCTTCCGCCCCGGTGCTCCGGCGAACAAGATCATCGCCAACCTCCAGAGCGAATTCACCACGCAGGACGCGCAGCGCAAGCAGCTCGACCTCGTCCGCCAGCTCAACGAGCGCCACATGCAGACCGTCCAGAAGGACGAGCAGCTCGAAGCCCGCATCGAATCCTTCGAGCTCGCCTTCCGCATGCAGACCGCGGCCACCGACGCCTTCGATATCTCCAAGGAGTCCGAGAAGACCCGCGAGATGTACGGCAAGACCGACCTCGGCGCCAAGCTCCTCTGCGCCCGTCGCCTCGTCGAGCGCGGCGTCCGTTTCGTCCAGGTCGACGCCGGCGGTTGGGACCACCACACCAACCTCTTCACCTCGATCGCCCAGCGCGCCGAGAACATCGACGGCCCGGCCGCGGCCCTCATCGCCGACCTCAAGCAGCGCGGTCTCCTCGACCAGACCCTGATCATCTGGGGCGGAGAATTCGGCCGCACCCCGACCACCGCGGGCCGCGTCAACCAGGCTTCCGGTCGCGACCACCACTCCAAGGCTTTCTGCTGCTGGATGGCCGGCGGCGGCGTCAAGGGCGGCATGCACTACGGCGAGACCGACGAAATCGGCTCCCAGGTCGCCGCTGACGGCGTCGACGTGCACGATCTCCACGCCACCATCCTCCGCCTCCTCGGCTTCGATCACACCAAGCTCACCTACCGCTACAACGGTCGTGACTTCCGCCTCACCGATAACTTCGGCAAGGCGGTCGAGAAGATCATCGCCTAAGGGACTCCGGTCCTCTGAGCGAAGGGCGGGCGCCGTGAGGCGCCCGCCCTTCCTGTTTTCCGGGGTCCCCGTCGGCTTGCGTTCCCTCATTCTCACATTCTAATAGAGTCATCCCCATGAGACTCCCCGCGTTCCTCTTCGTCGGTCTGCTCGTCTCCGCCCTCGCTTCGGCCGCGCCGAAGAAGGAGGACGCCCGCACGGAACCGGCGAAGCCGGAGCCGAAGCCCTCGGTCGTCATCAAGGCCGATCCCCGCACCGGCGAGCCGCCTCGCTCCGGCGTCAAGGGCGCCGACGCCTTCGGCCGCACGCAGACCCGTTACGACAACGGCGTCACGGCGGTGAAGACGCCGGATCCGTTCGGCGGTTCCACGACCCGTTACAGCAACGGCGTCACCGCCACGACACGCCCCGATCCGTTCGGCGGCTCGACCACGCGTTACAGCAATGGCGTCACGGCCACGACGCGTCCTGACCCCTTCGGCGGCACGACCACCCGTTACAGTGACGGCACCAGCGCCACCACGCGTAAGGACCCGTTCGGCAACCAGGTCACGACCTATTCCGACGGACGGCAGGAAGTGCTGCGCCCCGATCCGTTCGCGCCGAAGAAGCCCGCTAACGATCGGAAATAAAACCCGACCCCGGCACAGGGCGCTTGAAAGGGCCCTGTGTTTGGTCACGCTGAAGCCTCACCCCATGAAGCGTCATCTCCACCTGTGGGCCGCCCTGGCCGCCCTCGTCCTCGCGCTCCCGGCCGTCGCCGCGGAGGCCTTCACCTCCGGTCCCGGTTGGCTGGAATTCCCCGCCGGCAAGGGCGCGGGCGCCGGCAAGCATGTCGTCCTGCTCGCAGGCGACGAAGAATACCGCTCCGAAGAGTCGATGCCGATGCTCGCCCGCATCCTGTCCGAGCGCCACGGCTTCAAGTGCACCGTCCTCTTCTCGCATGACGAAGGCGTGATCAATCCGAACAACGGTGGCTCCCTCGCCAAGCCGGAAGCCCTCGACAGCGCCGACGCCCTCGTGCTCGGCCTTCGTTTCCGTAAGTGGAACGAAGTCGCGCTCGCGAAGTTCGACGCCGCCATCAAGCGCGGCGTACCGATCGTCGCCACCCGCACCAGCACGCACGCCTTCTCGGGTATCCCTAAGGAGAGCCCTTTCGCCGCCTATAACTGGAATAACAAAGGCGGCTTCGGTAAGAACGTCCTCGGCGAGACCTGGGTCAGCCACTGGGGCAACCATAAGGGCGAAGCCACCCGTACCGCGGTCGAGGCCGGCGCTGAGAAGCTCGCGATCCTTAATGGCGTGGGCGTCATCTTCGGTGACACCGACGTCTATGAAGCCTACCCGCCCGCCGATGCGCAGGTCCTTCTCCGCGGTCAGGTCCTCAAGGGCATGGGCAAGGACGACCCTCTCAGCGAACGCGCGAAGAAGCGCGCCACCGACAAGCAGGAGCAGGGCGTGAACTCCCCTGCAATGGCGGTGGCCTGGACCCGTGAGGTCCCCAACGCCGGCGGCTCCAAGAACCGCGTGCTCACCACCACCATGGCTTCGGCCAGCGACCTCGTCGACGAGTCGCTCCGCCGCCTGCTCGTCAATGGCGTCTACTGGGGCCTCGGCCTTGAGGTGCCGGCCATGGCTGACGTCACCCCGGTCGTGGAGTGGAAGCCCAGCAAGTATTCCTTCAACATGTTCCACCCTGGCCTCAAGGCCGAGGATTTCGCGGGCGTGCTGCCTCCGCCTCTGACGGCGGCTCCGGCCAAGAAGAAGAAGTAAGCCGCGCGTCGGCTTTCTTCCGCACGGGCGCATCGCAGGATGCGCCCGGCTTGTTTCAGGCCCGGATGCCGCGGTTGACCAGCAGCTGGATCAGCGCGTCGTTGTAGATGATATACGCCCCTTCGCGGGAGGTGGCGTCGCGCACCTCGATGTCGTCAGAGACCACGAACCAGGGCGCCTCCACCGTCTTATCCTTGGCGACCAGGTCCATGATGTCGTGGTCGGCCTTGGCGCCGGCGCGGCTGAACGTCACGCGGACCCGCGAGTTCGAGGTCTTGAGCGTGGTCTGCTGGCCGTCGAAGCTGATCCAGACGTGCAGGCCCGGCGCATCGTCCGCCAGCTTTTCGATGAGCTGGACGACCTTCTGGCGGGCCGCCGTGTCGAGCAGGAAGCGGCTGTCGCCCTGGGCGTTCTTCTTGGTCGGCAGGCGCAGGCCGAGGTAATCCTGGCGCAGGCAGGCGAAGTTGTTGGCGTCGAGCGCGAGGCGGGCGGGTTCGCCCGTGGCGACGGCGCGTTCGAGCATCGCGAGCGGCCCGGACTGCTTCTGCACGTGGAAGGCGACGTCGGCCAGGTAGGAGCGACGACGGTGGATGTCGCGGCGATATAAGTCCGCGTGGCGTGAGTCGACCAGGCCGGCCTGTTCGGCGAGGAGCAGGGCGCCTTCGATCGATTTCAGTTCGCGGGCGTCGGCGCCGTTGATGCGGGCCGAGATGCGTTCGAGGAAAGGATCGGAAGGCTGGTCGCGCTTCTCGAGCTCGTAGCGGACCTTCTCGATGTGCTCGGTGATGCGTTTCTCCAAGGCGACGACTTCGGGCAGGGCCTGGCCGGCGGTGCGCAGGTAGCGACGCAGGAGCTTGAGCATCTCCTCCATCTGCGGGATGGCCTGGCGCAGCTCATGTTCCTTCGCCAGGAAGGGGTCGGCGTCGCGCTGGGCCTTGCGGACCTTCTCGACGGTCTCGGTGGTCAGTTGGCGCAACTTGGCCACTTCCTCGGAAGCGGATTTCAGCGTGCGGGCGTCAGCCAGCCAGGGGCGGACTTCTTCGGACAGCAGTTCCTCGGCGATCTCGCGGGCCTTCTTCGCCACGTGTTCGCGGGCGCGTTCGAGTTCGCCGCGGAGTCGCGTCACTTCGGCTTCCTCGTTGGTCAGCTTGGTCTGCAGGACCTGCAGGGCGGCCGCTTGGGCGGCGGCCTGCTTGGCGGCTTCCTGCGCCTGGCGGGCGCCTTCCTCGCGGACCTTCCGAATCTCGGCGTCCTTCGTCTCGAGTTCGTTGGCGTGCTGGCGGCGGATCTGGCGGCCTTCGTTTTCGCGGGCCGCTTTGCCTTGGGAAATTTCAGTCAAGAGACGCCGGACGGTCTTGCCGGCCGAGTCGAGCGCGTCGACCGACTCGAGGGGTTCTTTTTCCGCGGCCCCGCCCAGCTTGGCCTGTAGCGCCTTCCAGGCTTTGCCATCCGGTTTCCCGGCCTGCGGCTTCGTGTTCGCGAGGAGGCGGGTCAGCAGGTCGGCGGGCAGGACGGCGTCCTTGTTCTCGGCCCGATGATTCCAGAGCAGGCAGAGCAGCCCGGCGCGCGGGCCGCCGAGCACGGCGGCGAGTTCTTCGAGATGCTCGAGCAGCCGCGCCTTGTCGGCCTTGAGGCTACCGGCGAACCACGGCAGATGGTCGGCCACCGCGGCCGCGTCCTCGGTGAGGTTCGCCAGTCGTTTCTGGAAGCGCCATTTGGCGTCGCGAAGGAAAGGTTTACGATGGATGTATCCGCCCGGGATGAGCTTGGCCAAGGCGAGCAAAGGCCCGTCCGCGACATGGTTCAGGTCCAGGATGAGCTGTTCGGAAAGCGCCTTCCGGTGCGGGTCGACCGCCTCGGTCTTGTAGGAGAAATGACCCATGCCTCCAGCATGCCGGCCGGCTGGCCGGGGGCAAGGTCGGGCCGGGTCGGTGGCGGCGTTTTCTTGGTTCGGACTCGCCAGCGGGGAGGGAAGGGCGTTCGTTCGGGCCTGCCTGATGCGTTCGCCCGCCTCCATCGTCATTCCCCTCTGCTCGGCCGTGGGCTACACCCTCGCCGCGATGGCGCTCAAGCGGGCCATGGACGGGGGGCACCCCTGGCGGGTCCTGTTCATCGTGAACCTCATCGGGGCGGTCCTGTTCCAGACCTGGCTCCTGCTCGGGGGCGAGGCCTTCACGTCGACGAACGTCATCCATGCGATGCTGGCCGGGACGGCATTCTTCATCGGCCAGGTCTTCACTTTCATCGCGATCAGCCGCGGGGACATCTCCATCGCGACGCCGGTGCTCGGTACGAAGGTGATCTTCGTGGCCCTGCTGGTCTTCGTCACTGGCGGCGAGGAGCTGGGCTGGAAGCTGTGGGTGGCCACCTTCCTCACCACTTTGGCTCTCGCCTTGCTGGGTGGCGAATGGCGGGCTAACCGCGAACGCCTGTTGGTCAGCGTCGGCTTCGCCTTCCTGGCCTCGATCGCTTTCGCGGCGACCGACGTGATGCAGCAGCTGTGGGTCCGCGATTTCGGCTTCGGGCATTTCGCGCCGGTGATGTTCGCCACCGTCGGCACGCTGTCGTTCACGTTGATCCCTTTCTTCTCCGCGTCGTTGCGCGAGATGCCTCGCCCGATGGTCGTCTGGGCTTTCGGCGGCGGCACCTTGCTCACCATCCAGGCGATGGGTATCGCCTACTGCATCGCGGTCTACCACGAGGTCACGGTCACCAACGTCCTTTATAACACGCGCGGACTCTGGAGCGTGGCGTTGGTGTGGGTCGTCGGGCACTGGTTCGCCAACTCCGAGAAGCAGGTGGGCGGGGGAATCATGACGCGACGCCTCATCGGGGCCTTGATCCTGCTGGCCGCGGTCTACCTCAGCCTGACCTGATCAGAGGTCGGCGTTGTCGATCAGGCGCGTTGCGTCCAGGTGGCAGGCGATCGCGATGGCGCAGCTTTTTCCAGCGGTCGAGGCGACGGACGCCATCGTCTCAAGGTCGACGATCTCGCAGTATTGGGGCTTCAAGGCGGGCTGGGCGGACAAGACCGCTTGCGCCGCAGCCTGCAGGCGCGAGGCATCGGTGACGCCGGTGCGCGCCAGTGCCTTCGCGGCTTCCATGGCGGCCGGGATGGCGGTCGCCTGCGTCAGCTGTTCCGCCGTGAGGTAACGGTTGCGCGAGCTCATCGCGACGCCGTTGGGTTCGCGGATGGTCTCGTGGGCGATGATCCGGACGGGGAAGTGCAGGTCGCGCACCATGCGGCGGATCACCGCAAGCTGTTGCAGGTCTTTGCGGCCGAAGACGGCGACGTCCGCCTGGACGGCGTTGAAGAGCATCGCGACCACCGTGGCCACGCCGCGGAAATGTCCAGGGCGGAATTCGCCGCAGAGTCCGTCGGAGATGCCTTCGACTTCCACCCAGGTCGAGGCGCCGGCAGGGTAGAAGTCGGCCGCCGTCGGGGCGAAGATCAGGTCGGCTCCGGCGGCTTCGCTGCCGCGGCGGTCATCCTCGAACGTCCGCGGGTATTTCGAGAAATCCTCGTTGGGTCCGAACTGGGTCGGATTGACGAAGATCGAGACCACCACGAAGGAGGACTCCTGCTTGGCCCGGCGGATCAGGCTGAGATGGCCTTCGTGCAGGCAGCCCATGGTCGGCACGAAGCCGACGGACTTCCCGGCTTGGCGGGCCCGGGCGACCGCGGCGCGCAGCTCAGGGATGGTGTGGACGACCTCCATGCCGCCAACCTAGCCGCCCCCGCCGAGGGCGCAAGGCGCAGTTGTATGCGGACTCCCTGCCTGTCGTTTTGTTCATAGGTCGGGGCCATTCCTTTCTTGGCAGTCGGTGGGTCGCCTCCAATGTCAGAACCCTCCCTCCTATAAGACATGTCGCACTTCCCTAATGTTCCGGTCATCGAGTTCGAAGGATCGAAGTCCAAGAACCCGTTCGCCTTCAAGCACTACAACCCGGACGAGAAGATCGGCGGGAAGAAGATGAAGGACCACATGCGCTTCGCTGCGGCCTATTGGCACGTGATGCGCAACAGCCTCTCCGACCCGTTCGGCGCCGGCACCGCCCTCATGCCTTGGGATGACGGCTCCGACTCCCTCGACAACGCCCTCCGCCGTATCCCGGTCTTCTTCGAGTTCCTCCAGAAGTGCCAGATCGACTTCTACTGCTTCCACGACCGCGACATCTCTCCCGAAGGCAAGACCCTCACCGAGACGCATGCGAACCTCGACCGCGTCACGAAGGAGTTGAAGGCCTTCCAGAAGGGCACCGGCAAGAAGCTCCTCTGGGGCACCGCCTGTCTCTTCGCCCACCCTCGCTACGCGCAGGGCGCGGGCACCTCGCCCAACGCCGACGTGTTCGCCTACGGCGCCAGCCAGGTCCGCCATGCGCTCGAGGCCACCAAGGCCCTCGGCGGCGAAGGTTACGTCTTCTGGGGCGGCCGCGAAGGCTACGCCACGCTGGTCAACACCGACATGAAGCGTGAGCTCGATCACCTCGCCGCGCTCCTGCACCTCGCCGTCGACCACGCGAAGAAGATCGGCTTCAAGGGCCAGTTCCTGATCGAGCCCAAGCCGCGCGAACCCTCGACCCACCAGTACGATTCCGACTCGGCCGCCTGCCTCAACTTCCTCCGCGAATACGGCCTGCTGAAGCACTTCAAGCTGAACCTCGAGACCAACCACGCCACGCTCGCCGGTCACACGATGGAGCATGAGATGGAAGTCGCGATGGGTGCCGACGCCCTCGGTTCCGTCGATGCCAACCGCGGCGACACGCTCCTCGGCTGGGATACCGACCAGTTCCCGACCGACCTCTACCTCACGACGAACATCATGCTGCGCATCCTCAAGATGGGCGGCTTCACCAAGGGCGGCCTCAACTTCGACGCCAAGCGTCGTCGCGAATCGCACGAGCCGGTCGACCTCTTCCACGCCCACATCGGCGGCATGGACGCCTTCGCCCGCGGCCTCAAGATCGCCCACGCCATCATCAAGGACGGCAAGATGGATCAGTTCGTCGCCAAGCGCTACTCCTCGTGGGACAGCGGCATCGGCAAGAAGGTCGAGTCCGGCAAGGTCACCCTCGCCCAGCTCGACGCCTACGCCCAGGGCATCAAGGCGCCGACGCTCGCGTCCGGCCGCCAGGAGATGCTCGAGAACCTGATCAACGAGTACATCCGCTAAGGCCATGGCGATCGTCCTGGGTCTGGACCTGTCCACGCAGAGCGCGACGGCGCTCGTGTTGGACACGGTGAAAGGCACGACGGTCGCCCGCGCCCGCGCGGCGTTCGGCGCCGACTTCCCCGACCGCGGACATCCGGAAGGATTCCTCCGCGGAGGGCAGGGCGGCGAAGTGCACGCCGATCCGCTCCTCTGGCTCGACGGCCTTGAGCTCGCGCTCGACCGCCTCGCCAAGCTGACCGATCTCTCGCAGGTCGACGCGGTCTCCGTGTCCGGCCAGCAGCACGGCAGCGTCTATCTCGCCGCCGGCTACGAGGCCGCGCTCGCCGACGGTAATCGCGCGACTTCGCTCTCCGCGAAGATCGCCCCGGTCCTCTCCCGTCGCTCTTCGCCGATCTGGATGGATTCGTCCACCGGCGTCGAATGCGCCGAAATCGCCGCCGCCCTCGGTGGCGACCAGGCTGTCTGCGACCTCACCGGCTCCGTCGCCACGATGCGTTTCACGGGTCCGCAGATCCGTCGCTTCGCCAAGCTCGACCCCGCCGCTTGGGCCAAGACCAAGCGCGTCCATCTCGTCTCTTCGTTCTTCGCTTCGGTGCTCGCCGGCAAGGATGCCGCGATTGACACCGGTGACGGCGCGGGCATGAACCTGATGGATATCCGTAAGGGTGACTGGGCTCCCGCCGCGCTCGCCGCGACCGCTCCCGATCTCGCCGCCAAGCTTCCGCCGGTCCGCCCTGGATCGACCGTCGCCGGTGGTATCTCCGCTTACTTCGTCGCCCGCCACGGCTTCTCGCCGAAGTGCCAGGTCGTCATCGGCACCGGCGACAATCCTTCCAGCCTCGTCGGCATGGGCGCTTCCAAGCCTGGCAAGGTCGTCATCAGCCTCGGCACGAGCGATACGCTCTTCGCCGCGATCGAAGGCGTCCGCACCGACTCGGCCGGCCTCGGCCACGCTTTCGGTAATCCGATGGGTGGCAGCATGAGCCTCATCTGCGTGCGTAACGGTTCGCTCGCTCGCGAAGCGATCCGCCGCGAATGCGGTCACGCTGACTGGCCGGCTTTCTCCGCCGCCGTCGACGCGGCGCCTGCCGCCGTCTCCGCCGTACTTCCGATGGAGGAGCCCGAGATCACGCCTCGTCGTCCGGCCGGCCGCATCGCCCTCGGCGCCGCCGCCACCAAGGCCACCTTGCCGCGCGCCGCCGTCGAAGGCCAGGCTCTCAGCCTCCGCTACCATAGCCGCTGGGTCGGCACCCCGACCACGCAGCTGCTGCTCACCGGCGGCGCTTCCGAGAATCCTTCCGTCGCCAAGATCTTCGCCGACGTCTTCGGCGCCCCGGTCCTGCGTCTGGCCGTATCCGACTCTGCCGCCTTGGGTGCCGCGCTCCGCGCCGCCGAGGGCGCTTGCGGGGCCAAGATGGCCGATCTGGAGCCCGTTTTCTGCGCTCCCGCCCCGGGAGTCGTCCAGCCGAACCCGGCCCTCCGGGCGGCCTACGACAAGCTCGAGGCCGAACTGGGCCAATCGCTGTCGCGGAAGGCATAAATCGGGGTCTGTGAGCATTGCCCACTTGAATTAAGCGGGCCGATTGGCTGACTTGGGGGCTCACCCCTAAGCACCATGTCACAGCGCCCTGTTACCCTCTTCACCGGCCAGTGGGCCGACCTCAAAATCGCCGACCTCCTGCCTAAGGTCAAAGCCATGGGCTACGAAGGCGTCGAACTCGCCTGTTGGGGCGACCACTTCGATGTCGTCCGCGCCGTCAACGAGCCGGGCTACGTCGAATCCGTCTGGAAACTCCTCGCGCAGCACGATCTCGGTTGCTGGGCCATCTCCTCCCACCTCGTCGGCCAGGCCACCTGCGACAACATCGACGAACGCCACCAGTGCATCCTGCCCGCCCACGTCTGGGGCGACGGCAATCCGGAAGGCGTCCGCCAGCGCGCGTGCGCCGAGATGGCCCTGACCGCTCAGGCCGCCCGCAAGTTCTTCGACGCCGGTAAGGCGTATATGGCTAACAAGCCGAAGGGCTCCGGCAAGACCGTCGTGAACGGTTTCACCGGTTCCTCCATCTGGCACGCGATCTACGCCTTCCCGCCCACCAACCAGGCTTACCTCCAGAAGGGTTACGACGATTTCGCCAAGCGCTGGAAGCCCATCCTCGAGGTCTTCGAGAAGAACGACGTCTACTTCGGCCTCGAAGTGCACCCGACCGAGATCGCCTTCGACATCGCCTCCGCCCAGCGCGCGCTCGACGCCGTCGGCAACCACAAGCGTTTCGGCTTCAACTACGACCCCAGCCACCTCGGCTACCAGGGCGTCGACTACGTGAAGTTCATCCGCACTTTCGGCAAGCAGATCCACCACGCCCACATGAAGGACGTCTGGTGGGGTCACGGCGACGGCACCGTCGGCGTCTTCGGCGGCCACACCGATTTCTGCGACCCGCGTCGCGCCTGGGACTTCCGCTCCGTCGGCCGCGGCGACATCAAGTTCGAGGACGTCATCGTCGCCCTCAATGACGTCGGTTACGCCGGCCCGCTCTCCGTCGAATGGGAAGACGGCCGCATGGACCGTTTCTTCGGCGCCGCCGAATCCGCCGCCTACGTCAAGAAGCTCGCCTTCCCGAGCAACAAGGTCGCGTTCGACGCCGCTTTCGACAAGTCCGCCCAGGGCAAGTAATCAAACCTCACACGAACACACTCATGGCAACCAAAGTAGGCGTCATCGGAGCAGGTGGCATGCTCCAATACCACGCCGCCGGCTTCAAGCAGGCGGGCGC
>CANKZO010000013.1 GCA_947488485.1 Opitutia bacterium | reverse complement strand
GCGCCCGCAGATCAAGGCCTGAGGTCCTTGACCGGAAACAGGAAGGGCGTCCGCCAGGACGCCCTTCTTCTTTGTGCGCATAGGTCAGACCTCACGCCTCACCCTACCAAGGAAAGTCACTTGGCGGACCAACCGCCGCCCGTGGCCGCGGCGAGTCGCACGGCGACCTGTCGACGCTCCCATACGACCATCGAGAGCGTGCGCGCAGCCAACGCTTCGTCGCGGCGGGCGAGCGTGAGCTCGGTCTCGTTGGCGAGGCCGGCCTCCTGGCGCGCTTCGGCGTTGGCGAGGCGGGTCCGCACGGCGGCGAGCACGCGGGCGGTGAGTTCTTCCTGCTGCGCGAGCTCGCGGAGATCGGCGAGGGCGTCCTCGACCTCGCGGAAGGCGCCGAGCACGGCCTTCGTCCATTCGGCCGCGGAGCCGTCGATCCGCGCGCGCGCGGTCTCGAGGTTCGCTTCGCGGCGACCGGCGTCGAAGATCGGCAGATCGACCACGGGCGCGAGGCTCCAAAAACCGGCGGAGCCCTGCCCGATACGCGAAGCCGGATCGGCCTGCCAACCGGCCTGGCCGGTGAGCGTGACGGAAGGATAGAAATCCGCGCGGGCCGCGCCTTCGCGGGAGACCGCGGCGTCGAGACGCGCGGCGGCGGCGGCGAGGTCGGGACGACGCAGCAGGAGTTCGGACGGTACGCCGGCGCCGAAACCGGGCATCGCGGCGACGCCTTGGGCGACGGGCAGGCTTTCGCCGGGCGCGGCGCCGATGAGCGCGCGCAGCGCATTCTCGGCGGCGGCGACACGACGGCGGCCGAGGCCTTCGTCGACCTTGGCCTGCGCGGCGGCGAGGCTCGCGGTGGAAAGCGGGTCGGAATCGATCAGGCCGGCCGTCACGGTCTTCTCGACGAGTTCCATCTCGCGGAAGCGCGTGGCGAATTCGGTCTCGAGGAAGCGGAGCTGCTCGCGGGCGCCGCGGACGGCGAACCAGAGACGGGCGACTTCGGCGGACAGGGCGAGATCGGCCTGCGCGGCGGTGAACTTCGCGGCGCGGACGTCGGCTTCGGCGGCCAGCGACTTCGCGGCCTCGCGGCCCCAGACGTCGAGTTCCCAGGAAGCCTTGGCGGCGACGGCGGTGACATCCGTGCGACGCGGGATGCCCGGAGGGAAACGTCCGTTGGCGACGGAGATACGGGAAGCTTCCTGGCCGGCGGCGACGGAAAGCGCGGGCTGATCGCCGGCATCGGCGGCGCGGAGCAAGGCGACCGCTTCGCGCTGACGGGCGCGGGCGAGCGCGAGGTCCGGGCTGCCCTTGCGGGCGCGGGCGAGCAGGTCGAGCAGCGCAGGGTCGGCGAAAGCCTCGGCCCACTTCACGTCGGCGGCGACGCCGGCCTGCGAGAACGCGGCGGGCGCGACCGGTGAAGCCGGCTTGGCGGCCGGATCGTGCGCGCAGCCCGCGAGGGCGAGCGCCGCGAACAGGAAGGACTTATTTGCCCGGCGCATCTTGGGAGGCGTCGATATAGACGTCCATCTGCTGACCGACGAAGAGCGCGCGGCCCGTCGGGCGGTCGAACTGGTAGATCACCTGCAGCACGCGCGTGTCGACGCGCTCGATGCTGGCGCCGGTGAGCGAGGTCTTCGGGATGACGAAGGGCTCGATGCGGACGAACTTCAGGGCGATGGACCGGTCCTTGCCGCCGGCGAGGGAGCTTTCGCCCTTCAGGTAGCCCTTGGCGGGCAGGCCTTCGCGCATGCGCGTGGCGAGCTGTTCGTCGACGTCGCAGCGGATCTGCAGGCGCGAGATGTCGCCGAGGACGACCGGCGCCTTGGCGCCGGCCGCGACGAATTCGCCGGCGCGGACGCCGACCTGGAGCACCGTGGCGGCGATGGGCGAACGGAGCACGAGGCGGTCGAGGAGCACGGCGGTCTGGTCGAGCTGGGCCTTGGCGAGCGCGAGCTTCGCCTGCGCTTCCTTGGCGGCCATCTGATAGGAGAGCAGGTCGGCGGCGGAGACGGCGCCGCTGTCCTTGATGCCGGTCCAGCGACGGGCGGCGTCCACGGCGCGTTCGGCCGTCGCGGCCGCGGCTTCGACGGCGGCCTTCTGCACGGCATGCTGGGCGCGGAGGTCGCGATCATCGAGTGTGAGCAGCGGATCGCCGGCCTTCACCTGGTCCCAGACCTTGACGTGGACCTTGGCGACCGTACCGGAAGTCGGCGAGCCGAGGAGCGTGTTCTCGGCGACGGCTTCAATCAGGCCCGCCGCGGCGATGAGGCCGTCCTTGTCGCGGGTGGCCGGCTCGTAGGGCGGCGGCTTGATCGGCGCCTCGGTGGCCGTGCCGCGGGTGAGCTGCAGGGCGGCGACGGCGCCGGCGAGCGCGAGGGCGAAGAGCAGGATGCGTTTCTTGAACATAAGGGGAATCAGAGGTGCGTCGTGTCGAGGAGCTTCGGGTCGTCGACCACGCGGCTGATGCGGCCGTCTTCCATCTCCGCGATGCGGTCGGCGAAACGGAAGATGCGGTGGTCATGCGTCACGACCACGACGCAGCGTTCGGGCGAACGGGAAAGGTCGCGGACCATCTGCATGATCTGGGCGCCGGTGTCCTTATCGAGGGCTGAAGTCGGTTCGTCGCAGATCAGGAGCGGCGGCTCGTGCACGAGCGCGCGGGCGATGGCCACGCGTTGCTGCTGGCCGCCGGAGAGCGCGTTGGGGCGACCTTCCTCGCGGCCCTTGAGGCCGACCTTCTCGATGATCGCCAGCGCGCGCGCATGGGCCTCGTCGTAAGGGCGTCCCTGGATCAGCAGCGGCACCATCACGTTCTCCGCGACGGTGAGCGTCGGGATGAGGTTGAAGGACTGGAAGACGAACCCGAGGTTCTGACGGCGGAAAGTCGTGAGCGCTTCCTGGCCGAGGCCGTCGAGGCGCTGGCCGAAGACCTCGACGGCGCCGGCCTGCGGCGTGAGCGTGCCCGCGATGACGGAGAGCAGCGTCGTCTTCCCGCAGCCGGACGGACCGACGAGCATGATGAGCTCGCCGCGGCGGGCTTCGAAGTCGGCCTGCTTGAGGGCGACGACCTGGTTCTCCGGGGTGCCGAAGAACATGTCGACGCCGGAGGCGCGGACGGCGACGGTGTGGGCGAGGTGGCTCATCCGCGGAAGACGGAGGCGGCGTCGACGCGCGACACCTTGATGATGCCGATGATGGCGGAGACGAAACTGATGCCCAGCACGAGGGCGAACGTCGCCCAGAGGATCTGCGGGTACATCACGAACGGGGGCATGCCCTTCTCGATCATCACGCGGCCGATGGCCTGCGCCATGCCGGCGCCGAGGCCGAAGCCGATGAGCCCGGCGGTGAAGGCCTGCACGAAGAGCATGCGGGCGATCACGCCCATGCCCGCGCCCATCGCCTTGATGGCCGCGAAATACTTCAGGTTCTCGAGCAC
The DNA here is from genome assembly GCA_947488485.1 of Opitutia bacterium. Next base: position 21,920 of record CANKZO010000013.1, on the reverse strand, counting down.
GAAGGAGTAGAAGGTCTGGCCGGAGATCGCGATGCCCACGAACAGGCCGAGGAGCACCGCCGTGCCGAAGGAGAACGGGATGCCGGTGTTGGTCCAGAACCACCAGAACGTATTGCGCGCCAGGCTGCGCTCGCCCCAGCTCCAGATCACCGTGTCGGACGTCCAGGCCTTGAGGCCCGTGTCACGCTCGATCCGGTCGCAGAGCTCGGCCGGCGCCACGCCCTTCTGCGGTTCGACGAGCATGAAGCTCAGCGTACGCCGGGCGCCGAGGGTGTAGCCCTTGGCGCGGTCATAGGTGGTGTAGACGAACGGACCGCCGGTGAAGGCGCGCTTGACCCGGCAGATGCCGACGATGCGGGCCTGGATGTCGTTGACCTCGAAAGTGTCGCCGACCTTGAGCGGCGTGTTCTTGGGCTTGCCGTCGGGACCGACGCCCATCCGGCCCATCAGCGCGGCGCCCCATTCGTCGACGATGACGGTGTCCGGGAGGCGGAGGTCCTCGATGCGTCCCTGCGAAAGGACGGCCGGCGCGCCGGCGAAGGTATCGGCGTCGATGCCGACGAGCGTGATCAGCTTGAAGTTGCCGTCCTGCATGCGCGCCTGGACGAAGGAGGTGTGCAGCGGAGCGGCCCAGGCGACGCCATCGACGGAGCGGACGCGGCCGAGGTCGGTGTCGCGGAGCGGCTTGGCGTCGTTGACCTGCTCGACCATCGGGTCGCTGACCCAGACCTGCGCGCGGATGTTGACCATCGGCGTGTAGGTCCAGCTCATGATCCCGAAGAAGACCGAGCTCTGCTGGGCCATCAGGAGCGCCGAGAACGCCAACCCGCAGAGGAGCATCGCCAGCTTGGCGCGGTCTCCGAAGAGCATGTTGAGGGCGAGGCGGTACATCGGAGACGGCGGACGTGGTCAGTCTCCCCTGAACAAGCGTTGCGTCAACGGGAAGTCAAACGGCCCGGACGATGTCCGGGCCGTCGTGACCGAAACGTGACTCGGACGCTTACGGGGCGACCGGGGCGGTGGCGCCGACCTTGAACATCAGCGTGCTCTTGAAGAAGTCCGGGCCCCAGGAGGCGTTGACAGACCAGGCGGCGATCAGAAGGAGCAGCGCGAGGGAGAAGCAACGGACGACCTTGGACTTGTCCTCGCTCTTGGAAGCCGCGTGCAGGAGGCCGACGGCGCCCAGGGCGAAGATCGGGTGGAACCAGGAGATCGGCTTGGCGGTGTAGAACAGGGCGACGATGCCGACGACGAGATTGATGTCCACGAGGACGGTGACGACGCGCTGCAGGACGGTCTTCGGGCCCTTGGTGAGGGCCACGACGATGACGGCCAGGATCAGGACGAGGAGGAGAGATCCGTAATGCTTATGGGCGGTGAGGAGCGGTGACATGACCCCACCTTGGGCCCTGTCCGCCACGGTTCAAGCCCGACCGCAGATTTTCAGCGGTCTTCCGGGAAAAGATACCGGAAGAACCAAGCGGCCAAGGCGGCGCCGAGGAACTGGACGCCCACTTCGGACAGGACGCGCGGCGCGATCTTGGCGAGGTAGACCGTCTCGGTGACGAAAGCTTTGGTGCCCTCCAAGCCTTCGGACAAGGCGGCGCAGGCGCCGAAAAGCGACGCCGCCAGGGCCGTGGCCGGATTGATGGACGAACCGAAATCACTGAAGATGCCCGCCACGCCGAGAGCGGCCAGGGCGATCGCTAGCCCGAAGTAACTGTTACCGGCGGTCAGCCGGGACGTTCCTACCGTCAGCACGACGAACGCGAAGAGGAAGGTGCCGAGCAGCTCGACGGTCGCGGAGGCCAGGAAGCCTTCGAAGGCGGGCGAGCCGAGGGCGTCGACGGCGGCCTTGGCTCGCTCCGTATCATGGCCGACCAGGGCGCCGGCGACGAGGGCCGCGACGAACGCGGCGAGGAACTGGACGCCGAGGAAAGCGCCGAGGGTGCGGGTGCTGATCCGACCACGCAGCCGGAAGGCCAGCGTGACGGCCGGGTTGTAATGGGGGAGCGAGATCGGCGCGCCCATATAGAGCAGAGCGCAGAGCAACGCGGCGACCGGCAGCGGGCCGCCGCTCACGAGGACGGCGAGGCACAGGAAGAAGGTACCGACGGCCTCGACGAGGAGCTTGTTCCGCATGCGGTTAATCTCTTCGTTCCACGGCAGGTCTCAAGCGTGGAGTCTTCAGCGGGCGGCGCCGGCGGTCAGCCAGTTCTCGCTGAAGGCGGCCATCTCCTCGAAGCCGGGCAAGCGGCGGGTCTTGTAACGCAGTTCGCGCGCGGCCTCCTCCTGCGCCGCGAAGAGCGAGGTCAAGGTCGCGTGGAGGGGCGTGGGCTTGTTCTTATTATCGACGAGCCAGAAGCCGACCTGTTCGCCGTCCACGACCTCGTTGTTGTAATACTGCCAGAACAGGACCATCGCCGGCTTCCAGGAAAGGAACTTCGTGAGGATCTCGCGGTTGCGCTGCTCGTGCTTGGCGCCGTCGCCGCCGCAGGCCTTCCACGACAGGCCGCATTCGCCGATGAACACGCGCTTCGCCGGGAGCCCCGCCTTGGGCGGCAGCTGGGCGTTGACGTAATCGAGGGTGGCGCGGACTTCTTCGGCGGATAGCAGCTGGCAGTCGTAGGCGGAGTAAGAGACGAAATCCACGGCGAGCTTGGGCAGCACCGCGTTGACCATGCGCTGGCGGCCGTCCTTCATCGCGTCGCGGACCCGGTTCACTTCGGCGTAGGTAAAGACCCGGCACTTGGTGTAAGGCACCTCGGCGCGCGCGTCGTCGACGGCCTTCTGACGGAGCGCGAACCATTCGATCATGGCGGCGATCCGTTCCGGCGGGGCGTCCTTCTTCACGTCCTTGTCGGGCAGGAGATACCAGTCGCCTTCCCAATGGCCGAGGAAGAAGGTCTTGCCCGTCGTGTCGTAACGCGTGAGCAGGTCCTTGGTGAAGTGATACATCGCGTTGTATTCGCGGCGACGCAGCTCCGGCGTGAGGCCCTTCGTCCACGCGTCGTTGGAACGATACCACACGACGTAATGCGTGAACGGCATCGCGATGTAGGGCGACAGCTGGCCGCCCGAGACGGCGTCGATCTTGAGGATGCGCGAGCCCATCGCCGAGATACCCTTGGCGGCTTCGAGCAGCGCGGGTTCCTTGGTGAACTTATAGGCGGGGCCGAAGGCCTGCGTGCCCACGACCTGCGGGAAGGCGTCCGGCATCGTCGGCACGGCGGGAAGGGGCGTCATCTCCAGCTGCTGCGGCGGACGGTTCTTCTGCGCGAACACGGCGGACGGGAAAAGCAGGAAGACTCCCAGAAGGAGACGGAGGGTTGGACTCATGGGGCGGACCTCAGGGCGAGGGACTTGTATTGTCCGAGTTCGACACCCTTCCTTCAAGCCCGTTCCCACCCACACCATGAACACCACCCAAGCCACCCTCGCCGCCGTGCTCCTCGCCGTCGGCGTCCACACCCACCTCGTCGCCGCTCCCGCCAAGGAGGCCGGCGCCGACCCCGATCACGCCCGCCTCGTCGCCGCCCGCAAGGCGGCCTTGGAGTTGCCGGAGATCGCCTCCGCCGAACAGCAGGCCAAGGCCGACCGCGCCCTCACGACCAAGGCCTACGCCGAGTACAAGATGGCGCGGAAGCGCTCCAACGACTCCGAAGCGGCTTACCGCAAGGCCTATGACGAGGCCCTCGGCAAGATCGATGCGGAGGCGCCCGCGCTCCAGGAGAAGGAACGCGCCGCTTTCCGCGAGCGCATGCTCAAGGCGCGCACGGCCAAGAAGGGCAGCGCGAAGAAGCCGGTCGCCAAAGATGACGAGGCCGACGACGAACCGGTGACCGACGAGAAGGACGCCGAGTGAACCCCCCGCGACCCGCCGACCGGCGGGTCGCTTATTTGGGGAGGGCGGCGGCGAACGCCGACCAGATCTCCTCGATCGGCTCGAGGCCGACGGAGATACGCAGCAGGTCCGGATCGAGCCCGGCGGCGCGGATGCCCGCCCTGCCCTGCTCGTTCGTCACTTCTTCGAAATGCGCGAGCCAGAGGAACGGTGCGGCCAAAGTATAGCGGAGCCCGAAGCTGGGGCCTTTGCCCACGGCGAGACGATCATAGACCGCACGCATGTCGCCGCGTAGTTCGATGGTGATGAGCGCCCCGGCGCCGGCGCCGGGGCGGCGGACGAGCCGATAGGCATCGGCGGTCGGTCCCTGGTCGGCGGTGCGCACGCGGGCGACCGCGGGGTGCGCGGCGAGCCGACGCGCGAGCTCGGCGGCGTTGGCGGCGAGGCGGCGCGTGACTTCCTCCATGCGGCCGATCTGGGCGGCGAGCGCGTGGAGGTCGAGCGCGTGCAAAGGCGCAAGGCGGTGGCGAGCAGCGGCGAGCAGCGCGGCCGCGTCGGGCCGGGCGGGATCGATGGCGAGCACGCCGGCCATGACGTCGCCTTCGGAGGCGGCGTATTTCGTGAGGCTCGAGACGACGACGTCGGCGAAAGGCAGGACGTCGACGGAAGCGAGGCCGACGCTGCTCGGATCGAGGAGCAGTTTCGCTCCGTACTTGTCGCAGAGGGCGCGGAGCGCCGGCAGGTCGGCGGTCTCGAGCTGCGGGTTGTTCGGGATTTCCGTCAGGACGCCGGCGACGGTGCCCGTCGCGAGCAGCCGTTCGACCGCGCCGAGGTCGCGCACGTCGGCGACGAAGTGATGCTTGGCATCGCGCGCCTTCTCGAAGAGACGCGTGGAGTCGACGTACAGCCAGCCGAACTGGACCCATGCGGTGCGGCCACGGGGACGCTGCACGGCTTCGACGGCGGCGAGGCCGGCGTCGACCGCGTTCATCCCGGCGGAGGCGATGAGGATGTCCGCCGCCGGCACAGCGGCGAGATACGGGCTGAGCGTGGCGCGAATCGTCGCGGCCGCGGCGGATCCGTCGACAGGCGCGTCACCCGCGAGCCAGGCTTCGGCCTGACGCGAGGAGATGAGCGTGCCGGTGTGCTGCACCATCTTGGCGAGACGCAGCGCGGCTTCGCCGGCGGGCGTCACGGCCAGCCACCAGTCGCCGACGGCGTCGAGCGAGGTCAGCGGCGCGCCGACGTGGTCGGCGAGGCGGCGGGCGGCCGCTTCCGAGACGAGCGGGAAAAGTTCGCCGGCGCGGCCGAGGCGGCGGGCGGCTTCCTGCGCGGCGCGCGTGACGAGCGCGTTGCGGACGAAGCGCGGATAGCCGGAACGCAGCACGCCCCAGACGCGCGCTTCCTTGCGCTCGTAGCTCTCGACGTCGGCGAGCGTCGGCAAGCAGACGACCGTCGCGTGCGGTGAGTCCGGCAACGTCTCACCCAGCGCTGGGGAAAGGAGCGGCACGTTCAGAGACCTTCGGCGGGAAGTTCGTTCTGCAGGATCTGCTCGAGCGACTGGCGGCGGCGGATGAGCGAGAAGCGGCCGTCGCGACGGAGGAGGACTTCCGGAGCTTCGGGGAACGAATTGTAATTCTTGGTGCTCATCCCGGCGCAGTAGGCGCCGGCGCCGCCGATCACGCAGAGATCGCCCGTGACGGCGACCGGCAGACGACGGGTGGCGAGCGTCTCCGGTTCGCCGGGCGCGCAGCTGATGAGGTCGCCTGATTCGCAGCAGTGTCCGACGATGACGTAGTCACGTTCGCCGGCGGCGGGCTTCGCGGGATAGAGGTGCACCGGATGCTGCGAGCCGTAGAGGGACGGACGCAGGATCTCCGTCATGCCGGAGTCGAGCTTGAGGAATTCGCGGGCGCCGGTGGAGACGACGTCCTGCACGCGCGAGATGACCGCGCCGGCGTTGGCGACGAGGAACGTGCCGGGCTCGATCTCCAGGCGGAGCTTACGGCCGTCGGCCGCGGCGAACTGCTCGAAGGCGACCTTGACCGGCGCGCCGACGACCTGCGGGTCGGTGCCCTTCTCCGTCGATACGCGCGCGACCTTGTAGCCGCCGCCGAGGTTGAGGGTCTGGACGGTCGGGAAGCGGGCGACGAGCGCGAGGCTGGCGGCGGAGACTTCCTGCCAGACGAGCGGATCGCTGCCGGAGCCGATATGGGTATGGATGCGGACGACCTTGAGGCCGTACTGCTTCACGATGGCCTGGGCCTGGTCGGCCCATTCATGCCAGATACCGAAAGAGGAGTCCGGTCCGCCCACGTTGGTCTTACCGTTGCCACCCGAGCCCTTGCCGGGATTGAAGCGTAGCCCGACCTCGTGACCGGGGAGGGCCTGGCCGATTCGTTCCAACTGAAGGAGGGAGCAGGCGTTGACGTGCACTCCCTTATTAAGGAGGGGCGCGAAATCCTCGGGCAGCTCCTGGGAGGACAGCGAAATCCGGTCGGCTGGGACGCCGGCGTGCATGGCGCGGCGGACTTCCCAACCCGAGCTGGCGTCGAAATGGAGTCCTTTGTTGGCGAAGACCTTGAGGATGGCCGCGTTCGGGCAGGCCTTCATCGCGAACCGGACCGTCAGCCCGAAGGCGTTCGGAAAGGACAGCATGGCATCGGCCTGGGCCTCGAGGGTCGCCTGGTCGTAGACGTAGCAAGGGGTGCCATGGGCCGCCGCGATCTGGCGGGCCGGGTCAGGAAGAAGGAAGCGGTGATTTTCCACGGGAGTGTCTCGGGCGGACTTTGGCAGGCCCGCCCTTCCCTTCCAGCCTTTTTGCGGACGTATGACACCGCTTGCCTCCCCTCCCCTCGCCCCTTGGGATGACCTCGGCTCACGCCTTCCCATGTCCGTCACCGAGACCATCGTCGCCGCCGCGACTCCTGCGGGCCGCTCGGCTCTGGCGATCGTCCGCGTCGACGGACCGCTCGCCGCGTCCATCGCGACCGCCGCGCTCGGTCGCAAGTCACCCCCGGCGGAGAAGACGTCGACGCTCGGCATCTGGCGCGACCAGTCGGGTGCGCCGATCGACCAGGTCGTGGCCGTGCTCTGGTCCGCCGGCCGTTCGTTCACCGGTAATGACTCGCTCGAGATCACCTGCCACGGCAACCCGCTGCTCGTACGCCGGATCACCGAAGACTGCCTCGCGCGCGGCGGCCGCCTCGCCGAACCCGGCGAGTTCACCCGTCGCTCCTACCTCGCCGGCCGGATCGACCTGACGCAGGCCGAAGCCGTCGCCGACCTCATCCACGCCAGCTCCGAGCGCGCGCTCGCCTCGGCCCGGCGCATGCTCGCCGGCGAACTCGGCCGGCACGTCGCCCGCTGGACCGACCGCACGCTGCAGGTCCTCGCCGAACTCGAGGCGCACATCGACTTCCCCGAGGAGGACCTCCCGCCGGAGGACCCGCGCGGACCTGCGGCCCGCTTGGCCGGAATCGCGTCAGAACTTTCCGCTTACGCCCGCACCGCGAAGCACGACGGCGCCCTGCGGACCGGCCTGCGCGTGGCCGTCGTCGGCGCGCCCAACGCCGGCAAGTCGAGCCTGCTCAACGCGCTGACCGGCGCCGAGCGCGCGATCGTGAGCCCGGAAGCCGGCACCACGCGCGACTACCTCGAAGCTCCTGTCGCGGGCCTGCCGCTCGCCGTCACCGCGATCGACACCGCCGGCCTCCGTGACGGCGGCTCGACGCTCGAGAACCTCGGCATGACGCGCTCGCTCGAACAGGCGCGCGGCGCGCACCTGCTGCTCCTTGTCGTCGACGCTTCGGCCGAGCCCCCTGCTCTGCCCGCGGAACTCGTCGCGTTGCTCGACCCCGCGCGCACGCTCGTCGTCGCGAACAAGGCGGACCTCCCCGCTCACCCCGCGCAGCAAGATTTCCTGCCGCATCTCACGAAGCTGTCGGCCTGCCTCCTGGATGGCCGCGACGCCGAGAAGCTGCGCGCCAAGCTTGGCGACTTCCTGATCGCCCGGGAGATCGCCCCGGGGGCCGAAGAGCTCGTCGTCTCGGTCCGCCACGCCGAGGCCATGGCCCGGGCGGCCGTCGCCCTGACCGAGGCCGGCGGCCACCTGAAGGCCCCGATTCAGACCGAACTGGCGGCCGCCCAGGCCCGGGCCGCCTTGGACGCCCTCGGGGAGATCGTCGGGCGCATCGATAATGAGCGTATGCTGGACAAGCTCTTTGCTTCCTTCTGCATAGGTAAGTGATTCCCTCCGGTGAGGGAGCGCCTATGCGACCTCACAAACAAATCCGCCTCGGGCCTGACCGCCCCTACGACGTCATCGTCTGCGGGGCCGGCCATGCCGGCGTGGAAGCCGCCCTGGCGGCGGCCCGCATGGGCGTGGATGTCCTGCTCCTGACGGGCAACGTCGACACCATCGCCCAGATGAGCTGCAACCCCGCCATCGGGGGCCAGGCCAAGGGACACATCGTCCGGGAGATCGACGCCCTCGGGGGCGAGATGGGCCTGACCGCCGACGTCACCGGTATCCAGTTCCGCCTCCTTAACTCCTCCAAGGGCCCGGCCGTGCAGGCCCCCCGCGCCCAGTGTGATAAGAAGGCCTACCAGTTCCGGATGAAGCACCTCTGCGAGCTGCAGGCCGGGCTGACCATTTTCCAGGCCCAGGTCACCGGCCTGATCTTCAAGGCCGGAGCCGTCGTCGGCGTGCAGACCAATCTGGACCTTGATTTCCACGGCAAGACCGTGGTCGTGACCACGGGTACTTTCTTGCGCGGCCTGATGCATATCGGGGCTAATAAAACCGAAGGCGGTCGGCTGGGTGACTTTAGTGCTAAGTCTTTGTCAGCCAGTTTCTTAGAGGCTGGAATCGAACTCCAAAGACTCAAGACCGGCACCCCGCCGCGCATCCTCGGTTCGTCCATCGATTTCAGCAAGTGTGAGGAGCAGCCGGGCGATACCTCCCCTACCCTTTTCGCCTTCCACGACACCCGTCAGCAGACCGATTTGTTCCACGTGGAACAAGCGGGCGAACGCCTCCCTGGATGGACCCCAGGGAGCGACCAAGTTTCCTGCTGGATGACGGAGGCCACCGGGGCCACCGGGAAGATCGTGCAAGAGAACCTACACCTCTCCCCCCTCTATGGAGGCGAGATCACCGGGGTCGGTCCGCGCTACTGCCCTTCCATCGAGGACAAGTTCGTGAAGTTCTCGGATAAGGACGCCCATAAGCTCTACCTCGAGCCCGAGGGCCGTAATACCGACGAATGGTATATCAATGGCCTGTCGACCTCCCTGCCCTTTACCGTCCAGCTCCAGATGCTGGCCTCGATCGCTGGATTAGAGAAAGCTGTCATGCTGCGCCCGGCCTATGCCGTGGAATACGATTTCGCGCCCCCAACCCAGCTCTACCCCACCTTAGAGTCTAAAAAGGTCGATGCCCTCTTCTTTGCCGGCCAGATCAACGGAACCTCCGGATATGAGGAAGCCGCCGCCCAAGGCTTGGTGGCCGGGGTCAACGCCGCCTGTAAGGTCAAAGGCCAGACTCCCATGGTACTGGGCCGCGATGAAGCCTATATCGGGGTCCTGATTGATGACCTAGTGACCAAAGGCACCCAGGAGCCTTATCGCATGTTTACCAGCCGGGCTGAATTCCGGCTATTGTTCAATCACGGCAGCGCCGAACTGCGCCTAAAGGATAAAATCGCCGAATTCGGCCTCGTGCCAGCTGATCGACTGTCCCGGATTCAGGCTAAGGCCGAAAAGGTCTCTCATTGGATTGAATACCTGGAGAAGCTGGCGATCCCAGGCGGGATCGCGGGTGACGTCATCCGCCGCAACTGGGAATCGACCCCCAAGGACTTACCGCCGACGTTCCTGGCTGAAGCGCCTGAAGTTCAGGCCGAAGTCATGTACCGGGTAAAATACCGAGGCTATCTGGAGCGCGAAACGCGGAACGCCCGCAAGCTTCACGATCTGGACTCCTTTAAGGTGCCTGAAGGCTTTGATTTCCTTAAGGCCTACGGCTTGCGGATCGAAGCCCGGCAGAAACTCCACACCATCCAGCCCAAGACCCTAGGTCAAGCCAGCCGGATCAGCGGGGTGAACCCGGCTGACATCTCGCTACTGATGGTTCTTTTCCGAGCTAAGTAAGCGCGGGTTAGCAGGGGTAGGGAAGGGGGTGTTCCACGTGGAACACCCCTATGTAAAGATTGTGGCCGCACGGTGTGACGGTCGTGTTTCTTTAATTCATAAACCATTGATGGTGATATGTTTATATATGAAATGGGGGCGTGTCACACAACCGCCATCATTGACACCTAACTCTGGCGCTTCGGAACCGGGTGGTCTTAAGTGAAGGCGCACCCATGGACGCCGAACATCTCAAGCGCATTCTGATCGTCGACGACGAAGCCGACGTCACCGAGCTCTTGGACTATAAGTTCAAGCAGGCGGGCTACGCTATCCGGACGCTCAACGATCCGCTGCGGGCCATCGGCCTGGCGCGGGATTTCCGCCCGGACCTCATCATCCTCGACGTGATGATGCCCGAACTCACCGGCGTGCAGCTTCTCCGTATGGTCCGCGCCGACGCGCTCCTCCAAGACACGCCGGTCATCTTCCTCACGGCCAAGGGCGAGACGGCCGACAAGGTCAAAGGCCTGGAGTCCGGCGCCGACGACTACGTCACCAAGCCTTTCGACACGCGCGAGCTGATGCTCCGCGCCCAGGCGCTCCTGCGTCGCGCGAAGTCCGCGGCCGCCAAGCCTTCCACGCGCCTCGCCGCCGGCGCGCTGCTCCTTGATATCGAACGGCACGAAGTCACCGCGGCAGGCAAGCCCGTCGAACTGACGGCGACCGAATTCAAGCTGCTCCGACTGCTCCTCGAGCGGAAGGGCAGGGTGCAGTCGCGCGAAGAGCTGCTCGCCGACGTCTGGAATTATTCGCCCGACCTCGAGACGCGTACGGTGGACACGCACGTGCGTCGCCTGCGCGAGAAGCTCGGCCCGGCCGGCGACGTGATCGATACGGTGCGCGGCGTCGGTTACCGCGTGAACGGCTGATCTGCTTTGCGCTCGCGCGCCTCCGCGGCGACGACAGCATCCGGAAGCGATGACCTGGTTACCCTGGCTGCTCCTGTTCGCGCTCGGCGCGGCCGCCGCATGGGCGTTGGGACAGCACGGCGCCCACCTCCGCTGGGCCCGGCGCGCGCTGCGCGGCGACGTCTCGGCGCAGCGCCCTCAGGGCTGGCTGGTGCGGGCCCTGCAGCTCGAAGAACTTTTCATGGCGATCGAACGCCGCGCCGAAAACGAAGATGAGATCCGCGCCGCCGCCGGACGGCGCATCGAAGCCTTGCTCGCGCCGCTGACGGACGCCGTGCTCGTCGTCGACGCGCAGGACCGCCTACGCCTGGCCAACCCCGCGGCGGTGGCGCTGTTCGGTCTCAGCGACGAAGACGTCGGCGGCCCGGTGGTGCCGCTGGTCCGGAGCGCGGATTTCATCGAGCTCATCCGCCGCGTCCGCGAAGAGGGCGACGCGCGCGCCACGCTGATGCTCAACCGCGCGCCCTTGGCCGACGTCTGGCTGCAGGCCGCCGGCGCGCGCACTGATCCCGAGGCGTTCGGCGAGGACGCGGCGATCTTCGTGCTGGCGGACGTGACCGCGCTGAAGCGCCTGCAGGCGATGGAACGCGACTTCGTCACGAACGTCTCCCATGATCTCCGGACGCCGGTGACGATCCTACGCGGCTACGCCGAGACGCTCGCCGAGGACCAAGCGACGATGTCCGCCGACGACCGCGCGCGCTTCACTCAGAAGATCGTGAATTCCGTCGGCCGGCTGCAAGGTCTCGTCGAAGGGCTGCTCGCCCTGGCGAGCCTGGAGTCTTCCCGTGAAGTCCGCCGGGAAGCCGGCGCCCTGCACGCCGCGGCGCGCGAGGTGACCGTGGAATTCGAAGCCCGCTGCAAGGCCGCGGGCGTGAAGCTCGAACTGGACCTCGCGGCGACGCAGGACGTCGGCGCCGATCCGCTCCAGGCCCGCCGGCTCATCCAGAACCTCATCGACAACGCGCTGGCTCACGCCGCCGGCCTGACCCGGCTCCGGATCGCGACCCGCGACACGGCGGAAGGGACCGAGCTGAGCGTGGAAGACGACGGGGCAGGGGTGACGACCGCCGACCTGCCCAGGCTGTTCGATCGTTTCTACCGGACTGACAAATCGCGCCGGGCCGGGGGCAGCGGCCTAGGGCTGAGCATCGTCCGCCAGGTAGCGGAGCTCCATGGCGGTTCCGCCGGGGCCGAACCGGCCCGGCCGAAAGGCCTCCGGGTGATCGTCACCATCCCCCGGGTCGACTGACGCTCCTGAAATGAAAAACCCGCCGGGTTTCGGCGGGTTTTGGCTCCATTTTTAAAGTGGAGCGCGCGACTGGACTTGAACCAGCAACAGCCACCTTGGCAAGGTGGTACTCTACCATTGAGCTACGCGCGCGTTGGACAGGGAGCAGACCAAACGGCTCAGCGAGTGTCAAGCCTTTGGAGGAAGGCGGCCCGGGCGGCCGCCGGGGCGGGGGTCAGCCCCTGATTGGTCAGGAGTTCCGCCGCCGCATCCGAACAGAGCCAGCGGAGGGCAGGGCGGAGCCCGGCGGCTTTATCCGGTCGGATATAAAGGATGAGCGGCACCTGCAGGGGGTAGTCACCGTTGTGCACGTTATTCTCATCCGGACCATAGGCGGTGGCCGACCGGCCAGAGCGACCATCGGCGACGGGAAGGACCCGGCCGCGGGCGGCCGGGGGTTTGGGTAAGAGGACGATACTTCCCGCCCGTGACGCGAGCAGGTCCGCGGCCAGGGCCGGCTCGACACGCAGTCGCGCGTCCGGCCGGAAAGCCTGACCCTCGAGGACCAAGCCTTGGAAGACCTCGAGGACCATGGTGCCCGGCGGAGAGGAGAGCGCCGGGGTCAGGAGCTCCGAACGCGCGAGCGGATCAAGGTCGTTCCAGTTGCGCGCGGGCGCCCGGGCGTCGCGAGCGTAGGCGTTCGCGAGTTGCTCGAAGGTGATCTGCTCCATCCGATTGCTGCCATGCGTCGCGACGACGACGACCGCCGAGGCGAGGCGGAATTCCCGGGCACCCGCGAGAGGCGAAGTCTCTCCCGGTCGCACCATCAGGATGGCGGCCGCGGAGCGGCCTTCCGCCATAGCGCGTCGAGCGGGCAGGGTGCCCGCGAAGTCGGCGACGTCCGGACGGGTCGCCGCCCGCAAAGCGGCGGCGAAATTACCATCCAGGAGATCGGTCCCCGCGATGTCGGCGCCTTCGGCGACGCAGACGAAAAACAATCCGAGCAAGAACCTCACGCCGTCTCGGGACCGGGATCGAGTTCCGGCCACTGCAGGAGTTTGCGATGCAAGGTACGCCGCGAAATGCCCATGAGCTCCGCGGCACGCGTCCGGTTGCCCGCCGCGGCGGTCAGCGCCTGCTTGAGCAACTGCTTCTCGTTCTGCGTGCGGTCGAGGTTGCCCGTGGCGCCCGCCGCCGGAGCGGACGGCGACAGTGACGTCGGGCCGCTGAAGCGCGGATCGAGATCGGCCGGACCGACCGTCTTGCCGGCGCGGAGCACCGCGAGGTTCTCGCACGCGTTGCGCAGCTCACGGATATTACCCGGCCACGGATAGCGCACGAGGACCGCGAGCGCCTCCGGGGAGAGTCTCGGCGCGGCGGCGCCGTTCTCTTTAGCGAAACGCTCGAGGTAATGGGCGAGCAGGAGCGGGACGTCGTCGGTGCGTTCGCGCAAGGGCGGCAGGCGGAGCGGGACGACCGACAGGCGATAGTAGAGATCTTCGCGGAACTTACCCTCCTTCACCATCTGCTGGAGGTCGCGGTTCGTCGCGCAGACGAGCCGGAGGTCGAGGGCGATCGGCCGGTGGGAACCCAGGCGCTCGACGGCGCGCGTCTCAAGGAAGCGCAGGAGCTTCACCTGGGTGGTGGCGTCGATCTCGCCGATTTCGTCGAGGAAAAGCGTGCCGCCGTCCGCCGATTCGAATCGGCCCACGCGGCGTTCGTTCGCGCCGGTGAAGGCGCCTTTCTCGTGGCCGAAGAGTTCGGACTCCAGCAGGTTGGCCGGGATCGCGGCGCAGTGCACCGCCATGAACGGCCCTTTCGCGCGCTGGCTCGCCTGGTGGATCATCTGGGCGAAGAGTTCCTTGCCCGTGCCGGTCTCGCCGAGGAGCAGGACGGTCGCATTCGAAGAAGCGACAGAGCGGACCTGTTCGATCGAATGCTGGAGGGAAGCGGAAGAGCCGACGACCTCTCCGAGGGAAAATTTGCGGTCGAGGCGCGTCTTGAGCGTCACGACTTCCTTCTCCGTCGTCCGTGCCTTCAGGCCGCGTTCGAGCACCAGCTCCACCTGACGGAGATCGACCGGCTTCTGGAAGAACCAATAGGCGCCTCGGCTCATGGCCGTGACGGCCGTCTCCACGTCGCCGTAAGCCGTCATCATGATGCAGACCGGCTGGTGCGGGAGCTTGAGCGCGCGGTCGATGACCGCCATGCCGTCTTCACCGGCCATCCGGAGATCGGTGAGCACGGCGTCCGGGGGCACGTCCTGCATGAGGCGCGCCGCTTCCGCGGCGTCCTTCGCGACGAAGGTCTCGTAGCGGTCTTCCAGCGCGGCGCGGAGGCCGTCGCGGATGTTCTTCTCGTCGTCGACGATGAGTACCGTGGGCTTCATGGCTCAGGCTTCCGGGGAGGCTTGATGGTTGGCGGCGCCCCAGGCGCGCGCCGCCTTCTCGGCGAGGGCCGCGCGGGCGCGGTCGACTTCGGCGAGCCGGGCCTTGAGGTTGGCGTTGGAGACGGCCGCGAGATCGTCGAGGTCGCAGAGATAGGCGCCTTCGAGCGAACGGGCCGCGACGTCGAAGTTGCGCGGCACGCCGAGGTCGACGAGCAGGAGGGGCCGGCCTTGGCGGCGGGCGACGGACTCGCGGAGCGCGACGGCGTCGAGCAGGGCGCGTTCCACCGTCGCGCAGCCGACGATCACGTCATGCGCGTGGGCCTGGCGGAGCGCGTCGGCGAGCGTCAGGGAAGAGCCGGCGAATTCTTCGGCGAGCACGCGGGCGTTCTCGAAGGTGCGGGAAGCGACGGAGACCTGCGAGGCCCCGCGTGAGACGAGGGCCTGCACGACCTGGCGGCCGACATCGCCGGTGCCGAGCACGAGCACGCGCGCTTCATCGAGCGACCCGAACACACGTTGCGCGAGTTCGACGGCGACGTTGCCGAGGCTGACCTGGCCTTGGGAGATGCCGGTGTGCGTGCGCGCCCACGCGCCGGCCTGGAAGGCGCGCTGGAAGACGCGGTTCAGCACCGGGCCCGTCATGCCGCGCGCGAGCGCGTCGGCGTAGGCGTCCTTCACCTGACCGGCGATCTCGACTTCGCCCACCATCTGGGATTCGAGACCGGAGACGACGGCGAAGAGGTGCTCGACGGCCTCGAGGCCGGGCACGGGACGGAGATGTTGGTCGAGGACCGCGGGCGACGCGCCCGTCGCCTTGATGAGCGCGCTGCGGACATGGAGGGCGGCGGCTTCGTCGCCGACGCCGTACGCTTCGAGCCGGTTGCACGTGGCGAGCAGCACCGCTTCGGCGAGACCCGCCTCACGCGCCGCGGCATAGAAGGCCTCGGCGCCGCCGGCGGGCACGGTGAAGGCCGCGCGCTCATCGAGGCCGGCGGTGCGATGGGTGGCGCTGAGCGCCACGAGATTGCGGACGCGTTCGCTCATCGGGCGGCAGGGAGCGAGAGATAGAGCGCGATGAGCGCCGGGACGAAGACGACCAGCGAGGCGCGGGCGTAAGCCGAACCGGCGAGGCGATGCCGGCGACGCTGGACGGTGACGTAGAGGCAGGCGACCCAAGTGAGCAACGCGGCGGCGAGCTTAGGCAGGGCGACGAGGGCGAGGTCACGCTGCGCCCAGTCGGTCGCGCCGATGACGAGCGAAAGCCCGAGCAGCCAGACGGCGGCGCCCATGAGCTGGCCGCCGATGCGATCGAGCGGCACCAACGCCGGAAGCAACGCGTAGATCCCACCGAACTCGCGACGGGCGAGCGCGCGATCCTGGAGGAGATAGGCGGCGGAGTTCAGTGCCTGCGCGCCGAGCACGCAGTAAGCGAGGACGGCGGCGCCGACATGGATGACGATCAGCGGCTTGTCCGTGAGATCGGTCGGTTGTCCGACGACGCCTAAGAAGGCGGCGGCCACCAGGCAGCCCGTCGTCGCGCCCGCGATCACCCAAGTCGGCAGACGATGCGTGAAGGTCAGGTCTAGGAACAGGGCCAGACCGGAGAGACCCCAGGCGATCGAAAGCAGGAGCTCCGCCGCACTGCTGATCGGCAAGGCGTGCGTCCGCAGGCCTTGGTAGGCCAGCATCGTGGTGAGCATGATCCAGCCGCCGCGCAGGAGCCAGAGCCCGGCGGTCGGCCAGCGCCCGGAAGCGTCTTTCGCGGCCATCCCATCCAAGAGGGCCGCCGCCAAGAAAACAGCGGCGCACCCGAGCAGGCATTCCCGGGTCAGGGGATGCTCCGCGAGCGCTGCGGCCAAAGGGGACATGCCTAATGAATAAATAGCGGTGTGACATTTTGGCAAACCTCCAAAATGACCTGTTCTCTTGCAGAAAGGGGGGAGGGGCCTAGGTTCAGCCTCCCTATGGCCCACGACCTCTACGACCTCACCCAACACCCCCCTCGCAGCCCCCGTGTCCGCCTGGGAGGCCTCGTCATCCTTCCCCGCATGATCGATAAGGCCCGCGCGACCAAAGCCGGGAAAAATGGCGAGTATACCTACGGTTGCTCCCTCGATCGTAACGTCTTGGACTTCCTGGGAGTCGAGGCAGATGCACTTAAGGCTCAGATTGACAAGGGTTTAGGTGATGGAGAGATCCTCACCTGGATGATGGCTAATGCCCAGAAACCCCGTCAGGCCTACGAAATCGCCGCTTTCAGCGCTTTCCACGAGCAGCGAGCCCCCAGCGCACCGGGCGGCCGGGCCAAGGTGAGCGAATACCAATCTTCGACCCCGGCCGGCGCCAAGCGCGAGGACATCATCACCTGGTTCGACGTCCTGGATCTGGACGACCACCAGAGCTTCGGCGGCAAGGTCTGAGCCGTGGCCAAGGTCGGTCGACCCCGTCGGGTACTCCTCGTGTGCATGGGCAACATCTGCCTTAACCTCTAATTCTAACCAATAGAATAAGGGGGTTTAGAAAAGAGTGGGATGTTATGGGATGTTAAAACCTCGCTCGGTCGGGGTGCGTTAGGGTAAGACCCTTTCCGCAACACTCCCACCAATGGCACGCCAAGCCCGACTCCTAACGCCACTCCCCCAAGACAACCCGGACAGGCCGTCGCGTAAGTGGGCGGTGTATTATCGAAAGGTGGTAATGCGTCCCCGCGATCCCAAGAAGCCGACCGAGGGAGAGTGCCGGGCGTTCAAGACCGACCGCGCCTTCTTCCCCGACGAGGCGACGGCTCGACGCTTCATCTCCGAGAAGCAAGCCGAGGCCGATACCCTCGGGGCGGGTGCGCTCATCTTGACCGACTCCCTTAAACGCGAGGCCTTAGACTGCTTGGAGAAGTTGCGCGCCTTCGTCGGTCGCGACGGCAAGACCCCGACCCTCTCCGACGCGGTGGCCGTTTACATCCGAGAGGAGAGGTTAGCCGAGTCGGACAAGAAGGTAGGCCAGGCCGTCCGCGAGTGCCTATCGGCCAAGCGTAAGGAAGGGAAAGGACTACGCTACCTCCAACAGTTCGAGATTAACCTCCGCAAGTTCACCAAGCGTTTCGGGGACAGGCCTCTCGGCTCGGTGAAGGACTACGAGATAGAGAAGTGGCTCGACGACCAATACAAGGGAGGGAAGGGGTTAGCCCCGACGACGCGGAACAACCTCCTAACCTATGTCATCGCCTTCTACTCTTGGTGCGTCGAGGAAGGCCAGACGGCTCAACACCCGGCCACGCGGATTAAGTATCTCAAACTGCGTCGCCACTCCGACGACGACTCCTCCCAAGGCCGACTCCTTACGCCCGACCAACTCAAAGTCATTCTCGCGGACTGCCCCGACGACTTCCGGCCGACCCTATGCCTCCTCGCCTTCGCGGGTGTCCGTTGCGCGGAGATGGCGCGCCTACGCTGGTCGCATCTCAAAAACGACAGCACGACCCTTTTCCTCAATCGAGGCATCACTAAGACCGACGAAGGCCGGATGACTCCGATCCCCGAGGCCGTAGCGCGCTACCTTGAAAAGCATCGGCCGGAGGAAGGCGACGACGGCTTCATTTTCAAGGGTTGTCGCGACGACGCAGTGAAGGATATTTCGGAAGCGGAGGAGGCCAGGCGTGATGTTAACCGCGTTACGCGTCTCAATGTCCGGCTCAACCGATTGAAGAAGTCCGTCCGTAAGCACTTCCCTTGGCCGAGCAACGCCCTCCGCGCCTCCGCGCTGTCCTATCGCGTCCAACTGACAGGAAGCACCGATCGGACAGCCGAGGAGATGGGCAACAGTAAAACCATCTTGAAGCGCACCTATCAAGAGTTGACGACCGAGGCCGAAGCGAAGGAGTGGTTCGCGACCGACCCGGACTACATCTCCCATTGGTCGCCCGACCACATTCTGTTATACATCCGACGCAAGGCGACTGAGGCCAAGTTAGCGCGTAAGGCGAAGAAGGAGGCCGTCGAGAATGAGGAGGCCTATGACGCTGAACCCTTGACCGAGGAGGAGATGCGCGAGGCAATCGCCCAAGAGCCGGAGGCGGAGGTAACGACCGCAGAAAGTCTCCCCGATTGGCTGATTGACCCAAAGAAGGCCAAGGCGATCCGAGAGCGTAAAGCGAAGAAGGCGAAAGAGGCCGTAGGCCGTATTGATGTAACGACCGAGGATATGCTCCCCGCCTACCTTAACCCGGAGAAGGCAAAGTTGTTCAAGAAGACGAAGGCCAAGAAGAAGTGAGCGCATAGGCCGGACTAATCCGCGACCAAGACGGCCTCGGCTACTTCGCGCATTTGGCGGTCATAGCGCGCCCGGAGTTTATCAACCATCACTTCATAACCTCCCAACGCTCGCATTTCGTGCCTTACTTCCGAAAGGCCATACGCGGACAGGGCATCGAGAAGGTGTCCGTCAGTTAATAGATCGTTAGCAATTAGCCACCCCCGCATCGTTTCCTTTAAGTGGTCGGGAATGAAGTCGTGCCATCCGGCCTCGGCTCGGGTGCGCTTTAACCTTTCCTCCTCGGTGCGCTCGGCCAGGCGTTGCATTGCTTCGGCCTCCTCGACAGACCCGCACTTGAACCACAACCGCGCGCGGAAGTTGTAACGGAACACCTCTAACTCGGAGAGTTTCTTCCGCACCGAGGCCTCTGTCTTAACGAAGTTCTTTTCGCACCCGCGCCACTTCCACTTCCTGCGCCCGGTCTTGGGATTAAGGACGCTCCGATCGCGCAACCACTCGCGTATCCGATAGCCCATCTCCTCGGCCGGAAGCACCGACGGCCAATCCGTAAACGACTCGACGAAGGATTGCCTACGCCAAGCCGAGGCCTCCGCGTTATGCTTAACCCCTTTCGCGCGCTTGGCCTTGGCCTTCTCCGGGTGGAAGTGGTGCAGATACCACGCGTCTTGGCGTTGCTTTGCCTCGCGCTCGGCCTTGGCCTTATCGCGGACGGCCTTGTATTCAAGGAAGGCGACTTGCCCGGGCGACGACTTACGTCTGGCCTTGCGGTTTCGCGGAGGCGGTGTCGGCTTGGGGTCGCTCATTAGATGTAGTCGGGGCGACGCGGGAAGCCGAGAGCGGTGAGTCTGTTAATCCAATAGCCGGAAGGCAGTTGCTTGCCCGGCTTGGGCTTCTTCTTGGCCTTCGGTCGGGGAGTCTTGTCCAACCCCAAGGCCTCGCGTTCGGCCTGTCGTTTCTTGCGCTCAATCAATGCCTCCGACTCCCAACCTTGCGGGTAGTCCTGTTTCGGGGCGACGACCGAACAATACCACAAGCCCGAGTCGGTGTCGTAACCGATTAGCCCCTCGCGATAAAGTAAGGCCTTAACCGCATTCGCTAACCAACCCCTTATCCCGGCTTCTTTCGGGGCGGTGTCGGCCAATAGATCGCAACGCTCCTCGACCGCGCGCCAATCTCCCAAGCGGTTCGGCCACTCCTCCTTTATGATTTGTCGGACGAGATGCCCCCGCCGCGTTAGGATTTTGGGGTCGCTCAACTTCATAGGGCGGTCGGCTTGGCCGTGGCGTTGAGGTAAACGGACAGGGCGACGACGACGGCCTCGCGGTCGTATCGCTTGCCCCGACGACCGACGGAGACAAAGGGGATGCGCCCGGCCTTGGTCAGTCGGCTAACTGTCATCCGGCAAATGCCAAGGGCGGTCGCCAATTGTTCGCGGGTGAGGAGGGGGGAGGTTTGAATAGTTGTGTTCATCATAGTTGGTTGGATTGGAAGCACCCCAAGAGACTCGGGGATAATAAATGCAAACGCGGGCAACTACCCTGCGGGCATTGGCAACCTGTCGCACAACGCCTGGCCTTCTCTCGCGCCTATGCCCGACCCTCGGCCGGCAATCACTTGCACCGATCGCGGAAGCCCCGAGCAACCCCTCCGAGACTGTCGGGGGCAGACTGTCGCGGGCGTAGTATCTCAACTAACTATTATCCGCACCGACCAAGCGACCGACAGGGAAGCGCGTGGGAGGTGGCGGTAATAGTTATAGGGTAAGAGTAAAAGGGCTACGGCCTCTCCCTACGCTTACGCTCGGTCGGCCTCGCCCTACACAAAGTAACCCGAGACAAGAGGCAGTCTTGGGAGGGAGATACAGGTTAGACCGACCCCGATACAAGAGACAGGGCAGGGAGGTAGATACAGGACAACCGACGCACCGATCTAAACGGAAAGGGAGTGGGTTGCGCCACGCGGTCGGCCGGGTATAATATTATCGCGTGGCCGGGCAAGGGGCGTTGCGGGCGGTCGGTCTTGGCTGTTGTATGGCGGTGCTATGAATACCCTATCAAAAGTGTTGGCCGTTTTCTGCCTCCTCCTCTCGGCCGTTGTCTTCGCTAAGTGGGATGCAATAGGACTAATGAGTGACCACCCCGCCGACCGCGCAGAAATAATGGGTATCGCGACAAGCGCCGATGGGAAAATCGTTTATTTAGCAAAAGTTAATGTCCTTTTTAAATCAACCGACGGCGGTGAGACTTGGACTGTATTGCGCAGGTAAACCCCTCGGGTAATTCACCCTATCGGCCACGGCTTGCGCAACGCCTGGCCTACGCGGACGCTTTCGAGATGAAGCACCGAGGGCGCGCATCTCTGTCCGGCATCGTCGTCGTCGAGTTGGAGTCCGGCCGTCGCGTCGTAGTCTCGCCCGACGACTTGCCCCGACTCGGTGCGCTTCCTCCGATCGCGTCGGTGCGCTTGGCGTTTGAGTCGGAGTTGTTTCCGAGGCCTTGGTCGTCGGTGCGAAAGCGGAAAGCAAACCCCCTCCGCGTTCGGTCGCTTGGCCGTTGAGTCGTGCCGACAATCAAAACGCCTTGGCGACCCCTTTCCGTGGCCGTTAGAGGGGTGTCAGAGGGCAGGATTAGGGGAGGGTGTAGGGGTAGCCCCCCGGGGTAGGAGGCCTCCGTAAGCCCCCTTTTAAGGGCGTGGCACGATACCACGGCTCTCAAACGCGGGGTAGATTAGCAATTTCAAGGGGTTGACATACAACATCTTACGGAGGCCATCCAAGGCCAGGCGTTGCGATCTACGCGCGCCCGGAGGGTGGGATGTTATGGGATTTTAAACCTTTAAAACAGGGGTTTATTGGCCTCTAATCGGGGTAGAATAGGGGTAAAATAGGCCAAGTGGGATGTTTGAAATAAATACATATACCACTCCTTAATAATGACTTACGAAACTCGACAGGCAGAGGCAACATCTGCCGTTCCCCGACGGCGGAAGAAGTCCTCCGCGTGAAGGCCCGGCAGGCCGGATTGAGCATCGAATTCGATTCCGCAGGAACGGAGAATTATCACATCGGCGATGCGCCGGATCCGC
>CANKZO010000012.1 GCA_947488485.1 Opitutia bacterium | reverse complement strand
GTGTTCACGCGGACCTTGCGGGCTTCCTCGAGGAACGGCGCCTCGAAGGCGTCTTCGCCGCCCATCTTGAGGACGGTGTCCTTGATGTTGGCGTTGGAGACGACCGTGGAGCAGGCGACTTCGGCTTCCTCGCCCTCGCGGGTGCCGCGGAGCTTCACGCCCACGACGCGTCGGCGGCCGGAGGCGTCCTTTTCGACATGGACCTTCTCGACGAGCACGTTGCGGCGGATATCGACCCCATTGGCCTTCATCTCGGCGGTCATGAGGTTGATCATGGTGTCCGTGCCGCCCTGGAAGATGAACACGCCCTTCGACATGAAGTTCGAGAAGACGATGCCGAAGGTGATCGCGGGGTCGTCGAGCGTGGAGCCGTTGGCGTAGGCGATCGGCTCGAGGAGGAGGCGCTGGACGTCCGGCCGGCCAGGGAAGAACTGCTCGAAGAGCTGGCGCGTGGTGCGCGGGTCGTTGTCGTAGTAATTCATCTCGCGCAGGTGCGCGAAGAAGGCCTCGACGGTCTCGGCGGAGAGCTTGAACTGCTCGATCAGGATGCGCGTGAAGTCGGCGCGGTCGAAGGTCGTGCGGACGTCGAAGTCAGGATTGATGAACCGGACGTCGCTGAGCTGGTGGATGCGGTCCGAGATCTCCTTGGTCCAGTAGCGGCGGGTGGACTTGATCATCCCGTGCGGGAAGCCGTGCAGGGAGATGTCGAAGACGTGGCCGCCGACGCGCTTGAAGTAGGTGGCGAGGCCGCCGAGCTGGTAGTGGTGCTCGAGGAGCAGCACCTTGCGGCCGAACTTCGCGAGGTTGTTCGCCGCGGTCATCCCGCCGAGGCCGGCGCCGATGACGACGGCGTCGTAGCGAGGGAGGAGGTTGTCGAACGGCGAGGGCATTGCGGAAGCAGATGAAGTAGGCTGAAGCAGGGGTTAAGGGGAAGTCGAAAGCGGTCAAACCGCCCCGCGACTACTTCCCGGCGACGGCCAGCGACCAGCCGTCCCGCCCCTTGGCCAGACGGACCTTCCGGCCGAAGAGCTTCGATAACGCGGCAGGCTTCAGGACGTCGGCCATCCGGCCCGAGGCGAGGGCGGACCCATTCCGCAGCAGGAGCGCGTGCGTGAAGACGGGCAGGATCTCCTCGACGTGGTGCGTGACGAACACGATGGCCAGGCCGGGCTTCAGCTTCGGCAGGCGCTTCACGAGCACGAGGAATTCGGCGCGGGCGACCGGATCGAGGCCCGCGCAGGATTCGTCGAGGATCAGCAGCGCGGGGTCGGAGGCCAAGGCGCGGGCGATAAGCACTCGCTGACGTTCGCCCTGCGAGAGGTGGCCCCACGGGCGCGCGGCGAGTCCGCCGACCTTGAGCAGACGCAGTAGACGAAGCGCGAGCGCGCGCGTCGCGGGCTTCGGCCGGCGCCAGAGATTAATGAGGCCATCGACACCGCCGGCCACGACGGACAACGCGGGCTCGGAAGGCTGGATCATCGCCGCGACGGAAGGGCCGACGAGCCCGATGCGGCGACGCAGCTCGCGCCAGTCGCTGCGGCCGTAAGTCTCGCCGAGCACGGCGAGCGTGCCGGAGGTCGGCGCGAAATAACCCGTCAGGGCGGCGAGCAACGAGGATTTGCCCGAGCCGTTCGGCCCGAGGATCACCCAATGCTGGCCCGGCTCCACGCGCCAGCTCAGCCCGCGCAGGATGACCTTGGCCTCGCGCGCGATGCGCAGGCGGGAGACTTCGAGCACGGGGACTTTTGCGGCGGGACGAGGCACGGCGTAAGGCTATGGAGCATGCCGAGGCCGCTTCCAAGCCGCAACCACGCTTGCCCTCGGCGTGGTTCGCCCCTACCCCTTCGTCATGCGCCGGCCCCTCGCCCTGCTCCTTTCCCTCTGCGCCCTCGTGGCGTCGGCCGCCGATCCGGTCGCCCCGTCGCGGACGACCCCGACCGACCTCGTCATCAAGGAAGGCGTCGAGACGCGCATCGCCTGCGACCATAACGGCGGCTATTCCAAATACGCCGACGTCTACCACTACCGCGTCATCCTGCCGAAGGGCTACCATGCGGACACCACCAAGGAATGGTCCGCGCTCTTCGTCGCCTCCCCCGGCGGCAAGGCCACGCTCGGCAACATGGCCGACTGGGTGAAGAAGCACGGCTACATCGCCATCCTCCTCGACGAGTCGAAGAACGGCCCGTGGGATCCGAGCGTCGGCAACTTCCTCGCCGCGCACCAGGACGCCGTGAAGCGCTTCCGCATCGGCCCCGGCCGCAAGGTCTGCACCGGCTTCTCCGGCGGCGCGCGCGCCAGCTCGATCTTCGTGAGCATCGGCGACAATTTCGGCGGCGTCATCCTCCAGGGCGCCGGCACCGGCATCCTCGACAACGGCCTGCGCGGCCTCAGCGGCGTGCAGATCCCGGCCGTCGTCGTGACCATGGGCAAGAAGGATTCGAACCGCGGCGAGATCAAGCAGCTGCAGGCCACGCAGGGCGACCGCCTGCAGGTCTTCGAGTTCGAAGGCGGCCACCAGTGGGCCCCGAAGGATGTCATCGAGAAAGCCCTCGACTACGTCGACGCCAAGCTGCCGAAGTAAGCGGTCCGTCTTGCCAACGCGCGGGCGCGCGGGCATCAAGGGACGCAACCCCATGCGTATCCTCGCCCTCCTGTCCGTCGCCCTGTTCGCGGTCCACGCCGACGCGGCCGCCCCGAAGTTCAACGATCCGAAGCCGCAGGCCTACCACCTCACGGTGCGCGCCAGCGAGGTCGACCCGGCAGCGAAGGCTTATCCGGAGATCGAGTTCCCCCTGGAGAGCAAGGGCAAGCCGGCCGACGTGCAGACGGCCGACGTCGACACGCGCGTCGCCCCGCGCGGACAGCTCGTCGTCTGGCTGATGGGCCATAACCCTGTCATCGCCGAGAAGGTCAACGGCTACGGCTACCACCACATCAGCGTGCACTACGCCCGCGGTTGGTTCGGCAAGCTCAACACCGTCCCCGCCGACACGCAGCACCTCGGCAACATCCGCCTCGAAGCCACCGCCGGCGTCGACGCCTCTAAGTCGGTCGAGATCGCCGAAGCCGATTCCGCCAAGGGCCGCGCGACGCGCCTGGTGCAGTGGCTCGTGAAGAAGCATCCGCAGGGCCGCTGGGAACAGTTCCTCACCGCCGGCGGCAAGGAACTCGACTGGACCAAGGTGGTCGTCGGCGGCTCCTCGCACGGCGCCACGTCCTCCGCCCGCTTCGCGATGCACCAGCAGGTCGCTCGCGTGATCATGTTCTGCGGCCCGCGCGACAACACCGAAGACTGGCAGGCCGGTCCGTCCGCCACGCCCCTCAACCGCTTCTTCGGTTACACCCACGTCCTCGACAGCGGCTGGACCGGCGACCACTACCAGCGCTCCTGGCTCATGCTACGCCTCAATGCATACGGACCCATCGTGAACGCTGAAAAGGAGAAGTCGCCTTATGGTCACTCGCGCCGCCTCATCGCGGACGCTCCGATGAAGGGCGATGAAAAGAAGCAGGCCGGCGCCGCGCACGGCTACGTGACCCCGGGCAAGGGTTCGCCCAAGGACGCCCAGGGACGCCACCTGCAGGAAGACGTGTGGAAGTACCTGTTCACCTCCGACGTCGAAGTCACCGGCAAGCCGGTCCCCGCGGAAGCCGGCGTCCGGATGGACCAGCGCTCCGAGGCCAAGCCGAAGAAGAAGTAAGCCGCCGGAAGGACGGCTTGCGCTCGGCGGCCTTTCGGCTGTTGGATGACCGCGCTCACCGTGGCCATCCGCATCGACCTCGTCACCCTCTTCCCCGCCATGGCCGACGGCTTCCTCCAGGAGTCGGTCATCGGGAAGGCCATCGACAAAGGCCTGATCGCCTTCAAGGCGCACGACCTGCGCGCCTATTCCAAGGACAAGCACCGCAAGGTGGACGACATGCCCTACGGCGGCGGACCGGGCATGCTCATGAGCTGCCAGCCCCTCTTCGACGCCGTCGACGCCCTGGCCACCCCGGACTGCGAAGTGGTCTACCTTTGCCCGGATGGTGAACAATTGACCAATAAGCTGGCCAAGGAACTGGCCCAAAAGAGCCATCTGATCCTCATTTCGGGCCATTATGAGGGCATCGACCAGCGTTTCCGGGACAAGAAGGTCACCCGGGAGGTCTCCATCGGGGATTACGTGCTTACTAATGGCACTTTGCCCGCCTGCGTCCTGGTCGATTGCCTCGGTCGACAGCTCCCCGGTGTGCTCGGGGAGGAAAACTCCTTGACGGGGGATAGTTACAACGGCAAGTTGCTCGCCTTTCCGCAGTTCACCCGACCCGCTGTTTATGATGGTCTCGAGGTGCCCCCCGTCCTCCTAGGAGGAAATCACGCCGAAATCGAAAAATGGCGTCGGGAAAGGCAAATAGAGAAGACAAAGCAACGCAGACCGGACCTGATGAAAGACCAAGAACACCAGCCATGAGCAACCATCCCCTCATCCAATTTGCCACCCAGCCCCAGCTGAAGACCGCCCGCGGCGACCATGAATTCAAGGTCGGCGACGGCGTGAAGGTCTCCACCAAGGTCCGCGAAGGCGACAAAGAGCGCACCCAGCTCTTCGCCGGCATCGTCATCCAGCGCAAGGGCGGCGGCATCCACGAAACCTTCACCGTCCGCCGCGTCTCCTTCGGCGAAGGCGTCGAGCGTACCTTCCCGGTCCACTCCCCCAACATCGAGAAGATCGAAGTTGAACGCGTCTCGCAGGTCATGCGCGCCCGCCTCTTCTACCTCCGCGATCGCCAGGGCAAGTCGGCCACCAAGGTCAAAGAAAAGCGCTTCGACCCTACCGAGCACGCCGCCGCTGCGGCTGCCGCGGCCGCCGCCAAGTAAGCCTCCCCAGGCTGCTCCGAAACCCCGCCACCTGGCGGGGTTTTTTGTGCCCGGATCCGCGACGCGACCGGGCGGACGCAGAAAAGGCCCTCCGGCCCCCTATTCGCAAGATACGCACTAAGTCATTTATTCACAGTAGCTTGTTTTGCGTGTTTTGAGAGGGGCGCCGGACCCTGGGGATAATTTTTCCCGAAAACCTGCTGGGGAAGGCTTGACTCTCCCCCTCCCTCCTGCGTTTTTCCACGTCCGTCTTTTGGAAACCCTCCAAGGGCGGCCACTCACCACCTTCTCCCAATCCAATGCTACGCATCCGCCTCCAACGCTTCGGTACGAAAAACGAGCCGACCTACCGCCTCGTCGTCGCCGAACAAGCCATCCGTCGCGACGGCCGTTTCGTCGAAGTCCTCGGCAACTACAATCCCCGCGCCCGTGGCAAGACCCCGGGTCTGGTGATCAACGTCGAGCGCGTCGACCATTGGGTCAAGCTCGGCGCCCAGCCGTCCGACACCGCGAAGTCGCTCGTGAAGCGCGCGCGCGAAGAAGCCGCTAAGGCCTAAGTTAATTTACACGGCGGAAACGCCCACCCTGACGATGCTTCACCCCGCCACCCGGCGGGGTGATTCATTTGGTAAGGTCGCCGACGGGACCTAGGGCCTCAGTTGATCTTGTTCCAGCCGCCCTGCCCGTCCTTCTCCAACTTCTGGAAGCCGGCCCGCGCCAGGCGCTGGTCGCTCAGGCCCTGCTTCATGGCGCCTTCGCCATACTTGGTCGTGAGCGTGGGCGACTCCAGCACCCGGCGGCACGGGGCCTTCGTCACGGGGTGTACGGTGAAGTCCGGGGCGTCCGCCGGCAGGTCGACCTCGAACTCTTCGCCGTCGGCGCCGTCAGGCTGGATCACGATGTAACGGCGGAGGGGCATGGCTTACTTGCGGGAGGAACGCGGGTCGAAGGCGTCGCGCAGGCCGTCGCCGAGGAAGTTAAGGGACAACAACGTCAGGGCGAAGACGACCGAGGGCGAGACCAGCAGCCAGGGGCATTCCTCCATGATGTCGGCCCCTTCCTTGATCATCAGGCCCCAGGAGGTCATCGGGGCCTTCACGCCGAGCCCGAGGAAGCTCACGAAGGCCTCGAGGAGCATCACGCCGGGGACGGTCAGGGTCGCGCACACGGCGATGGTGCCGGCGAGGTTGGGGAGGTAATGCCGACGGAAGATGCCCCAGCGCGACTGCCCGAGCGATTCGGCGGCCTGCACGAACTGCGAGCCCTTCAGTTCGCGGGTCTGGTTGCGGATGATGCGCGCCATGGTCAGCCACGAGACGCCGCCCACGGCCAAGAAGATCATCGGGAGGTTCTGGCCGAAGACGACCGTGGCGAGGATGACGATGAGCGTCAGCGGCAGGGTGCTCACGACATCGACGCCGCGCATCAGGAGGTCCTCGGCGCGTCCGCCGACTTCCGCCGCGAACACGCCGTAGCAGATGCCGAGCACGAGGGCCACGGCGGTGGCGATGAGGCCGACGAAGAGCGAGATCATGCCGCCCTGGAGCAGGCGCGAAAGGACGTCACGTCCGAGGAGGTCAGTACCGAGCCAGTGCGCCGACGAGGGCGCCATGGCGCTTTGCGCGAGGTTCTGCTCCATATACGGATACGGGGAGATCCACGGCGACAGGAAGCAGACGGCCGCGATGGCCACGAGGAACCAGCCCGACCAGACGGCGGCACGGTCCTTACGGAAGCGCTGCCAGCCGCTCTCGGAGGCGAGGGTCTCGACGACGGGGGCGTTCATCGGCCGCGAGCCACCTTGGGGTTCAGCGCGGCGTTGGCCAGGTCGGCCGCGAGGTTGAGGAAGAGGAGCGCCGCGGCATACACGATCGTCGTGCCGAGGATCAGCATGACGTCGCGGTTGATGATGGCGGTGACGAAGAGACGACCCATGCCCGGGACGTCGAAGAGCGATTCGACCACGAAGGAACCGGAGACGAGACCGGCGGCGGCAGGCCCGAGATACGTGACGACAGGCAGGAGCGCGTTACGGAGGGCGTGGACGAACCAGACGCGCAGCGGGGGCACGCCCTTGGCGCGCGCGGTGCGCACGTAATCCAGCGAACGCACCTCCATCAGCGAACCACGCGTGAGGCGCGCGAGCGGCGCAGCGGTGATCAGGCCGAGTGTGAGCGCGGGCAGGATGAAGTGTTCCGGTTCACCCCAGCCGCACGGCGGCAACCAGCCGAGGCCGAGCGCGAAGACGAGGGCGAGGATCGGGCCAAGTACGAACGACGGCACGCAGATGCCGACGAGCGTGAAGCCCATCGGGACGCGATCGAGCCAGCTGTTAGGCCGCGACGCGGCGAGCACGCCGACGGGCACGCCGATGAGGACGGCGATGAACAAGGAGACGAAGCCCAGCGCGCACGAGACGCCGATGCGCGAGCCGATGACTTCGCGCACGGTCCAACCAGGATACTTAAGCGAAGGTCCGAGGTCGCCCTGCGCGAGATGGACGACGTAGTTGCCGAGCTGGTTCGGCAACGGTTGGTCGAGGCCGTAATAAGCCTCGAGGCGCGCCTTGACCTCGGCGGGCAGCGGCCGGTCCTTGTCGAACGGTCCGCCGGGCACGGCGTGCGCGAGGAAGAATGTCGCGACGACCACCACGAGGAGGACGGGGACCATCTCCAGCAGCCGGCGCAGGACGTAGGCCATCAGGGCTTAGGCGTTTCCGCGGCCTTGACGCGCTTCTCGAGCTCTTCGAGCGAAGGCGGCGGCGGCAGGCCGGACTCACCCTGGGTCGTCCAACCCATCTTACGGGCCATGAGTTCGTATTCCTGCGGGCTGAGCGTGCCCTTGGCCTTCAGGCGGGCCTTCCGCTCGTCGGTGTCATTCTGGATACGGTCGTTCAGCTGAGCCTGGTCGCGCTTCGGATCCGGGAAGAGGGAGCAACCAGCGAGCCACGCGAAGCTCGCGAGCAGGAGGGCGCGGGGTACGGACTTCATCGGCATCGTTCTACTCGGCGAGGTCGTACGGGCTCAAGCGCGGACAGGTCGCCGGTCCGGCGAATCGATGACGACGGCGGGCGACCTGGTCGTAAACAAAGTCGAGCCACGTGACGGGCAGGCAGCCGGCGAGGAAGGCCAGCCCGGCCCAACCACCGCCCAACGAAGTCAGCATGGCACGCACGGCCCGCGAACGACCCAGACGACGCGAGCCGTCCCAGACGACGATCGTATCAGGGTCTCCGCCCGGCGGTTCGCCGGCCACGCGGGCGACCACCCCACGGTTGGTCGCGAAGAGCATCCGGCCCGCCGCGTTCCGCCGGGCGAACCAGGCGGCCGACCCGTTACAGAGGGCGCATTCCCCGTCGATGAGGACGATCAGCGGCGCGGCAGGCATGCGTGACAGCCTAACGGGCCGCCTGATGGTGGAAAGGGGTAATCTTCCGCCCTGCGCCGGCAGAAAGGACCTTTAAGGCCAGCGAAAGCGCTTGTCATGGACCAGCGGCAGTGCCAAGTTGCCCATCCTGTTGGCCGGAAGGGTATCCAAGTGGCTAAAGGTCGCGGACTGTAAATCCGTTCAGCTTCGCTGTTCGTGGGTTCGAATCCCACCCCTTCCACCAGCAGGACGTCTGAGGCCCCTCCCAAGGGGGCCTCTCCCTGCCGTTATCCCTGAAATCCGCGTTGACTCCGAGGGCCGCCCACGGCTTCCCTACTGACACACATGGCCAACATCAAAGCTAACAAGAAGAGCATCCGCCAGACCGCCCGTCGCGCCGAGCACAACAAGATCGTCCGCACCCGTCTCAAGGGTCTCGTCAAGAGCCTGACCGGTGACAACGTCGCCGCTTCCGCCTCCCAGGTCGCTTCCGCCGCCGACAAGGCCGCGAAGACCGGCGTGATCCATCGCAACAAGGCGAACCGCATCAAGGCTCGCCTCGCGAAGAAGCTCGCCGCCGCTAAGAAGTAATGCGGGGTCAGCCCCTCACCGACCCCGTCGCCTCGGCGCCGGGGTTTTTTTGTTCCTAAGATGTCCGCCTCCCTCCCCGCCTCCATCGGTTTCGCCGCCGGCCTGCTCGGCGAGGAGGCCGTGCGCATGGACGTCCTGGCCCACGGCGCCGGCTGGGTCGCCCTGGCCAAGCCGAGCGGCGTGGCCTTCGAGGAACACCCGTGGCAGCACGGCGCCCCCACGCTCCTCGGCCAGCTCCGCGCGCAGCTCGAAACCGGCAAACCGGAGATGGTCCGCCTCGGACTCGCCGAACCGGCCGCGGTCTTCGGCCCCGAACCCGAGACCGCCGGCATCGTGATCCTCGCCGATCGCGCGACGGCCATGGCCGGTTGGCGTGAAGCCCTCGGCTCGGGCGCCTTCCGCTTCGAATACGAATTCGTGGCCCGCACCGAAGACGCCCCGGAAGACGCCGGCCTCTGCGACCTACCGGTCGGGATGGACGACTCCCAGGAGCGCGCCTTCGTCTCGCACCGCAACGGCAAGCACGCGCAGACCCGCTTCGAGCCCGGCCGCGCCTGCGGACGCTGGCGCGTCTGGGCCGCGCATACGCCCTTCCCTCGCCGCGATCAGGTGCGCATCCACGCCGCGGAGTGCGGGATCCGCATCGCGGGCGAACTGAAGTATGGCCGCTCGGGCCGCGTGACGCTCACCGACACGACGCCGAAGGGCCGCCTCAACAAAGGCGAGGACAAGCCGCTGCACCGCGGCCTGCTCCTGCGCGTCGCCCGCGTGACCGGCAAGGTCGCCGGCCAGACGTTCGAGATCGTCGCGCCGCGTCCCGATGATTTCGCGACGGTGGTGAAGCGCCTCTCGAAAGGGATCTGATCAGGCCTCCGACGGGAACCGCAGCGTGAAACGGTCCGTCGTGCGCGCGTAGCCGTCGGGACTGTTCATGCGTCCGACCGGGGCATACTGCGCGTAGTCGACCTTCCAGGTCGCGGGATCGGCCACGCCCTCGCGCACGTGCGCGAGCAGGAGCTCGATCACGACGAGGCGGTTGTCGCCATACTTACGGATATCGAGCACGCGGCCTTCGAGGGCCACGGGGCATTCGACGAGCCGCGGGACGCGCACGCGCTCCGAGGGCGTCAAAGTGAAGCCGGCGCGCGGCACCTCGCTCACGCCGGGCGGCAGCGGGCGCGCGCACTCGACCATCCGCGCCGCGACGGCCTCGTCGCAGATGTGGATGACGCATTCGCCGTTGGCGTGCAGGTTGGCCGCGGTGTCCTTCGGCGTGCCATCATCACGGTCGGCCGGGGCGAGCACGGCGAGCGCCGGCTCGGTGCCCATGACGTTGAAGAACGAGAACGGCGCGGCGTTGACCACGCCGGCGGCGTCGATGGTCGTGACCAAGGCGATGGGCCGGGGGACGACCAGGCCCGCGAGGAGGCGATACGCCTGCGCGCCGGGATGGGCCGCGAGGTCGAAGCGCACGCTCATGCGCCGGGCGGGGAATCTTCGCCGCCGTGCGAGACGATGGCCTCGCGACGCAGGCGGTCATGACGATACGACATGACGACGTAGATGCCCACGCCGACGCAGATGCACGAGTCCGCCACGTTGAAGGCCGGGAAGCGATAATACGGCAGATGGACGTCGATGAAATCGATGACGTGGTCGCCGAAGAGCCGGTCGCGGACGTTGCCCAGGGTGCCGCCGACAAACAGGCCGAAGGCGAGCTGGCCGCCTTGAAGTTCGCGCAGGAGCGGCTGACGCCAGCGCCAGACGAGCGCGAGCACGGCCAGGGCGAGGAAGACGAGGAACGGGCGGACGTCGTGCTCGGCGCCTAGGCCCCAGGCGGCGCCTTTATTGCCGACGTGCACGATCCAGAACCAAGGGAAGACGAAGATCGGGGCACGCTCGGGATCGTTGCCGAAATACGCCCCGAACGGGATGTGACGCACCACGAGCAGCTTGGTCGCGACGTCCGTGACGATCGCGGCCACGCAGACCGTCCAGAAGGACAGGTAGGGGCGAAGCCGGGCGAACATCGGAGACGGTGCGCTTAGGTATCGCTCGGGTCGTCTTCGCCGCCGCCGCCGCCGGTGCCGAAGCCGACTTCGTCGCCGATCTCACCGAGCGGATTGCCGCCGCGACGACGATGGGCGCGACGGTTGCGCTCGAGCTCCTTCTGGCCTTCGAGGGAATAACGGGTGAACGGCACGGCGATCAGGCGCGCGGCGGGGATCGCCTTGTTGGTGATCTCACAGGTGCCGTAGGTGCCCTTCTTCATGCGTTCGATGGCGTCGGCGATTTCCTTGAGCGCTTCCTGTTCGTTGGAGATCAGGGAGAGCGCGAAGTCGCGGTCAGCGGTGTCGGTACCCGCGTCGGCGAGGTGCTGGGAGTAACCCGAGAGGTCGCCGGCATCGTCCTTGCCCGACTTCTTGAGCGCTTCCTCGGAGTGGAAGGCGAGGCCCTTGTGGAGCGCGTCGCGCATGTCCACGAGGAGGCGATAGTAGCGGCGGAACTTCTCGGGGACCTGCTTCGATTCGTCGACGAAGCCTTCGCCCTTGCGGAAAGGATTGGATCCGCCGAGCAGGTCGGCGATGGAAGCGGTCGCGATGTTGTTCGAACGGTTACCCTGCGAACGGGCGGCCGCGGCGGCCTTCTCACGCGCCTTGCGTTCTTCATCGGGCACCCAGACGTTGAGCTTGGACTTCGACTTATTGCGCTTGTCGAGGTAGGCCTTGAGGTCGGCCAGCGTGTAATACTGGAGCTTCGGGCGGACCTTCACGTCGAGCGCGTCGGCCTGGTGATGGTCATCGCGATGCTTGTTCAGGAGTCCCTTCTGGACGGCGTGATCGACCTTGGGCGCCTTCGCAGCTTTGCCACCCTTGGCGGCGGGAGCAGCGGGAGCAGCCTTGGCGTTCTTGGCCGGAGCGACGGGAGCGGCGCCCTTCTTGGCAGGCTTCGCGGCCGGAGCCGGAGCCGCCTTGGCGGACTTCACCGGTGCGGCGGCCTTGCCCTTCGGGGCCGGAGCCTTGGCCGCCGGCTTAGCGACGACCTTGGGCGCGGGCTTAGCGGCCGGCTTGGCCTTGGCCTTCGGCGCCGGGGCGACTTTCTTGGCGGACTTCTTAGGATCGGGTTTCTTGGACATCGTGAGAGGGGTTAGAGTTGGGAGTATTTGGCGAGGAGTGCTTCGCGGCAGCGTGGAGATACCATACCAAAACGGCCGGCTTCCACAAGTGCGGGCACCCAGCGCCAGGAACGGGGGCAGCGGACGCCGTCGGCCTTGTCGACCTGGAAGGCCAAAGCGGCTCCGGCCTGCGTCTTAAGCTGGACCGAGGAGACGATCCAGAGCTCGGCCAGGAGGGCCTGGTGAGCGGACAGGAGAGCGAAGTCGGCGTCGGCGGCATCGCCGGTGACGACGACAGCGGCCTCGAGCGACTGACCGATCTTCTTCTCCTGACGGAGACGCTCCATCGGGACGTTGACCTGGGCGGCCAA
Organism: Opitutia bacterium; assembly: GCA_947488485.1. The sequence goes on along the minus strand of CANKZO010000012.1, from coordinate 14,663 downwards.
GGCTTGGATGCGCGTGACGGCGGCGTGCGCGGCCTGTCCGGCGGCGTCTTCCCAGCGGGCGTCGATCGCCGGCCAGTCCTGCAGGTGCACGTTGGTCGAGTCGACGTATTCGGTCTTGGCGTGCAGGTGCGACCAGGCTTCGTCGGCGGTGAACGGCACGAACGGCGCGATGAGCTTCAGGTAGGCGCGCAGGACGAGGTCGAGCGCGGTCTGCGTGGAGCGACGCAGCGTGTCGTCGGGCGCGGTGGTGTAGAGGCGGTCCTTGACGACGTTATGGTAGGTCGCGGAAAGCGTCGCGGTGGTGAAACCGGCGAGCGCGGCGGCGGCGCGGTGGAACTCATTGCGCTCACACGCGTCGGTGACCTCGCGGATGAGCTTGGCGGTCTCGACGAGCACCCAGCGGTCGACGGGGCTGAGCTGGTCCACGGCGACGGCATGTTTGGCGGCGTCGAAGTCGTAGAGGTTACCGAGCTGGTAGCGCAGCGAGTTGCGCATGCTACGATACTGGTTCGAGATCGTCTCGAAGATCGCGTCGGAGAGCGGGATGTCGCTCTGGTAGTTCTCGGAGGCGACCCAGAGGCGCACGATGTCGGCGCCGTATTTCTTGACGTAATCGTCGGCGGTCTGCGGCTTGCCGTCGGATTTCGAGATCTTCTGGCGCTTCTCGTTCACGACGAAACCGTGCGTGAGCACGGCGCGGTAAGGCGCGGACCCCTTGACGGCGATGGCGGTCCAGAGCGAAGACTGGAACCAACCGCGGTGCTGGTCGGAACCTTCGAGGTAGAGGTCGGCCGGCCAGTGCAGGTCCTTGTGCTTGGCGCATACGGCGAGGTGGCTCGAACCGGAGTCGATCCACACGTCGAGCGTGTCGGTGCCCTTGCGCACGTCCTTCGGCCAGGCGGCCGGGACGGGGGCGCCGGCGAGGACTTCCTCGACGGAGGAGGCCCACCACCAATCGCCGCCGCGCGTGGCGACCTGCTTGGCGACGTGGCGGACGACGCCGGCGTCGAGATACGATTCGCCGCTGGACGGGGAATAGAACGCCGGGATCGGCACGCCCCAGGCACGCTGACGCGAGATGCACCAATCCGGACGGCCTTCGAGGGCGGCGCGGATACGGTTCTCGCCGGAGGCGGGGATCCACTTCACGTCGCCGACGGCGGCGAGCGCCTTCTTGCGGAGGTCGCCGCGGTCGAGGCCGACGAACCACTGGTCGAGCGCGCGGAAGACCACGGGGGTCTTGGAGCGCCAGCAGTGCGGGTAGGAATGTTCGAAGCTCTGCGCCTTGAGGAGCGCGCCCTTGGCCTTGAGCAGCTCGAGCACGGCGATGTTCGCCGGATTCTTGCCGTCGGTCTCGAGGACGGTGATGCCGACCAGCGAGGCGGGCACCTTGCCGTCGTCGGCATACGTGCCGTCGTCGCGCACCGGGCAATACGGCTCGAAGCCATACTTGTTGCCGGTCTGATAGTCTTCGATGCCGTGGCCGGGTGCGGTGTGCACGCAACCCGAACCGGCGTCGGTGGTGACGTAGTCGGCGAGCACGATCGGCGAAGCACGATCGATGAACGGATGCTGCGGCTGCAGGCCTTCGAGCGCACGGCCCTTGACCTTGAAACCGTCGACGGCGCCTTCGAGCGCACACGCGGCGACGAACGCCTCGCGCAGAGCGGAGGCCACGAGGAAGGAGCGTTCGCCATGGCGGACCTCGACGTATTCGAGGTCAGGATGGACGGCGATCGCGAGGTTGGCCGGAAGCGTCCACGGCGTGGTCGTCCAGATGACGACGGAAAGCGGGTGCGCGGGCGCGAGCTGCTTGGCGGCGGGATCGGCGACCGGGAAGGCGACCCAGACGGAGTGCGAGCGCTTGTCCTTGTATTCGATCTCGGCCTCGGCGAGCGCCGTCTGGCAAGGGATGGACCAATACACCGGCTTCTTGGAGCGGTAGACGAGGCCTTGCTCGACGAAGCTGGCGAAGCCGCCGAGGATCTCCGCTTCGTAGGCCGGATCCATCGTGCGGTATTCCGAAGCCCAGTCGGCGAGGATGCCGAGGCGCTTGAACTGGCCGCGCTGTTTCTCGATGTAGGCGGCGGAGAATTCGGCGCAGGCCTTGCGCACGCCGAGCGCGTCGAGCGACTGCTTCTTAGACTGGAGCTCCTTCATCACCTTATGCTCGATCGGCAGACCGTGGCAGTCCCAACCCGGCACGTAAGGCGTGCGGAAACCGCGCATGGACTTATAGCGGAGGATGGAATCCTTCAGCAGCTTGTTGAGGGCGGTGCCGATGTGCACGTCGCCGTTGGTGAAGGGCGGGCCGTCATGGAGGACGAAGGCCGGCTTGCCGGCGGCCCGGGCCTGGATCTGGCCATAGAGACCGTGGCGCTCCCAGTGGGCGATCCGGACGGGTTCGCGTTCGGCCAGGCCGGCCCGCATCGGGAAGTCGGTGACGGGCAGGTTGAGGGTATCCTTGAGCTCTTCGGCCATGTTTGACGTATAAAGTGGGGGTCGGGCGGGGGCGGAAGACGCCCCTCGGGGTCGGCAGGGTGAACGGGTAGACAGGCGTGGCAAGGGCGGAGATAAGGGGGTGGGGCTCGGATGGGCGGGGCGGGATTGACAGCCCGGACCGGAAACGCACCAATGCAGGCCCATGGATAACATGAAGCCCAAGCTCATCACCAAGCAGGCGGTCGCCATCGACCTCGTCCTGACGGTGGTCTTCTTCGTCTGGATCACCTCGATCCTCAAGAAGCACGTGCCCTGGTCCGAAGCCGGCGAAACCGCCGTGCTCCTCGGCGCCGCCTATTGCGGTCTCTGCCTAGCGGGCGTCTTCTGGATGGCCCTCAACCTCTTCCGCGTGACTCTGGCCGACCAGATGCTGCAGAAGACCGCCGGTTCCAAGGACGCCGCCTAAGCGGTCACTTCGCGGCGGGGACGACCGTGTCCATCGCCGCTTCGACCTCCCGACGGAGCGAGTCCGCCAGCCGGCGCTCTTCCTGATATTGGGTCCAGAGCTTGGCGAGTTCCTCCGGCTTACCCTGTTCGAACGCCTCGAGCCAGGTCCCGAAGGTCCGCCAGGCGTTATGGTAGACGGGATTCTGGCGGAGCACTTCGCGACGTAGGCCTTTCAAGCGCGCTTCGATGCTCAGCTTCACGGCCGCTAGGGCGCGATGCTTGGGCAGGTCCGCCCCGGAGATGAGCTGGTCGCCCGCGCCGAGGTCGAAGACGAAGCGCGTGATGTCGTCGAGCGATTCGGCGGACTCGCGCAGGCCGAGGCTGACGGGCTCGCGGGAAAGCAGCAGGTCGGCGCGATGGAGCAGCCACCACTCCTCCGGCGATTTCGTGACCGCGGCGAGACGCTTGAGCACCGGCTGGCCATGCGCCGAAGCGATCAGGCTCTTGGCCTGGTCGGCCGGCACGCCGAGCGTGCGGCGCAAGGCCCGCCAGAAAAGCAGCGCCTCCCGGTCGGGCGCGCGGCCAGCCACGATCTCTTCGAGCGTGGCGGGGATTTCGCGGCGTCCCTCGCGATACCAATAATCGTTCAGCGAAGGACGCAGCTGCGCCAGGATCTCACAGGCGATGGCCTGACGCGTCCAAGGCTCGATGCCGGAGATGGGCTGACCGCCGGCGAGGGCCACGCGGGCTAACCAAGCTTGCGCGGCGGCCTGGGCGGCGCGCTCCGGGGCTTCGTGCGGCTTACCCAGCCGGAGAATGATCAAGACCGCGCTACCGACGAGACGCGTGTCGACGGGCGCGAGCTTCGGGACGTCGCCGACCTCGATGCGGGCGACCGCACCGGGCACCGGCGGAAGGTTGAGCGCGAACTCAAGATGACGTTGCAACGCCGTGCAATGCGCGGCCACGAAACTCACCTCGGCGACGCGCTCCCCCGTCACCGTCGCGAGGACGGTGTCGTTGGAGTAGACCTGCGGGGGCGGCGGCGGCAGGGGATCGGCCGCGGCCAGCCACGCGCAGAGGCCGAGGACGCTCAGCATGTCAGACGCCGCCGAAGTGGCCTTCGTCGACCTCCACCGGTTCGCCGCCCGGCAGGTGCAGGGCTTCGCCCATCGGGGACTGGTCGTTCTTCCAGACTTCGACGGTGGCGGGAGCCTCCGGATCGGGCGAGATCCACTGCCAGCGGCCGATGCCGAGGAAACTCATCGGCACGCCCTTGTCGCGGCTGAGGCCAGGACCGGTGCCGCGGACGAACGGCTTGTTGCCGATGCCGATCATGAGATTGACGATGAGCGCGGTGCCGGAGCCCGCGGCCGAAGGAGCGGCCTCGTCGGCGGCCGGCGCGGCTTCGTCCTCAGTGACTTCTTCGATCTCCTCGATGACTTCCTCTTCTTCGGATTCTTCTTCCTCGGAGTCTTCTTCGGCGGACGCGGCGGACGCGGCCGGCTCAGGAGCGGAAACGTCGGCGGGCGCCGCTGAGCGCGCGCGTAGTTCGGAGACTTCTTCGCGCAGGGAATCCAAGGCGGCTTCCAGCTTATCGGCGGTCTTATCGGCGGACTTCGCGGACTTCTTGATCTCGTCGCGGACAGATTTCAGTTCGGTCTCGAGGGCCTGCGTGGCTTCGGCGCGAGCCTTGCCGGCGTTCTCCGCCGCCTCATCGGCGTCGGCGACGAGCGCGCGTACCGTACCGGCGAGGCCTTCGACCTTGGCGGTCAGCTCCTCGAGCGCCTCGGAGGAACCAGCGGCGGCTTCGGCGGCTTCGGCCTTCGCGGTGAGTTCGGCCAGGGCGGCCTTGAGGGCGTTGATCTCCGTGGAGGCGCGCTGCGCGACGGCCGCGGCCGATGCTTCGGCGGCCTTGCGCGCGGTCACCTCGGCTTCGGCGATCCGGCGGTTCATCGCCTCATTGCCCGCGCGGATATTGTCGCGCTGGAGGTCGATCTCTTCGGCGAGCTTGGCGCGGAGGCGCGCCTGTTCGGCCTGGCGCTCGGCCTTGCCGCCGCCGTCCTGCAACACCGGGATCACCACGATGAGCGAGGCGGCGAGGATCGCGCAGATGACCAGGAAGGTATCGAGGCCGTCGCGCTTGTCGGGCATGACGAGGAGGATCGCCAGGACCGCGATGAGGTCGGCGGCGACCAGGAACCATTTTTCTTTGAGCAGTTTCTCGAATTCGCGGTTCATTGGGGTATGCGGGGTAAGGGGAGGCCTAGCGGGGACGCTCGACGAAGCCGACCTTGCGGTTGACCTTGGAGAGCGTGCGGAAAGCGGTGGCCTGCGCCTGCTCGGCGCCGGACTTGAGGATGCGGTCGAGTTCGCCGCGGTCCTTGATGAGCTCGTCGTAGCGCAGGCGGACGGGGTCGAGCATCGCGATGACGGCGTCGGCCACGGCCTTCTTGAAGTCGCCGTAACCCTTGCCCGCGAACTCGCTCTCGAGAGTGGCGACGGAGCGGCCGGTGCAGGCCGACATGATCGACAGCAGGTTGGTGACACCGGCCTTGTCGGCGCCGGCGCGGACCTCGGCGGAGGAATCCGTGACGGCGGACATGATCTTCTTCCGGATGTCCTCGGGACGGTCGGTGATGAAGACCGTGGCCGCGTGATTGGGGTCCGACTTGGACATCTTGGCGGTCGGATCCTGCAGGGACATGATGCGCGAACCGACCTTGGAGATGAAGGGCTCGGGCACCTTGAAAGTGTCGGAGTAGCGGTGGTTGAACTTCTCCGCCAGGTCGCGGGCGAGCTCGAGGTGCTGCTTCTGGTCGTCGCCGACCGGCACGAGCGCGGCGTTATAGAGGAGGATGTCCGCCGCCATGAGCACCGGGTAGAACAGCAGGCCGGCGTCGACCGACTCCTGCTTGCGGGACTTGTCCTTGAACTGGGTCATGCGCTCCAGCTGACCGAGCGGGCAGATGCAGCCGAGGATCCAGGCCAGTTCGGTGTGGCCGATGACGTGCGACTGGGCGAACAGGCGGCTACGGGCCGGGTCGAGGCCGCTGGCGACATACTGGGCGAGGCAGGAGTAGGTGTTCTCCCGGAGCTGGGCCGGGACGTAGGGGACCGTGATGGCGTGCTGGTCGACGATGCCGAAATAGCATTCATGGTCGTCCTGCATGCGGCCCCAGTTGAGCACCGCCCCCAGATAATTACCCAGATGGAGACGCCCGGTTGGCTGGGCACAGGTCAGGACCACGGGCTTGGCGGGCTTTTTTTCGCTGGTTTCGCTCATTCCGGTCTGCCCAGCGTGGCAAGGGGCTCGCCCCGCTTCAAGCGGATTGGGCGTTCGGTGACGCTTGAAAACAGACGGCGGTCGTCCTACATACCACCTCCCCCTCACGCCCTGACCATGTTGTTCGCCCAGATCGCCCCCCTCGCCACTCCGGCCGCTGCCGCTCCCGCCGCCGCCCCGACCAGCTACTTCATCGTCGGCGACATCAAGAACATCGTCGCCAAGGCGCCCGAAGACTGGGGCAACATCGCCATCCACGCCATCGGCTACGTCGCCCTCGCCTATCTGGCCGGCTGGCTGGCCGACAAGGTCCTCCGCTGGGTCTCGACGAAGTTCGGTAACAGCCCCATCGCCGGCGCCTTCGTGTCCGCCCTCGGCAAGGCCCTGCCGCTCATCCTCCCGGCCTATACCCTGCTCTTCCTCCTCCAGGCCAATAAGTTCTACCTCGCGCACATCGGCTGGCTGGACTTCGCAGCCGTCACCGGCGCCTTCCTCTGCTCGATCGCCCACACGACGGCGGTCTTCCACCTGCTGGCCGTACCGATCGCCTGGGCCCAGAAGATCGCCGACAGCTCGGAGAACAAGCTCGACGACATCCTCGTCCCGATGTTCTCCACGGTCATCCGCATCGCGGTGATCCTGGTCGGCGCGTTCAAGGCGATCTCGATCGTCGACCCGAAGTCCTCCGACGCGATCCTCGGCCTGCTCGCCGGCGCGGTCGTCGGCCTGGCCTTCGCCTCGCAGGACACCATCAAGAACGTCTTCGGCGCGGTGATGCTCATCGTCGACCAGCCGTTCACGCTCGGTGACGTCATCAACATCGGCAGCCACGAAGGCAAGGTGGAGTCGCTCGGCCTGCGCTCGACGACCATCATGATGCTCGACGGCCAGCGCCTCGCCATCCCGAACGGCGACCTCGCCACGCGCCCGATCGTCAACCTGACCCGCCGCGACTTCATCCGCGCCCAGGACCTCGTCCACCTCGAGGCCAACACGCCGGCCGACAAGGTGAAGGAGGCCGCCGACATCATCCGCGGCCTGCTCGCCGGACACGAAGGCGCCCAGCCGAGCCACCCGCCCCTCGTGCACGTCGTGGATTACAGCGAATGGGCGGTGAACATCCGCCTGATGTATTGGTATTTCCCGGCCCAAGTCGGCAAGCAGCTGGAGTTCAACCAGCAGCTCCTGCTGCGCATCAGCGAGAAGCTCCAGCAAGCCGGCATCCGCGTCGCCTCGCAGGGCACCCCGCAGAACCGCTGACCCCTTTTTCCCATGCCCCTCATCGAAGCCCATCACCTGTCGAAGTCCTACGGTGCGCTCCGCGCCGTCCGCGACGTCTCCTTCTCCGTCGACCGCGGCGAGGTCGTCGGCTTCCTCGGACCCAACGGCGCCGGGAAGTCCACCACGATGAAGATGCTCACCGGCCATCTCCGCGCCGACGCCGGCTCCGCGCACATCGCGGGCTTCGACATCGCCGACGAGGCCGTCCGCGCGAAGCAGCACCTCGGCTACTCGCCGGAAGGCGCTCCCGCCTATGGTGAGATGACCGTCCGCGAGTTCCTCCGCTTCGCCGCCGACCTGCGCGGCCTCGCCGACCCGGCCGAAAGCGTCCGCCGCACGCTGGCGCTCTGCCGCCTCGAAGAAGTCGCCGCCCAGGGCATCGACACGCTTTCCAAGGGTTACCGCATGCGCGTCGGTTTCGCGCAGGCGGTCCTGCACGACCCGGAAGTGCTGATCCTCGACGAACCCACCGACGGCCTCGACCCCAACCAGAAGCACGAGGTGCGCCGCATCCTCAAAGAGATGGCCGCGACCAAGGCCGTCATCGTCTCGACCCACATCCTCGAGGAAGTCGGCGAGCTCTGCACGCGCGTCATCGTGATCGCGAAGGGCGAAGTCCGCTGCGACGAATCCCGCGAGAAGTTCCTCGCCCGCGGCGCCGACCTCAACGCCGTCTTCCGCCAGCTCACCGCCTGAACCCTTCCCCATGACCTCCCCTGCTCCCGCCGCCCCCGGCCTCAAGCCTTTCGCCGCGATGCTCCGCCGTGAGTTCGCCGGCTATTTCCGCACCCCGCTCGCCTACGTCTTCCTCGCGGTCTTCAACGCCTTCGCGGTGTCCCTCGCGTTCTTCGTCGGCGGCCTCTACGAATCCGGCGTCGCCAGCCTGGACCGTTTCTTCCTCTACCATCCGTGGCTGTGGGCGTTCCTCGCCCCCGCCGCCGGCGCCCGCCTCTGGGCCGAAGAACGTCGCCAAGGCACGCTCGAACTGCTGCTCACCTGGCCGATCACGGTCTGGCAGGCCGCGCTCGGCAAGTTCCTCGCCGCCTGGCTCTTCCTCGCGTGCGCGCTGCTGATGACGCTGCCCGTCGCCTTCACGGTCGGCTGGCTCGGCGATCCTGACTGGGGCGTGATCCTCTCCGGCTACGCGGGCTCATTGCTCTGCGCCGGCGCCTGCCTCGGCATCGCGGCCATCGCCTCCGCGCTCACGCGCAGCCAGGTCATCGCCTTCGTGACCGGCTTCCTCGCCTGCTTCCTCCTCGTGCTCGTCGGCTACGGCGTGTTCGACGAACTCCTCGCCGGCGCCTTCGGCACCGCGGGCATCGACGAGATCCGGCGCCTCGGCCTCTGGCGCAACCTGGAGCCCTTCACGCTCGGCCTGATCGACGCCCGGCCGGTCGCCTACTTCCTGTCCGTGGCCTTCGCCGGCCTGGGCCTGAGCACCATCATCGTCGAACGTCGCTGAACCGACCCACCGCCATGAACCGATCCCAAGCCCTTCTCGCCGCCGCCGCCGTCCTCGCGGCCGCCTTCTTCGTCAACCTGATCTTCGGCGAAATCGGCGGACGCGCGGACCTCACCGCCGACCGCACGTTCACGCTCTCGCCGGGCTCGAAGCGCATCGTCGCCAAGCTCGACGAAACGGTGACGCTCGAGCTCTTCGTCAGCCGCTCCGACGTCAAGCTCCGCCCCTACCTGGAAAGCTACTCGCGCCGCGTCGAGACGCTGCTCCGCGAATACGTCGCGGCCTCCGGCGGCAAGGTCCGCCTCGTCGTGACCGACCCGCGTCCTGATACCAAGGAAGAACAGCGCGCCCAGCGCCAGAACATCGCCCCGATGCGCGCCTCGCAAGGCAACGCCTACCTGGGTCTCACGGCGCAGCTCGCCGACACGGTCCGCGCCATGCCGATGCTCGATCCTTCGCGCGAACGTTTCCTGGAGTTCGACCTGTCCAAGCTCGTCGCCTCGGTCGCGCGCCTCGAACGCCCGAAGCTCGCGCTGATCAGCTCGCTGCCGATCTCCAACGCCCTGCCGCAGGGCGGCGAACAGTCCGCCGGCCCGGCCGACGCCTTGCTCGCCGAACTCGGCCAGAGCTTCGAAGTAGTGACGCTGAACACGACCGACAAGGGCCTGCCGAAGGACGTCACGGTCGTGGCGCTCGTGCACGCGCACCACATCGACCCGCAGCTGGCCTACGCGGTCGACCAACATCTGATGAAGGGCGGCGCGGTCTTCGCGGCCGTCGACCCGCTCTCGCGCATGCAGAAGTTCTCGCAGGGCAACATGCCCTTCATGATGGCGCCGATGGCGATGACCGCCGCGAGCGACCCCGCGCTCCTCCGCGCCTGGGGCATCAACGTCGAGATGGACGCGGTCACGGCCGACGCCGCGACCTCCGTCGCGATCCGCGGCCAACGCGGCGATGCGGTGCAATACCCCGCCGCCTTCGCCGCCGGCCCGGCATCCTTCGCGCCCGACTCCCCGCTCGTCAGCGACCTGCGGGAGATGGCCTTCATGGAAGCCGGCGCGATCGCGCTGATCTCCGGCGCCGAAGCGCGCCTCAAGCTCGAGCCGCTGGTCACCCAGTCCGGTGCCGGCATGGGCGCCGTGCCGACGGCCGCCGCCAACGCCGGTCCTTTCGAGAAGGTCGCGCTGGCTTTCAAGGCCGACGGCAAGGCCCGCGTGGTCGCCGCGACGGTCTCAGGCAACTTCACCTCCGCCTACCCGAAGGGCGCGCCCGCCCCGGCCGCCGAAGAACCCGCCCGGCCGGGCGAACCGCCCAAGGCTCCCGTCGCGCCGCCCGCCGGTCCGCATCTCGCGGCCAGCCAGAAACCCGGCCGGCTCATCATCGTCGCCGACTCGGACTTCATGATGGATCCGTTCACGGTGCGCCAGCGTCAGGTCGGTGGTCAGGTCGCCACCGAACCGGTCAACGACAACTTCGGCTTCGTGATCAGCGCCCTCGAGACGCTCGGCGGCAGCGACGAACTCGTCGGCCTCCGCTCGAAGGGCACCTCGCTGCGTCCGTTCAAGCGCGTGCAGGAGATCGAACGCGTGGCCCAGGTCCGCTACCAGGCCAAGCTCGACGAGATCGAGCGCCGCCTCGAGGAAGCCAACGCGAAGATCGCAGATCTTTCCCGTCAGTCCGGCGGCGTCACCGCCAAGGGCCTGGTGATCACGCCGGAGATGCAGCGCGAGATCGAGAAGTTCCAGGTCGAAGCCGACAAGCTGTCCGAGGAACGTCGTATCATCCGCCGCGGACTCAGCGAAGACGTCAACTCGCTCGGCCGCCGCCTCCAGGTGCTCAACCTGCTCGCCGGCCCCGCCCTCGCCCTGCTCTTCGGCCTGGGCTACGCCCTCGTCCGTCGTCGTAAACTCTCCTGATCCGCCATGCGCAACAAGACCCTGCTCATCGCCACCCTCGTCCTCGGACTCGTCGCCTTCGCGGTCGTCCGTCTGACGCGCGAGACCGCCGAAACCGCGGCGGCCCAACCCCCGCTCGTCGATCCCGCCGTCTTCGGCGCCCTGAAATCACTCACGGTGAAGTCCGGCCCGCGCAGCGTGACGGTCGTGAAGACCGGTGAGACCTGGACAGTGTCGGAACGCTTCGGCCTGCCGGCTGACGTCGAGAACCGCCTGCTGCCGCTTATCCGCGGCCTACAGAAGGCCCGCCAGCACGGCCAGCTCACGGCCAACCCGAAACGCCTCGAGAAACTCGGGCTCACCGAATCTTCGGTGACCCTCGCGACGACCGACGGCCGCGCCGTGGTCGTCGAGTTCGGCAAGCCGACCGAAGACGGCCTGGGCAACTCCGCCCGCCTCGCCGGTCAGGCCTTCGCGATCCGCACCGACTTCAGCGCGCACCTCGAAGGCGACGCCGCCTCGTGGGTCGACCTGACGCTCTTCTCGGCCAAGCCGGCGGACATCAAGACGATCGCGCTGAACTGGAAAGACGGACGCACGGAGCTGAGCCGCAAGTCGGTCGGCGCGCCGTTCGAAGGCAAGGATGCCGACGCCCTCGAGGAACTGGTCGCGACGTTGGCGACCTTCCGCGCCGCCGACGCGGCCGCGAAGAACGACGCCGATGCCGCCAAGGCTCCGCGCTCGGTGGAAGTGAAGCTGACGACCTTCGACGGCGCGACCGCGACGCTGGCCTTCGCCAAGCTCGCGGGCGCTCAGCCCAACGATCCGGGCAAGCTCTTCGCGCGCGTCACGCACTCGGACCCGAAGCACCCGGCCAACACCGCCGACAAGCTCGCGGTCTTCACGGTCCCCTCCTGGCTGTCCGAACAGCTCCCGGTTTCCTTCGCCGACTTCCGGAAGGCCGGCCAGCCCGCCGCCCCCGCCGCGCCCTCCTTCCTGCCTATCCCGGGTCCGGCGCAGGCCGCGCCCAGCCCCTTGCAGCCCAGCAAGTAAGGCGGCTTCCCGCAAAAGCCCTTGCCTCCTCCGGCGAGGGCTTTTTTGTGTCCGCTACCGATGGCCGCCGCCGAATCCCAGTCCCTCAGCACCTACCTGCCCGTCCTCGTGCAGGTCGTCCTGGGTCTCTCGATCCCGGCCATCATCCTCGCCGTCAGCCACCTCTTCGGACAGCGGGCCAAGGGCAACTACATCAAGGACAAGGCTTACGAGTGCGGCCTGCCGATGGAAGGTAAGCCCCATCCTCGCTTCGCCGTGAAGTTCTACGTGACGGCGATGCTGTTCATCCTCTTCGACATCGAAGTCGTCTTCCTCGTGCCTTGGGCCCTGGTCTACCGCGAGTTCCTCGCGGCCGGCATCGCCATCACCGCGGCCACCGCGGTCTTCCTCGGCGTGCTCGTCCTCGGCCTGGCCTACGAGTTCAAGCGCGGCGCGCTGGAGTGGGAGAAATAAGCCGACCTCGTCCTAAGCTCCGTCGCTTGAGCCCCAAGAGAGGCGCCTATCCGGGCGCCTTTTTTCTTTGGCCGTGGACTCCGCCATCCGCCCGCCTAGGCTGACCGTCATGAACCTCACCCCTGTGTTCGCTTCCTTCCTCGCCGCCGAGATCGCCCCCATCGACTACGGCAAAGTCTTCGGCGCCTGCTTCCTCGCCGTCACGCTGGTCGCCCTGATCGCCTTCAGCCTGCGCGGCCTGTGGCTGATCTTCGAGAAGGCTGGCGTGGAAGGATGGAAGGCGGTCATTCCGGTCTACCATCACGTGATCCTCACGCGCCTCGCCGGGCTGTCGGCCTGGTGGACGCTCCCGCTGCTGCTGGTCCTCCCCTTCCTCAAGGCGCAGGACAAAGGCGCCAAGCTGCTCTGCTTGCTCCTGCTCTTCCTCTGGTGGGGCTGGCTCTGTCAGCGCATCGCGAAACGCTTTGGCAAAGGCGTAGGCTTCGGTCTCGGCCTGACTATCCCGGGAACGGACCTCTACTTCCGCACGGCGCTCGCCTACGATAAGTCGACCTACACGCCGAACCCCTGAGCGTGCGTCGGTAGATATGAAAAGGGCGCCCAATGGGCGCCCTTTTCGTGCCTGTACGAGATGCTCAGGGACCGCAGATGCCGCAGCCGCCGGGGAGCTCGCGGAAGAAGTCGTGGCCTTTGTCGTCGACGAGGATGAACGCGGGGAAGTCGACGACTTCGATCTTCCAGACGGCTTCCATGCCGAGCTCGGGATAATCGATGACTTCGACCTTACGGATGTTCTCCTGCGCGAGGATGGCGGCGGGGCCGCCGATGGATCCAAGGTAGAAACCGCCGTGCGCCTTGCAGGCGTTGGTGACGGTCTCGCCGCGGTTGCCCTTGGCGATCATGACGAGCGAGCCGCCATGCTTCTGGAAGAGTTCGACGTAGCTGTCCATACGGCCGGCGGTGGTCGGACCGAACGAACCAGAGGCCATGCCGACGGGGGTCTTGGCGGGGCCGGCGTAATAGACGGGGTGGTCCTTGATATACTGCGGCAGGCCTTCGCCCTTCTCGAGACGTTCGCGGATCTTGGCGTGCGCGATGTCGCGGGCGACGACGAGCGTGCCGGTGAGCGCGAGGCGCGTGGTGACGGGGTGCTTCGAAAGCTCGGCGCGGATGTCCGCCATGGGACGGTTGAGGTCGATCTTCACGACCTGGGTGGCGTCGGCGTGCTTGCGGGCATCGGCCGGGATGAAGCGGCCGGGATTCTCCTCGAGCTGCTCAATCCAGATGCCATCCTTGTCGATCTTGGCCTTGGCGTTGCGGTCGGCGGAACAGGAGACGGCGAGGCCGATCGGACACGAGGCGCCGTGACGCGGCAGGCGGACGACGCGCACGTCGAGGGCGAACCACTTGCCGCCGAACTGCGCGCCGATGCCGAGCTGATGCGCGACCTTGAGGAGCTCGGCCTCGAGCGCGGTGTCGCGGAAGGCGCGGCCGTGCTCGTTGCCGGTCGTGGGCAGCGCGTCGTAGTAATGGGTCGAGGCCAGCTTGACGGCCTTCATGGTCGCTTCGGCGGAGGTGCCGCCGATGACGAACGCGAGGTGATACGGCGGGCACGCGGCGGTGCCGAGCGACTGCATCTTCTCGGTCAGGAACTTGACGAGGGACTTCGGGTTCAGGACGGCCTTGGTCTCCTGATAGAGGTAGCACTTATTGGCGGAGCCTCCGCCCTTGGCGACGAAGAGGAACTCGAACTTGGAACCCTTGACGGCGGCGATGTCGATCTGCGCGGGGAGGTTCGTACCAGTGTTCTTCTCGGTGTAGAGATCGAGCGGCGCGAGCTGCGAGTAACGCAGGTTGTTCTGCGCATAGGCCTGATACACGCCGAGCGAGAGCGCTTCGGCATCGTCGCCGCCGGTCCAGACCTGCTGGCCCTTCTTGGCGGTGATCTGCGCGGTGCCGGTGTCCTGGCAGAACGGCAGCACGCCCTTCGCGGCGACCTCGGCATTACGCAGCATCGCGAGCGCGACGGCGCGGTCGTTGTCGCTGGCTTCCTGGTCCGCGAGGATCGCGGCGACCTGCTCGAGGTGCTCGGTGCGGAGATAGAAATTGATGTCGTGGAGCGCCTGGTTGGCGAGGAGGGTCAGGCCCTCGGGCGCGACCTTGAGGATCGGCTTGCCGTCGAACTCGGCGACGGAGACGTGCTCCTTGGTGAGGAGGCGATACTTCGTGGTATCGTCGCCCAACGGAAAGGGATCCTGGTAATGGAAGGGAGAAGCCATCGCCGTCACCATACGGCAGGCCCTCCCGCCCGCAAACGGAAACAGGTCAGCGCGCGGGCATC
>CANKZO010000011.1 GCA_947488485.1 Opitutia bacterium | reverse complement strand
GCGGCGGCCATGCCTTGGATGTCGGCGGCGACGGGGTCGACCTTGGCGGAGAGACGCTTCACCAAGGCGTCGACGCCCTGCATGGCGGCGGAGAAGTCGGCCACCGCCCGAGGGATGGTCGGATCGCCGGTGATCTTCGCGATGTTGGCCGAGGCGGCCACGAGGTTGCCGTTGATCTTCTCGAACTCGATCTGGGCGGCGCCCTGGTCGATGCGCCCGAGGATGGAGTCGACCTTCTTCGTGATGTTCACGAAGTCGATCCGGCTCAGCTGATCGAGCGTCTGCGAGATGGCCTTGGTGAGGGCGCCGAGGTTCGAAGGCTGGGTCGGGATCTCCGGGAGCGGTCCGTCCTTCGCGTGCAGTTTGAACGTCGTGTCCGGGAAGTAGTCGAGTTCGACGTAAAGCACGCCCGTGACCACCGACTGCTGTTGGAGCTTGGCGCGCAGGCCTTTACTGATCGAGACGCCGAGGCCTTCCTTCTGCAGGAGCGCCAGGTCCAGGCCGCGACGGGTCAGCAGGTCAGGAGAGAATTCCATGACGACCGGCACGGCGTAGTCGGCGGCCGCCTGGCCGGAGGTGTGGAGCAGGACCTGGCTGACCTTGCCGATCGTGACCCCGCGGAACTTGACCGGCGCGCCGATATCGAGGCCGCTCACGGAGTCCTCAAAGTAGCCGATCGCCTCGGGTTTGGAGCCGGTGAAGGAGCCGGCGCCGAGGAGGATGACGGCGGTGATGATGAGCAGGATCCCGCCGGCCACGAAGGCCCCGATCAGTGTCATGTTGGCGGAACGGCGCATGGTCAGTCGAAACGTGCTTGGGAGAAGAAGGCGTGCACCTTCGGGGGTTTGCCAGCCTGAAGGAAGCTTTTCGGCGGGCCGTAGGCACCCATCGTGCCCGTGTCTGGGTCGAGGTAAATGCAGAAGTCAGCCGTGCGCAGGATGCTCGGGATCTCGTGGCTGACCAGGACCACCGTCGTGCCGAAGGCTTCGCGTAGGCGCAGGATCAGTTCGTCCAGACGCCCGGAACTCATCGGGTCCAGTCCGGCGCTGGGTTCGTCGAGGAAGATGACTTTCGGGTCCAGCGCCATGGCGCGGGCGATGCCGGCTCTTTTGGCCATGCCGCCGCTGATCTCTGAGGGCAGCTTATCCATGGCGTCGGCCAGGCCGACCAAGGCCAGTTTATACTCGGCCAGCTGGCGCATCTCCTTGCGCGGGCAGCGGAGGAACTCCCGCATGGGCATCTCGATGTTCTCCCGCAGGGTCAGCGAGGAGAACAGCGCCGCGCCTTGGAACAGGAAGCCGCTCCGTCGAAGGATGGCCTGTCGGGCGGGTTCGTCCGCCGTGGCGAGGTCGACGCCCATCAGGCGGGCGATGCCGCCGAGCGGGGCGTCCAATCCGCCGAGCGCCCGCATGAGCGTGCTCTTGCCGCAGCCGCTGGGGCCGACGATGGCCAGGATCTTGCCGGCGGGCAGCGTGAAGGAAAGTCGGTCCATGATCACCTTGCGGCCGTGGCCGATGGCGAGGTCTTCGCAGCTCACGATGTCCGTCGGGGCGCTCACAGGTTGAATAGGTTGAAGATGACGGCGAAGAGCGCGTCGGAGACGACGATGAGCGTGATGCCGAGCACGGCGGCCGAGGTCGCCGCCTCGCCGACGCCGAGGGCGGAGCGCTTAGCGACGGAGCCGCGGTAACAGCCGGCCCAAGCGGCGATGAAGCCGAAGGCGATGGACTTGAGGAAGCCTACGAGGAAGCTCTTGAACGCGATGGCCCGGATGGCTTGCGTGAGGTATTGTTCGACGCTCAGGTCACCGGCGCAGGCCACGATCATGCCGCCGAAGACCCCGACGAAAGTGGCGAAGACCGCGAGCAGCGGGACCATGAGGGTCACGGCGAGGATGCGCGGCAGCGCCAGGTATTCGACCGGCTGGATGCCCAGCGCGCGGAGGGCATCCGTCTCCTGGCTGACGTTCATGCTGCCGAGCTGCGAGGCGAAGGCGGTCGAGGTGCGCCCGCAGGCGATGACGCCGGTCATGAGCGCGCCCATTTCGCGGGTCATGGCCAAGGAGACCAGGTTGGCGACGTAGACGGTGGCGCCGACCTGCCGGAGTTGGATCAGGCCGACGTAAGCCATGATGAGGCCGGTCAGGAAGCCGAGCAGGGCGACGATCGGCAGGGCGTCGACGCCGGCGGTCTGGAGCTGCAGGGTGAAGTCGGCCCAGTTGACCTTGGCGCGACCGATGAGCATCCGGCCGAAACCAAGGGCGGTATGGCCGATGTGTTCGAAAGCCCTCCCCCATGAGGAGCCGCTTTCGACGCCCCAGCTGCCGAACTGTTCCAGCAGCCCGAGTTTCTCATCACCCGTCTCCTGGAA
Organism: Opitutia bacterium; assembly: GCA_947488485.1. The sequence continues at coordinate 25,851 of CANKZO010000011.1, read as the reverse complement.
GGCGGCCTTCTCGGCCATGCGCACCAAAGATTGGAGCCGGTCGGGGAGGGCGGTCAGATCGAACTCCCGGATGTTCTTCCCATGCGCGTGCAGCCAGGCGGGCAGCGATGAGTCGAAGTCGCCGAGACCGTCGGCGACCACCTTGACGCGGTCGCCACGGATGACGACCTGAGGAAGGCTGTCATCCAGATTCCAGTCACCCCCGACCCATACCATGGCGAGGCCGTCGGCGCAGACTTCCGTCCGGGCAAAAGGCGAGCCTGAAGGCGGTTGGGACATCCTGATGGTCAAATACTTGGGTAGCTAATCATTCACAAGTCAGAAAGGCGTTGTCCCTGCCTCCTTCCGTCGCTTTGCTGTCGTTTCGTCGATGTCCTTTACCCGTCCATTCGCCTTCCTTTTCTTCGCCGGACTCGCCTCCGCGGCGGAGACGGCGAACTCGCCTTGGGTGGTCTCCGTCACGGAGGAGAATGACAAGTTCACGCCCTCCAATAAGGATCGATATTATACTCAGGGTCTGAAGGTCGCGCTGAACCGCGGGGACAATGTCTTCTTTTCGGTGACGCAGGAGATCAACACTCCGGCGGACACTTTAAATCCGCCTTCGGTGACGCCGCCCTACACCGATCTGCCATACTCCGGAGCTCTCTATCTGGGCTGCGGATACGGCCGCGTCCTGGAGCGAGGCGGACGCCGCGACAGCATGTTCTCCGTCGAGGCGAAAGTCGGCGTCATCGGGCCGTCGGCCGGTGGCGAGACCGTCCAGAATAAGTTCCATCAGCTGATCGGAACCGCGCAGGCCGTCGGCTGGGGTACCCAGCTGCCCGATGAAATCCTGCTCAATCTCGACGGTGAGTTCCGCCATCGTTTCGACCTCGATGGCCCTGATCGGGACACCCGCGATCTGATCGCACGCGCCGTGCTCCAGCTCGGCACCATGCGAACCGAGGCCATCTTCGGCGCTCAGTTCCGCTGGGGCTCCGACCTGGGACGTTCCTGGGGGCATAGCTACATCCGTCATTCTAACGGTTACGACCCGTCGTCCGACCTGCGTGCCCCGGGCAAGGACGGCTTCGCCTTCTGGGGCTTCGCCGACGCCCAAGTCGAGGTCGTGGTGCGCAATTACGCCACCGACGGCACCAACTTCCAGGACTCCCGGGCGGTGGCCCGTTCGCCCATCATCCTGCAGGCCGCGCTCGGCGCGACGCTGCAGATTTCCTCTTGTTCGCTGACCTATTTCTGCGCCGCCCGGACCAAGGAGTTCGAGACGCAGGATGGCCTCCATCTGTTCGGCGGACTTAAGGGCCAATTCCTTTTCTGAACATGTCCGTCATCGCCGTCGTCGACGTAGGCTCCAATTCCATCAAGGTCGCGGTCGTCGCCACCACCGACCGCAAGGAGCTCGGCCGTAAGTCCGAACCCGTCCGTCTCCAGCCCGAGGGCGGCCCGGCCGAACCCTTTTCCTCCGAAGCCCGTGCCGAAGCGGTCGCGGCCATCGGCCGGCTGCTGGCTTACGCCCGTTCTTTGGGAGCGACCCGCTGCTGCTTGCTCGCCACCAGTGCCGTGCGCGAATCCGTCGGCCGCCAGGATTTCGCCCGCGAGGTGGAGGCCGCCACCGGCCTGCCGTTGACCATCGTCTCCGGTGAGGTCGAGGCCCGGCTCGCCGCGGCCGGCGTCCGTGCCGACCCCGCTTACCAAGCCTACGCCGACATCCTCTCTTTCGATCTCGGCGGCGGCAGCCTCGAAGTTTCCGTCCTGCGTGGCCAGCGTTGCGTGCTCGCGCGGAGCTTTCCCTTGGGGTCGGTCCGGCTGACCCATGGTTTCCTGCGCGGCGGAAACGGTCCGGTGGACGAGCTCGACCAGCTTTCCATCCGCACCCATCTGCTCGCCTCCCTCCAGACCGTCGTCCCGGCGGGCGCGGCGGAGAAGTTCCTGATCGTCGGCGCCGGCGGCGTCTTCGCCGCGGTCGCCTTGCATCTCGAGGCTTTGGGCGAAGCCCCCGTCGGCGGGCGGTTGCCTTTGCTCCGTATTCGCGAACTGCGGGACCGGATGTGCGCGACCGACCTGGCCGGTCGTCGGGCGATCCCAGGCATTCCGGCGGATCGGGCCGATATCATGCCTGCCGCCCTGATCACCCTTTGCGTGCTGGCGGACCTTACCGGCGCCGAAGCTTTCCATCTTTCGCACTACGGCGTTCGACATGGCATGATTGAGTTGCTCCTTGGTCCTTCGGGAGAACATCTCTGAACATGAACCACCTCTGCTTCCTTTTCCTGGCCGTGGCCGGACTTTCCGCCGCCACCGAGACCGGGAAGGTCGTTTCCGTCGCCGCGGATGGCTGGGCGACGATCGTCCAAGCGGATGGTTCGACGAAACTGCTTCGCCGTTTCTCCGAGGGCGACCGCAAGGTCGGTTGGGTCGGTCGCATCGTCCGTTACGACGTCTTCGCGGAAGGCACTGAGACCGCGGCCCGAGGTATCGTCTCGGCTGACCCCGAGGAACTCCGCCGCGTGGCCGAAGTCACCGACGTGCTCCGCCGTGAGACCGTCGACAAGGGTCGGATGGTCACCCGGATGCCCAATGAGCTGATGCCGAACATGGCGCTCTGGGATCAGGCTGGCCGTTTGGTGATGAAGAAGGATCTCCTCGGCCATGCCGTCGCGCTCAATTTCATCTTCACCAGCTGCCGCGTCGCCCGCATGTGTCCCGCTTCGACCGCCTGCATGAAGTCCCTGGGCGATCAGCTCGCCAAGGATCCTGCCGCCGCGGGGATCCGGTTGGTCACGATCACTTTCGACCCGGAGACCGATACTCCCGGCCAGCTCCGCACCTATGCCGACGGCTATGGCATCGACCATGCGCGTCATCGTTTCCTCACAGGCGACGCCGGCCAGATCAAGGACCTGATGCGCCACTATGGTATCCAGACCCTTCGCGATGACGGCACGATCGTCCACAACGCCGCGCTGATCGTCATCACCCCGGAAGGACGGATCGCCTACCGGAACGAAGGCGCCTCCTTTGACGCCGAAGAAGTCGCCCGTCGATTGCTCGCCCTCGAAGGAGGCGCCGGCACCCGTCGCTGATGTCGACCGTCCGTCAGATCTGGATCATCACCCTCGTCGCGGTCGTAGGTTTCTTCGGGCTGCGTTCCTTGCCCGACACCCAGTGTACGTTCCTGCATGCCGACCATCAGCCGGTCGTCGTCGACGGACTGGAGTTCTGCGGGCTCAACGAGGAGGCTAACTTTTATTCGCCGAAAGCCCTCCGTTTTCCGGTCGAACTCAAGGTGACGTTGGACGCCGCCGCGACGGCCGGTGAGCTCCGTCTGCTGAAGGATGACGGCCATCCCTATTATGCCCACGAGGTGGCCGTATCCCATACGCAGCGGGTACACCTCCATCTGCGTCAGCTCGGCGGGGAAAGGGCTTACGCCCATGTGCATCCCCAGCCTGCCGCCGACGGTTCCTGGCGATTCGAGCTGCCCGCTTATCTGAAGGGCGTGCCTCTCCGGGCTTACGTCGATTTTACCGACGTTCGCACCTCCCGAACCATGCTCGCCCAAGCCGATGTCTTGGCGTCGGCGGGGGCTTCGCCGCAGTCCGTCCCCCCGGCCCGTAACCGCATCGTGGATCTGACCGCTTCGACTACGCAGACCGGATCTTCGGCGATGATTCGCCTGCAGCTGGCCGGGCCCGCGGGTAAGACCCTTCGACTCAAGCCCATCATGGGCTCGCTGGGTCATGCGGTCGTCTTCTCGGTCGATCGGCCCGAAGCGGGCTACGCGCATATGCATCCGACCCTCGAGGGCGGCGAATACGCGGATAATCCGACGCTGGCTTTCCGCCTGCGCTTACCGGCGCCCGGCACTTATGACTTCTGGCTGAATCTCAACGACGGGCAGGACGAACTCCTCCGCGCGACGTTGGTCGTCACGCCTTGAGCTGACGATAGAAGTCCACCGTCTCGGCCAAACCGGCCTGGACCGATGACTTAGGTTTCCAGCCGGCGGTGAGCAGGCGTTCCGTCGAAGCCAGAGAGTGGCGGACATCGCCGGCCCGCGGAGGTAGGTGTTCGATGACCGATTTCGAGCCGGTGAGTCGCAGGATCTCCTGGGCGAGTTCGAGGATGGATTGGCTGCGCCCGTAGCCGACGTTGTAGGTGCCGGCCATGCCGGCCGAGGCGCCGGCGTAGGCCAGCGCGCCGACGATATCCGTCACGTGCACGAAATCGCGGGTCTGACCGCCGTCGCCATGGATGCCGATCGGTTCGTCGCGGAGGGCCTTGGCGATGAAGATCGGCACGGCGGCGGCGTAGGCCGAGCGCGGATCCTGCCGGGGGCCGAACACGTTGAAGAAGCGCAAGGAGGTCGTACCGAGGCCGTGGGTCTGGCGGTAGGCTTCGAGGAGGTGTTCGCCGGCGAGCTTGGTTTCCGCGTAGGGGGACTTCGGCTCCGGCGACATGCTCTCGAGCTTGGGTACGGTCGGGTTGTCGCCGTAGATGGCGGCGGAGGAGGCAAGGACGACCTTGCGGGCGCCCGCGGCCACGGCGGCGTCCAGGACGCGCCGCGTCCCTTCGGTGTTCAGTTCGGCGCATTCCGCCGGCTTGGCGACGGATTCCGGCACCGAGATCATGGCGGCGAGATGGTAGACCTCTTCGGCGTCAGCCATCGCTTCGCGCAAGGCCCGGGCGTCGAGGATGGAACCGCGGACAAAGCGACAGGCGACCCCGTCCAGATTATGGGCGTAACCGCTCCGCAGGTCATCGAGGACGGTGACCTGGGCCTGGTCGGCGAAATGTCGGACCAGGTGGGAGCCGATGAAGCCGGCGCCGCCGGTGATGAGGACGCGCTTGCTCATGCTTGTTCGACGATCTCCCGCATGGCGGGCAGCTGGTCTTCGATCGAGGCGACCAGTTTGAACTGGGTGCGGCAGCGGTCGAGGTTGTGCGTGGGGCGCTTGATCTTGAAGTAGGTGTCACCTTCGAGCCAGTCGGTCAGGAAGCGCAGGCCGATCTCGAAGGTGATGAGCTTACCGGCGAAGGGCAGAAGTTCCTTTTCGCGCGGCGTCAGGAAGCCGCGGGCGGTGGCGAGGTAGCCGCGGACCAAGGCTGAGAACATCGGGAGCTGCAGGCGGACCAGGGAAAGGTCCGTCTCGTCTTCGGCGGCAGGCGAGGTCGAGGTGCGCACCAGGTCGCCGAAGTCGTAGAGAGCCGAGCCAGGCATCACCGTGTCCAGATCGATGACGCAGACGCCTTCCTGGGTGATGTCATCGAGGAGCACGTTGTTCAGTTTGGTATCGTTGTGCGTGACACGTTCGGGCAGCGAACCATCGCGGAGCGCCTCCACGACCACGCTGACCTCGCTGGCGCGGGCGAGGGCGAAGGCGATCTCGGGCCCGGCGGCGGCGGCCCGGCCATGGCTGTCCTTGGCCAGGGCGGCTTGGAAGCGCGCGAAGCGGGAAGGGGTGTGGTGAAAGTCTGGGATCGTCTCGTGGAGACGTTCTCCCGGCAGATCGGCGAGCAGGGCTTGGAAGGCGCCGAAGGCCTTAGCGGCGGCTTCCGCCTGGGCGGGTGAGCGGACCACGTCGTGCCCGGTGGCGCCTTCGATGAAATCGTAGCAACGCCAGCGGTTGCCGCTGGGATCGACATGCCAGGCTTTGTCTTGATGGGTCGGGATGAGCCGGAGAGCGCGTCGATGGGCGTCGGACGCGCCGGCGGCGCCGAGCTTGGCGTGCGCGTGGGCGCAGACCCGCGCCACGTTTTCCATGAGCAGGTCGGGCTGCTTGAAGACCTGATGATTGATACGCTGGAGGATGAAGCGTCGCGGATCGCCGGCCGACTCGACCAAGGTCAGGAAGGTGTCATTGATGTGTCCGCTGCCGTAAGGTGCCGCCGAAAGGATGCGTCCGCCGAAAGCGAATTCGGCGGCGACGATGAGGGCTTCGGCGGCGGTGGCGGCCATGTCAGGACCAGAGTGACGCCGGATAGGAGCCGGACTGCACCTGACGGAGGATGCTGGCCTGCACGATCGGCTTGTCTTCGCGGTAGGTGACGCCGAACCAGGCGGAATCGGTCCGCAGGACCTGGCAGGTGGCCTGACCGGCGCGGATCAGATTGCCGACGGACATCGGGATATAGGCTTCGCTCTTCATCTCCGTGCCCTTGGCACGGAGGAAGGCGTCGAAGTCAGCGGCAAGCTGCGGGAAGATGGCGGGCGTGAAGCCCCACATGTTCATCGAGACCGGCTCTTCGCCCGTCAGGCTGACGACGGACCCGTCCTCACCGCGATGCTCGGCGCCGCTGGGCAGTTTGGAGATCTTGGTCAGCTCCTGGATGTCGGTGAGGCGGCCGGACGCATCGGTCTGGCAGACGCCCCGGGCGACGGTGCCGTGTTCGGAGAGCGTATGCTTGAGCGTGAAGCCGACCATCGAGTAGTCGGTGGAGCGCACGTCGAGGTTTTGCAGGTGACGGCCGAGGACCGCGTAGGAGTCCTGGCCGTAGAAGTCGTCGGCGTTGATGACGGCGAAAGGCGCGTCGACGGCGTCGCGGGCGCAGAGGATGGCGTGCGTCGTGCCCCAGGGCTTCTCGCGGCCGGCGGGGACGGAGAATCCGGCCGGCAGCTGATCGATGGTCTGGAAGGCGAAGCCGACGTCGATCCGTCCGGCGAATTTCGCGGCGATCCGTTCGCGGAAATCCTTTTCGAAGTCCGGACGGATGATGAAGACCACCTTGCCGAAGCCGGCGCGCAGGGCGTCGAAGACGGAGTAGTCGAGGATGGTCTCGCCCGAGGGGCCCATCGGGTCGATCTGCTTGAGTCCGCCGTAGCGGCTGCCCATACCGGCGGCGAGGACGAGGAGGGTGGGTTTCATGTCAGAGGGATTGGCGGAGGCGGTTGGTGACGTCGGTCTTCAGTCGGTCGATGAAGCCGGTCGTGTAGGCGATCGGGTCGAGCGACTCGTCTTGGACCAAAGGGGTGAGGTCCATCGCCCATTGCATGGCGGACTCTTGGTCGGTCGCATGCGCCTGGCTGAAGGTCGCATTGGCCGTGCGGCGGCCGATGACGGCGAGGTCGTAGCGTTTCCCGCCGGCGATCTGCGTCGCGAAGACTTCGTTCAGGGCACGGGCGAGCTCCGGCCGGGCCGAGACGGGCATCGGGGTCTTCTCGGAGTCCACCAGCCAGTCGAGGTCACGCCAGACTTCACAGCCGTAGACTTTCTGCGGTCGGTCGGCCTTGGGCAGACGGCGAATCGCTTCCAGGCAACGGAGGGCGCAACCGACATGCGTGTCATGCTTGTCGGCGAGGTTATGGAGATAGACGACCTCGGGTCGGCTGGCTTCGAGGATGCGGAACAGGTCTTCGCGGACGACCGTCTCGCGGGCGTCACGTACCGATTTGCTCGGATGGCCGAGCTGAGCCATGAAGCCGTATTGGCCGATCACCGCGGCGGCGTCCTGCTCACGGATACGTTCCGCGGCGATCTGGTCGTCGGTCCAATCCTGGAACTTGCCGGCGCGGGAGCTTCCGCGCCCGTCGGTGATGGTCACTCCGCCGAACCAGCGATCCTTCTGGTCGTAACAGGCGAGGATGCCATGGAAGGCCATGAACTCCAGATCGTCCTGGTGGGCGCCGATGCCGAGGTGGGTCGTCCGACGGAGGGCTTCCGGGGCGGCGAGCCCGTCCGGGATCATGAGGCGGGCGCGCGGGTTGAGCGTGATCATCGGCGGAGGGAAGGGAGGGAGGCGGCCGCGACGGCCTGGCCATGGCGCTTATCTTTCTCCGAAGGCACCAGGAGGTCGATGCGAAGTTCCGGGAACTCGTCGCGGAGGACGGTCTTGGCTTGTTCGATGATGATGCTCCCGCCTTGGCCGGAGGTGACCCGGCCCATGATCAGCAGGCAGCTCATCTCGTAGAAGCTGGCGAAGTGGGCGGCCGCATAACCCAGGGCGATGCCGATGGCCTCATAGACGAGCCGGGCGCGGGAGTCGCCGGCGAGCATCAATCGCTGGAGCTCTTCCAGTTGCTCGGGGAGCTTCAGGGAGGGTGGTAGGTCGATGCCGGCCAAGGGGAGCAGCCGCCCTACGCCTTGTTGGCTGAAGTATTGCACCGCGCAGCCGCGATCGCCCGACCATTCGTCGGCGGGCCCGTCGACGCGGTAATCGACCGGAACGAAGGCCAGTTCGCTGAGCCAGTTAGTGAGGTTGCCGGCTTGGTCGACGTAGCCGGCGGCGACGCTCGTGCCCATGGCGACGCCGAGGACGGCATTGCGTCCGAGAGACATCGAAGCCGCCAGGGCAGTCACGTCTCCGTCGTTGAGGACTTCGAACGGGACTCCGTACTCCTGCGCGAGGCCGACGAACATGTCCCGGACCTTCGCGTCGAAGACCGCCGGAGCGGTCACGCCACGGAACAGCGAGGCGATGCGGACCTTGTTATTGACGTATACGCCGGCGGACGAGCCGCCGATGGCGTCGATGCGAGGCAGGTGACGGGCGGCGAGCTCGAGCGAGTGGCGGATGCCCGCCAGATGGTAGTCGGGGTCGGCCTGGAAGTAAGGGTCCCACTTCACTTCTTCCGAGAAGACCACTTGGCCGTCGATCAGCGCCGCGCACTTCCGGTCCGAGCCTCCGAGGTCGAAGCCGATGCGACAACCGTCGAGGTGTCGGCCGAGGGGGAGATGCGAGGCGGAGGCGACGGGAAGCTCGGCTGCGGCGACGTCGCGGAAGGTGAGCGGCTTTTCGAAGACCCGCTGGAAGAAATCAGCGTCGAAGGCGCGGACGCCTTTCGGCGCGTAGTCCGTGCGCAGCTTAACGGCCAGACTTTCGGCGGCCGGACCGCTGAGCAGGATCTCCTCGCCGCCTCGCGACCAAAGGAGGAACTTCACCGTTCGTTCCACGTGAAGATAGGTCGCCGGGTCGTCGACGCCGAAGGCGAGCACCTGTGTGCGGAAGAGCGAGGCCGTGCCGTCGGCGCGACGCAGCGCGATGGTCAGTTCCGTCGAGCCTGGTGTCGCCGCGCAACGGCGCAGGTAGGCGCGGGTCCAGAGGGCCGCGGGCACCAGGCCTGGGTCGATAGAGGAGCGATGGCGCGGGGTGACGTCCATCGGAGGTCTCAGAGCCCTTTGGCCGCGGCGGCGTCGAGGTGGAAGGTGCAGGCCGGGTGGCGCTGCAGCCAGGTCGCCGGACAGCCGGGGGACGGGGCTTCCTTGATGGCACGGGTGACAATCTCCGACTTAGCGTCACCGAAGGCGATCAGTGCGACCCGGCGGGCTTCAAGGATCGTCGCCACGCCCATCGTGAGGGCGCCGTGCGGGACTTGCGCGAGATCGCCGAAGAAGACCGAGTTATCCTTCCGGGTCACGGCGTCAAGGTGCACCCAGCGGGTCCGGCTCTCGGCGGGGGAGGGCGGTTCGTTGAAACCGATATGGCCGGTGCGGCCGATACCGAGGATCTGAAGATCGATGCCGCCGGCCGTACGGATGGCCGCTTCATACTCGGCGCAATGACTCGCCGGGTCTTTGGCCATCCCGTCCGGGATATGGATGTTAGCCGCGGGGATATCGAGATGACGGAAGAGATTCTCCTCCATGAAGAACCGGTAGGACTGCGGATGGTCCGGGCCGAGGCCCTCGTATTCGTCGAGGTTGAACGTGATGACCGAGCGGAAGCTCAGGCCTTCTTCGCGATGCAAGCGGATCAGCTCCGCGTAGAGGGGCAAAGGCGTGGAGCCCGTCGCCAGACCCAACACCGTCGGCTTGCCCGATTTCGAGCGTAACTGAATCAGGTCGGCTATCTCCCGGGCGATCGCCTGCGCGGCGGAATGCTTGTCGGGATGGAGCCGGGTCGAGATCATCTTAACCGAGCGTGGTGAGCATGCGCGCGATCTCGTCGCGCTTCGCCTTGGCTTCGTCGAGCTGCTTACGGGCGCCCTCGAGGATCTTGGGCGGGGCCTTCGAGACGAAGGCCTCGTTCGTGAGCTTGGCTTCGCCGGCGGCGACCGCCTGTTCGAGCTTGGCCAGCTCCTTGGCGAGACGGACCTTCTCGGCGGCCACGTCGACCGTGCCGGAGAGTTCGAGCATCACCGTGCCGAGCGAAGTGAGCGAACCCGTGCGATCGCCCGCGTCGTCGGCGAAACCGATTTCGGCGAGTCCGGCGAGGCTGCTGAGCTTCTCGCGGTTGGCGCTGAGGAGGGCCTTGGCCGTGGCGTCCTTGGCGACGACCGTGATCACGGCGTCGCGACGCGTGGCCTGGTTGGCCTGGGACTTCAGTCCGCGGACGGAAGCGACGAACTCGCGGAGCAGGGCGACGTCGGCCACCTTGGCGGCGCTGAGCTTGATGCCGTTCTCGCGGAGGACGCGGAGCAGGTCGCCACCGGTGCCGGTGTGATGGTTCTGGATGAAGTCTTTCTCCGTGCCGTAGCCGAGCAGGTGCCAGAGCTCTTCCGAGATGAAGGGCGCGACCGGGTGGAGGAGCAGGAGGAACTGGCGCAGGACGAGGTCCTGCACGGCGAGGCAATTATCGACCAGCGCGGCGTCGCGCAGTCGGGCTTTCGAGGCTTCGACGTACCAGTCGCAGAAGTCGCCCCAGAAGAACGAATAGAGACCCTGCGCGTAGGCGGTGAACTCATGTTCGTCGAGGTTCTTGGTCGTGCTGTCGGTGAGTTCGGCGAGACCTTGCAGGATCGCGAAATCATCGTCGTCGAGTTGCGAGGCCTTGATGCGGCTGACCACGGCGGCGAGCGTCGAGTTATCCGCCATCGGGCCGGACATCTGGCGGAAGCGGGCGGCGTTCCAGAGCTTGTTGCAGAAGTTGCGGCCTTGGCCGACGCGATCTTCGTCGAAGAGGATATCCTGGCCCTTCGGGGCGATGGACAGCAGGCCGAAGCGGAGGCCGTCGGCGCCGAACTTGGCGATGAGGTCGAGCGGCTCGGGCGAGTTGCCGAGGGACTTCGACATCTTGCGGCCGAGCTTGTCGCGGATGATGCCGTTGAAGTAGACGCGCTTGAACGGGATGCGCTGGCGGATCTCGTCGTCGGTCAGCGTCTTCTTTTCCGGACCATGGAGCTCGAGGCCGGCGATGATCATGCGGGCGACCCAGAGGAAGATGATGTCCGGTCCCGTGGCGAGGGCGCCGGTCGGATACCAGTGTTTGAGCTCTTCGGTGGTCTCGCCCGGCTTGCGCCAGCCGATGGTCGCGAGGCACCAGAGCCAGGACGAGGCCCACGTGTCGAGCACGTCGTTGTCTTGTTCCCAGTCAGAGGCATCGGCCGGGGCCGTGAGGGACACGTGCAGGTTTTTCGGATCGTTGCGGTCGGCGCCCTTGCGATACCAGACCGGGATGCGGTGGCCCCACCAGAGCTGGCGGCTGACGCACCAATCCTGGATGTTCTCGAGCCAGTGGAGGTAGGTCTTCGTCCAGCGTTCCGGGTGGAACTTGATGATGCCCGAAGTGACGGCGCGCTTGGCTTCGTCGATCTTCGGGTAGCGGATGAACCACTGTTCGCTGAGACGAGGTTCGATCGGCACATCGGCGCGTTCGGAGTAGCCCACGGTGTTCTCGTAGGGCTCGGTCTTCACCAAGGCGCCGAGTTCCTCGAGCAGCTTCTCGGCCATCGCGCGGGCCTTGAAACGTTCGATGCCGGCGAGCGGACCCGCGTCAGCGTTCATCGTACCGTCGGGATTCATCACGTCGATGACCGGGAGGTCGTGGCGCTTGCCGATATCGAAGTCGGTGCGGTCGTGGGCCGGGGTGACCTTCAGCACGCCCGTGCCGAAATCCTTCTCGACGGCCGTGTCGCCGACGATCGGGATCTGGGCGCGAGGGAAGGGGCGCCAGACGTGCTTGCCGATAAGGTGCTTGTAGCGCTCGTCGTCGGGGTGGACCGCCACGGCGGCGTCGCCGGGGATGGTTTCCGGACGCGTGGTCGAGATTTCGAGGAAAGTGCCGGGGAGTTCGGCGACCTCGTAACGCATGCGGTAGAGCGAGCCCTTGGAGGGCTTCATGATCACCTCTTCGTCGGAGAGGCCCGTCTGCGAGACCGGGCACCAGTTCACCATGCGCTTGCCGCGGTAGACATAGCCGCGTTCGTAGAGCGTGACGAAGGTCTGCAGGACCGCTTGCGAGTAGCCGGCGTCGAGTGTGTGGACCGTGCGGTCCCAGTCGCAGGAGGCGCCGAGCTTGCGGAGCTGTCCGAGGATGATGCCGCCGTGCTTGTCGCGCCATTCGGAGGCGACTTGGATGAACTTCTCGCGGCCGAGGTCGTGGCGTGTCTTGCCTTCCTTCTGACGGAGTTCCTTTTCGACGCGGGACTGCGTGGCGATGCCGGCGTGGTCGGTGCCCGGGAGCCAGAGGGCGGACTTACCTTCCTGACGGGCGCGGCGGACCATGATGTCCTGCAGCGTGTTATTGAGCAGGTGTCCCATGTGCAGGACGCCGGTGACGTTGGGCGGCGGGATCATCACCGCGAACGATTCGCGGGCATGGTCGACCTTGCCCTGGAAGCAACCGGCGGCCACCCAGCGGTCGTACCACTGCTGCTCGACGCCCTGGGGTTCGTAAGATTTGGGGATTTCAGCCATCGGAAAGGGGAATGATTAGGGGTTAAGTTGGGGATTGAAAAGAACGGACTAGGCAGGCATTAAGATAAGCAAGCCAGGCCCCATGCAACAGGTGGCCGACGAATCCCGCCAGGTCCGGAAGGAAGCAACGGCAGTCAGTTCATCCGTGTGCCGTGGCAAGCCTGGCCCCTTGCTTTTCAATCGACGCCTTCCCTTCATTTGGGAGGGCGTCCTGTTTTGTCCGCCAAAGAAGAAAGGGTGCTATTCGCACCCTTTCGTTCGAAAAACTCCGACGACGTTCAGAGCGAGTGGATGCTCGACTTGCTGACGGCCATCGCGGCTTCCTTGAAGGACTCGCTGACGGTCGGGTGAGCGAAGCAAGTGCGAGCCACGTCTTCGGCGCTGCCGCCGTATTCCATGTGCGCGCAGGCCGCGGCGATCATCTCGGACGCGCCCTTGGCGACCATCTGGACGCCCAGGAGCTTGTCGGTCTTGGCGCAGGCGATGACCTTCACGAAACCCGAGGTGCAGTCGGAAGCGATCGCGCGGCCGTTGCCGGCGAGCTGGAACTTGCCGATGGCGACTTCGATGTTCTTGGCCTTGGCTTCGGCTTCGGAGAGGCCGACGCAGGCGACTTCGGGGTCGGTGTAGATGACGCCCGGGATGACGCCGTAGTTCACGTGGCCTTTCTTGCCGGCGAGGTTCTCGGCGACCGCGACGCCTTCTTCTTCGGCCTTGTGCGCGAGCATCGGACCGGTGACGACGTCACCGATGGCGTAGACGCCGGGCAGGTTGGTCTGGTAATGGGCGTCGATGACGATGCGGCCGCGCTCGTCGAGCTTGAGGCCGGCTTCCTGGGCGCCGAGGCCGGTCGTGTTGGCCTTACGGCCGACGGCGACGAGGATCTTGTCGGCGGGGAATTCGAGGGTCTTGCCGTCGCGCTCGGCGGTGAGGGCGGAGCCCGAGGCGGTCTTCTTCACGCCGGTGACCTTGGCGCCCAGTTCGAACTTCAGGCCCTGCTTTTCGAAGGCGTTCTGCGCGGCCTTGGCGACGTCAGCGTCGTAGGCGGGTCCGCCGATGCCGGGGAGCATCTCGACGACCGTGACCTGGGAGCCGAGACGGGCCCAGACGGAACCGAGTTCGAGGCCGATGGCGCCGGCGCCGACGACGACCATCTTCTCGGGGACGGCCTTCAGCGAGATGCCGTGGTCGGAGGAGATGACGGTCTCGCCGTCAAACTTCATGAAGGGCAGTTCGACCGGCACCGAGCCGGTGGCGATGAGGATGTTCTTGGTCTCGAGCGTGCGGTCGCCGGTGGTGGAGCGGACGAGCACCTGACCGGACTTCACGAGACGGCCGAGGCCGCGGACGACTTCGACGTTACGCTTCTTGAGGAGAGCGCCGACGCCCATGTTGAGTTGGGCGACGACCTTGTCCTTGTTGGCGAGCATCGCGGCGACATCGAAGGTGAGCTTCTCCGCGCCGACGAGGCCATGCTTCTTGCCGTGGATGGCGTGCTGGTAGACTTCGGTGGAGTGGAGCAGGGCCTTGGAGGGGATGCAGCCGACGTTAAGGCAGGTGCCGCCGAGGGAGTTGTCCTTCTCCACGAGGGCCACCTTGAGGCCGAGCTGGCCGGCTTTGATGGCGGCGACGTAGCCACCAGGGCCGGAGCCGATTACGACGAGATCGAATTGAGACATTGCGGTAGGAGGGGGTTGGAAGGATCAGACGCCGAACAGCAGACGCTGCGGGTCTTCGATGTATTGGCGGACCTTGACGAGGAACGTCACGGCTTCCTTGCCGTCGATGAGACGGTGGTCGTAGGAGAGGGCGAGGTACATGATCGGACGGATCACGACCTGGCCGTTCTCGGCGACCGGACGTTCGACGATGTTGTGGAGGCCCATGATCGCGGCCTGCGGATGGTTGAGGATGGGCGTCGAAAGCATCGAGCCGTAGATGCCGCCGTTGGAGATCGTGAAGACGCCGCCCTGCAGTTCGGGCAGCTGGATCTTGCCGTCGCGGGCGCGCTTGCCGAAGTCGCCGATGGCTTTCTCGATGCTCGCGAAGTTGAGCTGGTCGCAGTCGCGGACGACCGGGACCATGAGGCCCTTGTCGGTGCCGACGGCCACGCCGATGTCGTAGAAGTGGTTCTCGATGATGTCCTCGCCGTCGAGCTGGGCGTTGATCGCCGGGACTTCCTTCATCGCCTGGACGGCGGCCTTCACGAAGAAGGACATGAAGCCGAGTTTGACCCCGTATTTCTTGAGGAATTCTTCGCCGTGGCGTTTGCGTAGCTCCATCACCGGCGCCATGTTGACCTCGTTGAAGGTCGTGAGCATCGCGGTCTCGGACTTCGCCTGCACGAGGCGTTCGGCGATCTTGCGACGAAGCGGCGACATGCGCTTGCGCGAGGTGCGGCCATCGCGTGAAGGGATGACGACGGCGGCGGCCGGCGCAGCGGGAGCAGCAGCGGCAGCGACAGCAGCGGGGGCGGCGGCCGGAGCCACGGCGCGGATCGGAGCCTGGCCAGAGAGCGCGGCGAGCATGTCACCCTTGGTGACGCGACCGGCCTTGCCCGTGCCTTCGAGGCCTGCGGGATCGAGGCCGGTTTCCTCGGAGATGCGACGGACGGCGGGAGAGATTTCGGCGGCGGCGCCGGACTTAGCGGCGACCGGGGCGGCTTTCGGAGCCGGAGCGGCGGCGACCGGAGCGGAAGCAGCGGCTGGCTTGGCCGCAGGAGCAGGAGCGGCGGAAGGAGCGTTGCCCGCGGCGCCGGCTTCGATCGAGGCGACGACTTGTCCGACCACGACGTCGGTGCCTGCGTTGACGACGATGGTGATCTGCCCGTCGACTTCGGCGGTGCCTTCGGAGGTCACCTTGTCGGTTTCGTAGGAGAAGAGCGGCTGACCCTTGCGGACGGCATCACCGGACTTGACCAGCCAGGCGGCCAGGAGGCCCCCGGTGATGGATTCGCCCATGGGAGGGATTTTGACTTCGACGGCCATGAAAGTTGGGTGGTCACCAAATTGGAACTCAATCCGAGTCGTTTCAACGGGGAAATAGCCCTTTAAACGACCTGCTAAGGTCGTTTGTGGGGTAGTAGGAGGGGTGGTCTGACCGACAAAATCGGCTACTGACCCTTATTAGGCGCCAAAGGCCTGTCGGATGACGTCCGCCTGCTCGATCTTGTGGACCGAGAGCGAGCCCACCGCCGGGGAGGCGGCGGCGTCACGTCCGGCGTAGAGCGGGCGAAGGCCGAGAGCTTCCTCGACGTTCGGGGCGACGAAGGACCAGCCGCCCATGTTCTTCGGCTCATCCTGCACCCAGACGACCTTCTTGGGCGAACCTAGGTCGGCGTGCAGCTTGGCGAGAGTGGCGGCGTCGAAGGGGTAGAATTGTTCGACGCGGACGATGGTCGTGGCGGTGTCCTTGCGAGCCGCGCGTTCGGCGTCGAGTTCGTAGAAAATCTTGCCTGAGCAGAGCAACAGACGCTCGGTCTTGGCGGCCGGGGTGGCGTCGGGCAGGATGGCTTGGAAGCGCCCGCCGGTGAGTTCGGCGAGCGTGCTCACGCAGGACTTGTGGCGCAGCAGGCTCTTCGGAGTCATGACAACCAGGGGTTTGCGGACATCCGACTTCACCTGGCGACGCAGCGCGTGGAAGAGCTGAGCCGGAGTGGAGGGCTGGGCGACCTGCAGGTTGTTTTCGGCGCAGAGCTGGAGGAAGCGTTCGATACGGGCGGAGGAGTGTTCCGGACCTTGGCCTTCATAGCCGTGCGGCAGGAGCATGACGAGGCCGCTGGTCTGACCCCACTTCGATTCCGCCGAAGCGATGAACTGGTCGATCATGATCTGCGCGCCGTTGGCGAAGTCGCCGAACTGGGCTTCCCAGATCACCAAGGAATCAGGAGCCTCGAGCGAGTAGCCGTAGTCGAAACCGAGCACCGCGTATTCGGAGAGGGAGGAGTTGACGAGTTCGACCTCCGCGCCGGCGATCGAGCCCAGCGGGCAGTACTCGGCGTCGTTGGAAGGATCGTGCAGCACCGCATGGCGATGGGAGAACGTGCCGCGTTCGCAGTCCTGACCGGAGATGCGCACCGGGTAGCCTTCGGCGAGCAGGGAAGCGAAGGCGAGTCCTTCACCGAGGCTCCAGTCGATGTTGGCGCCGGCCTTGTAGGCTTCGGCCTTCGCATCGAGGAGTCGCTTGATCTTGGGATTAGGAGCGAAGTCCGGCGGGGTCTGCCAGAGCACCGGCGCGACCTTGTCCAGCAGTTCACGCGGAGCGGAGGTGTCGACGGAATGTTCGTAGGCCGAGCGGAAAGGACGGACACCCACGGGCTTGGTCTTACGTTCTTCGACTTCCGCCGCGATCGACGCCTGGGCGCGTTCCTGCGCGGCGTTGAGCAGTACGTCAAATTCGGTGCGCAGGGCGATCAGCTCGCCATCGGGGGCCGACTTGGATTCGGTCAGGCGGGAGGCGTAGAGTTCCGACACGCTCGAGTGCGCGGAGATCTCCTTGTAGAGCACCGGCTGGGTGAAGGCCGGTTCGTCGGTCTCATTGTGGCCGTAGCGACGATAGCAGACGATATCCAGCACGGCGTCGGCGCCGAACTTCTGGCGGAACTCGAGGGCGATTTCGGCGGCGAGCACGACCGCGTCGGGATCGTCGCCGTTGGCGTGGAAGATCGGGCACTCGGTGAACTTGGCGATCTCGGTGCAATGGCGGCCGGTGCGCGCCTCGTCCGGATTCGTGGTGAAGCCGACCTGGTTGTTCGAGACGATATGGAGCGTGCCGCCCACCTGGTAGCCCTTGAGGCCGGCGAGGTTGAGCGTCTCCATGACGATTCCCTGGCCGGCGAACGCGGCGTCGCCGTGGAGCAGGATGGGCAGGACCTTCGAACGGTCGGCGCCGCCTTGGAGGTCGACGAGCGCGCGGGCGCGGCCGAGGACGACCGGGTTGACGGCTTCGAGGTGGCTGGGGTTGAAGGCGAGGGTGACGCCGATTTCCTTGCCTTCGACGACGCGCGCGCCGGCGTAGCCGAGGTGATACTTCACGTCGCCGTCACCATGCGTGGTGTCCGGGATATGCTGTTCGGAGAAGCCGGCGAAGAGGGCTTCGGGCTTCTTGCCGCAGACGTTGACGAGGACGTTGAGACGACCGCGGTGGGCCATGCCGATGACGAGGTCGGCGACGCCGGCGGACGGAGCGCGATGGATGAGCTGATCCATGACGGCGAGCATGACTTCCCCGCCTTCGACGGAGAAGCGCTTGGCGCCGACGAACGTCTTGTGGAGGAAACGTTCGAACTGCTCGGCCTGCACGATGGAGCGCAGGAAGCGACGGCGGGCCGCGGCGTCGTAAGCCGGACGGAGGCCGCAGCTTTCGACGCGCTCTTGTAGCCAGCGGCGACGCTCGCCGTCTTGGATGTGGCTGAACTCGACGCCGATCGGGCCGCAATAAGTAGACTTCAGCTTGGCGAGAATCTCGCCCAGCGGGAGCATCTGGCCGCCGAGGAAATCACCGGTGTGGAACACGCGGTCGGCCGGCAGGGTGTCCAGACCGAGGGCTTTGTCGGTGAGCTCGAAGTGAGGGAAGGGCTCGGCGAGCGGATTGATGCGGGCCTGGAGGTGCCCGATCATCCGGTACGCCTGGATGGCGGCGAGGACCTTCCATTGGGCGCTGGCGTCGACGGAGCCGGCGGCGGGGGCGCCTTTGCCCGGCTTAGGCGGGAGGCTGAGACCGAGTTCGAAGCCTTCGAAGAACGAGCGCCAGTCACCGTCGACCGAGGAAGGGTCTTTGGACCACTGCTCGTGATAAGTTGCGATGAGGTCCGCGTTCCACCGACTACCGACGCTGAGATGTTTCATTTTTGGCCTGTAAAAGGGAAGTAAAAGTAAACCAACGCCCCGAGCATAAACAAGCCCAGACCCTGCTCAAATTTGTCACTTATTGGGGGTTGTAAGGCCAAACGCGTCAGGGTCTAATCCGTGACCGTCGATGTCTTCCCCGCGTCCGGCCAACCGCTCCTACTCCACGGAAGCCCTGGAGAGGTGGTTCGCGTCCCTACCTGAAGACTGGGAAGACGCGTTCAAGGCCGCCGACCTCACCGAAGGTCGACGGCTCTATACCGAAGGATTGGTCAGACAGATCGAACTCAAGCCCGAGAGCGCCGAGGCCGTCACCCGCACCGAAGAGCAGACGGTCCGAGCCGTCATCGAGATCGTCGACGGCAAAATCGAATGGCGCACTTCGCTGCCTGAAGAGGAGAACGGAGCGCCGTTCGCCGTCGCCTCGATCTACGAGGTCGAGGAGCTGCTGGCCGATGAGTTGCCGGCGATCGACGAGTCCGCCATGGCGGCCGCCCCCGAGGCGCCCAAAGAGCCGGAGCGCAAGGATGCCAACGCCCGGGCGTCGCTCAAGCTGCAGGTGACCTTCGAACTTTCCTCCGACGGGCTGAAGATCTCCGCCTGCTGGGCCGGCCGGGGAGGGCACGCTTGGAATTGCTTCGGCCCCGGCGCGGTCCCGGGCGATGAGCTTTCCGACGAGCAGCGTCAGGCCTTGTTCCGGTTCAATACGGTCGCCCATCGGTCCGGCTTCGCCTACGGCAAGGCCACCGGCGCCTGGGCGATCGACAACATCGGCCGGATCGAACGTTTCGTACGAGAAGACCTGGCCGAATGGCGCAAGCGCTTCAAGTTGGTCGGTGAGGACGCCCTCAATATCTTCCGCAACGAACAGCTGCAGGTCGCCGTCGACGCCGAAGCCGAATCGGCGACGGACGGAAAGTCCTTCAAGCTGAACTGGCGCCTCAAGGCCGGCGGGCACCGCCTGCTCGCCGACGAACAGAAGCTCCTGCTCAAGGCGGGCGGCCGTCCGGTCATCCTCCCCGGCAAAGGCGTCGTGGCCTATAACGCCGCCGTCGCCGACTTCTCCGAAGACTGGCGCGCGAAGGACGGCGAAGTGCCGCGTTACCTGCTGCTCTCGCTCTTCGATCATGCGGCCGTCGGCGCCCTCAAGCTCAACGACGACCTCAAGGCCTGGAAGGACAAACTGCTTCACGAACCGGCGCCGCCCGACAATCTGCCCGCCCACCTCCGTCCTTATCAGGCGAAGGGCGTGGCTTGGCTCGGCCGGCTCTGCGAACTCGGCGCGCATCCGCTGCTGGCCGACGAGATGGGCCTCGGTAAGACCGTCCAAGTCCTGGCCTTGCTTGCTTCGCGTCCGATCGGCGAACGCTCCCTGATCGTCTGCCCGGCCAGCGTCATCCCGGTCTGGCTCGGCGAGATCAAGCGCTTTCATCCCGAAATGAGCGCCAGCACCGCCGTGCTCACGGCCGAAGACGATTTCGTCAAGAACCCAGCGGCCCGACTCTGGATCTCCAGCTATACTCAGCTTCGCCGTCATGCCGAACTGCTGCCGAAGACCCGTTTCGGCTACGCGGTGCTCGACGAAGCCCAGGCCATCAAGAATCCCGAGTCGAAGACCACGCAGACCTGCGTCGCGCTCCAGGCCGATCACCGCATCGCGATCACCGGCACGCCGCTCGAGAACCGTCCCACGGACCTGTGGACCATCTTCCGCTTCCTGATGCCCGGCCTGCTGGGTAAGCGCGCCGGCTTCGAGCGGCTGATGCTCCGCGACGCTTCGGTCGCGCTCGGCAAGGTGCGCCGGCAGGTCTCGCCGTTCATCCTGCGCCGTCTCAAGCGCCATGTCGCCGCCGACATCCCGCCGAAGATGGAAGTCGTCCTGCCGTGTCCGCTCACGCACGAGCAGCGTTCGCTTTACCAGCATCTCACCCAAGGCAGCGGACTGTCGGGCGAGCTCGCTTCGCTGCTTTCGAAGGACGCGACCTCCGTGCTCACCTTGCTGATGCGCCTGCGTCAGGTCTGCTGCGATCCGGGCCTGCTGCCCGACAACTCGACCTGCCCGTCGGCCCACTCCGGCAAGATCACCTTGCTCGTCTCCAAGCTCGCGGAGATCGCCGCCAACGGCTCGAAGGCCGTGGTCTTCTCCCAATTCGTCTCCCTCATCGAACGCGTCAAGTCGACCCTCGCCCGCGACCTCCCGAGCCTCCCGATCTTCGAACTCACCGGCGAGACCAAGGATCGCTCCGCACCGGTGGAGCAGTTCAAGGAGACGAAGGGTCCCGCGCTCTTCCTCGCCTCGCTCAAGGCCGGCGGCACGGGCATCACGCTGAACACCGCGGAATATGTCTTCCTGATGGATCCTTGGTGGAATCCCGCCGTCGAGGCCCAGGCCGTCGACCGTGTCCACCGCATCGGTCAGAAGAACCCGGTGCTGATCTACCGCATGATCGCCCCCGGCACCGTCGAGGAGCGCATCGAAGAGCTCAAGCAGGAGAAGCGCGAACTGTTCTCGACCGTCGTCGGCGACATCCCGGACATGACCGACTGGACGCGCCACTTCTCGTCGTTGGACGCCCTCATCCGCCTCAGCGATTCCCCGGCCGCCGCGGCGTCCGCGGAGACGGCGCCGGAACGCGACGCCGAAGGCTGATCACTTCGCGATCAGGTCGTATTCCTCGGCGCCGGTCACGGTCACCTCGGCGAAC
The DNA here is from genome assembly GCA_947488485.1 of Opitutia bacterium. Next base: position 4,725 of record CANKZO010000011.1, on the reverse strand, counting down.
TGGCCGATCGCGAGCTTCTTCGGGACCTTGACGATCCCGTCGATCTCCATGGCATCGCCGGTGCTGCGGGCGACGCCCGGGCTTTCGACGAGGACACGGAGCTTGCGGCCGACGAAGGCTTCGCCGCGCTGCTTGGAAAGACGCTGGAGCAGGAGCATGGCGCGGGCGTGGCGGTCGGCCTTCACCTCGTCGGAGAGGTGGCCTTCCATCTTGGCGCCCTTGGTGCCTTCTTCCTTGGAATACTTGAACACGCCGACGCGGTCGAACTTCGTCTCTTCGAGGAAGGCGAGCAGTTCGGTGAAATCTTCTTCGGTCTCGCCGGGGAAGCCGACGATGAAGGTCGTGCGGATGACGAGGTCCGGGATGCCGGCGCGCATGCGCTTGATGAGGTCGCGGATGTAGGCGCCGTCGGTCTCGCGCTGCATGGCTCCGAGCATCTTGTCCGAGACGTGCTGGAGCGGGATGTCGACGTAGCGGACGACGTGCTGGGAGCGACCGATGGTCTCGATGAGCTCATCGCTCCAGTGGGCGGGGTGCGTGTAGAGCAGGCGGACCCAGAAATCGCCCTCGATCTGGTCGAGTTCGCGGAGGAGCGAAGCGAGCGACTCGCCCTTGGAGGAGTCGACCTTGCTACGCGGGTTCGGACGGGCGTCGGTCCAGCGATCCATGCCGAAGTAGGTCGTGTCCTGGGAGATGAGGTTGATCTCCTTGACGCCTTCGGCGACGAGCTGGCGCGCTTCCTTGACGACGGACTCGACCGTACGGCTGCGGTGGCGGCCGCGGATGCGCGGGATGATGCAGAAGGTGCAGGGGTGGTTGCAGCCTTCGGCGATCTTGATGTAGGCCGAGTGACGCGGCGTGAGGCGGAAGCGCGGGGTGTCGAAGTCCGGGATGAAGGTCGTGGTCTTGGCCAGGAACTCGGTCATGCCGGCTTCGCCGCCCATGACCTTGTGGATGACCGGCACGATGTTCGTGACCTGATCTAGGCCGATGAAAGCGTCGACCTTCGGGAGCTCGACGCGGCCTTTGGCGCCTTCGACGACGGGGAGGGCGCCCTGATAGCGCTGCGACATGCAACCGGCCACGATGAGTTTCTGCCCCTTCTTGCGGGCGGTGGCCTTGCCGTCGCTCATCTCGTAGATGGCTTCGAGGGCTTCGTGCTTGGAGGCGTCGATGAAGGAGCAGGTATTGACGATGACGACGTCCGCTTCGGCGGCATCCGGGGTCATGGACATGCCGGCCTTGGCGAGGTGACCGATCATGATCTCGGAATCGATCAGGTTCTTGGCGCAACCCAGGGAGACGAGGCCTACTTTGACAGACATGGCGGGATAAGGAGCGGAGACGGGACGAAATGCAACCCCAGGCGTCAGAGGGTCAGCCAGGCTTCGGCCGGAATCGTCTCCGGACGGGCCAGGCTGGTCAGCCCGTAGCGCGGGAGGTCGGCCAGCCAGGCGGCGACGTCCGGGGAGTCAGGAAAGAGCTTCTTGGCGGCCGAACCTACCTGCTTGCGACGTTGGGTGAAGAGCATGCGGGCGACCTCGCGGGCGCGCGGGCTGAGGCGCTTGGCGTCCGGACGACGGCGCAGCACGAGCAGACAGGAATCTACCTTCGGCGGAGGATTGAAGGACTGGGCGGGCACCGGATGGACCTTGATCTTTTCGAAGGCCAGGTGGACCTGGGCGGTGACGGCGGACCAGTGACCGGTACCGACCTCGGCGGTCAGGCGCTCGGCGGCCTCGCGTTGCAGCATGAGCACCATCATGGACGGATGGGGGCCCGCGCAGATGGCGTCCATCCAGGGAGTCGAGATCGCGTAGGGCAGATTGGCGACGACCTTGAAAGAGCCGTCGGTCGCATCGGTCAGGCCCGCCCGCGGGAAATCCACGGCGTCACCTTCCTTGAGGTGGAAGGTCTTGGGAAAGCGCGGCAGCAAGGACTCCGTCAGATGGAAGTGCATCGTGCGATCGGCTTCGATCGCGTAGAGGTCGGCGCCGGCGCAGAGGAGGGTGCGGGTCAGCGTGCCCAGCCCCGGGCCGACTTCGACGACCGTATCGCCGGCCTTCACTTCGCCGAGTTCGAGCGACTTGCGGACGATGTTGCCGTCGATCAGGAAGTTCTGACCGAGCCACTTCTTGGGCATGTGCGAGAGGCGGGCCAGCAGGTCCCGGGTCTCGTTCGGCGAAAGCGGGCCTTCGTTCATGCGAATTGCAACGCCTTCATCAGCGCGGCCGGATCGGCGGCGCGCATCAGGGATTCGCCGACCAACAGGGCGTCGGCGCCGGCGGCCCGCATCCGGGCGGCGTCTTCGGCGGTCTTGATGCCGCTCTCGGCGACCTTCAGGACGGACTTAGGCATGTGCGGAATGACCCGCTCCGCGAAGGACAGGTCGATCTGGAAGGTGGACAGGTTGCGATTATTCACGCCGACCATGTCCGGGTCGTGGCGCAGGGCGCGCTCGAGCTCGGCTTCGTCGTGCACTTCGAAGAGCGTGTCGAGGCCGGCGAGCTTGGCGGACCGGTGAATCGGACGGATCTCATCGTCGGTCAGTCCGCGCACGATGATGAGGACGCAACGCGCGCCCGCTTGGGCGGCCTCGAGCACCTGGTAAGGGTGCACCATGAAGTCCTTGCGGATGCAGGGGAGGGGACGCTTCCAGCCGGACTGGGACCGGACCACGTCGATGAGGTCCTTGAGCTCGCCTTGGAAGTACTTGGTCTCGGTGAGGACCGAGAGGCAGTCAGCGCCGGCGTCGGCGTAGGCCCGGGCCTGGGCGACGGCGTCGACGCCTTCGCGGATCTGGCCCACGCTCGGGGAGGCGCGCTTCACTTCGGCGATGACCGTCAGGCGTCCGGGGACCGCCAGCGACTGACGGAAGCCGGGTCCCTGATGGCGGCCGGCGAAGGCCGCCAGTTCGGCGTCGGTGACGGGACGGGCGAACGGGGCGATTTCCCGGCGCTTGGCGTCCATGATTTCGGTCAGCTTGTCCACTGGCCTTAAGCAAGCGCTCCCCGGGCTTCTGGCAATCGTTTTGACTCCCTTCCTTCGACCCTTCTGCATCGGCGCATGCCCGGCATCGACCTTCTGCTTGCGACCACCGCCCGACTCCGTGCTCCCGACGGCTGCCCTTGGGACCGGGAACAGACGCATCGCACCATCTGCGACTGCCTGGTCGAAGAAGTCGCCGAACTCGTCCAGGCCATCGACCGCAATGACGTCGCGAACCTGCGCGAGGAACTCGGCGACCTGCTCTTCCATGTCGCCATGCACGCGCAGATGGCGGCCGAAGCCGGCCAGTTCACCTTCGACGACGTGGCCCGGGAAGTGAACGAGAAGATGGTGCGTCGTCATCCGCATGTCTTCGGCGACGGCGCGAAGCTCGGTTCGTCCGACGCGGTCGTCACGCAATGGGAGCAGATCAAGCTGAAGGAGAAGGGCGCCAAGAAGCCGACCGTCTTCAAGGACCTGCCGCCGTCCCTGAACGCGTTGCTCACCGCCCGCGAAGTCTGGAAGCAGGTCCGCAAGAAGCAGCTCGCCGTCGGCGCGACGGTCGACGTCCCCGCTGTGGACGCTCAGTCCAAAGGACTCACCGAAGATTCGGCCGGCAGCCGGCTCTTCGAACTCGTCGCCGCCTGTCGCGACGCGGGCATCGATCCGGACTCCGCCTTGCGACGCCATACGGCCCGGGTCGTCGCCGAAGCCGAGCGTCTTGCGCCACAAAGCTGAGCATGGAGCAGGACGACCAGCCCATCATCGTGCACGTCGCCGGCAAGGCCGTGCAGGTGTGGCCGAAGGTCTCCGTCCGGACCACCCGCGTCCGACTCTCGGTGAAGCCCGGCCCCAAGGTCATCCTGACCTATCCTCCGCACGCCTCGCATGCTTCAGCGTTGGCTTTCCTGCGCGACAATCTGCCTTGGTTGGAGAGGGTGCTGGCGAAATCCCGCACCGTGCAGCCGTCGCTGACCTCCCATCTGCGTAAGTTCCCATGGGTCACGTTGGACGACCGTCTGCTGGCCATCGAGATGGAGCAGGGGACGCGTGGCTCCATCCGTATCTCAAAGACCGAGGATAAGGTCAGCCTGGTCATGCCTTCGGCCGATCCTGAGCCGGGTGCGGTCCGGGTCGTCCGGCGGCTTGCCGAGACGGGGCTATCCCTCGCCGTCGACCGTCTCAGCCGTAAGGTCGGGGTCACGGTCGAGCAGGTGAGCGTGCGCGACCAGACCACCCGCTGGGGGTCCTGCTCCACTACGGGGACGCTCTCCTTGAATTGGCGACTGATCCTGCTTCCGCCGATGCTGCATGACCATGTCATCCTGCATGAGCTTTCCCATCGTCGTCACATGGACCACTCGGACCGTTTCTGGAATCAGTTGGCGGCCTGGGATCCGGATTGGAAGAAGCACGACCGCGAACTGAACAAACGATGGAACGTGATCATGGACCTCGGCCGATGAACGCCCGCGAAGTCGGCCAGTCCCCGGACGAGATCTTCGACGTCGTCGACGAACAGGACCAGGTCATCGGCCGGGAGTTCCGCCGGGAGATCCATCGTCGCGGGCTCCGCCATCGGGCCATCCATATCTTCTGGCTGCGCGGTGATGGTCAGCTCTGCCTGCAACGTCGCTCTTATGCCAAAGACAACTGTCCCGGCCTGCTCAGCACTTCCTGCGCCGGCCATGTCGACTCGGGCGAAGACTACCTGACCGCGGCCGTCCGCGAACTCCG
>CANKZO010000010.1 GCA_947488485.1 Opitutia bacterium | reverse complement strand
AGGCCGTCTTCGACGCCTGGCCGCTGGTCACGACGGAGACCTTCGACGCGCATGCCGACTTCGCCGGCTACCAGACCGACTTCATGAAGAACTTCGGCTTCGGCCTCGCCGGCATCGATTACGAAGCCCCGACCGAAGTCGAACGCCCCATCGAGGACGCTTAAGTGGCCAAGGTCTTCTCCATCGCGAACCAAAAGGGCGGCGTCGGCAAGACGACCACCACCGTGAACCTCGGCGCCGGCCTCGCGCGCCTCGGCATCCCGACCCTCATCGTCGACCTCGACGCCCAGGCCAATGCGACCAGCGCGCTCGGCATCGAGAAGACGGAAGGCAAGTCCCTCTACAAGGTCCTCCACGGCGAAGCCAAGGCCGCCGATATGATCGTCGCGACCTCGACCGAGAAGCTCGATCTCATTCCTTCCGAAGTCGACCTCGCCGCCGTCGAATCCGAACTGGCTCAGGCCGAGAATTACCTCGGCCGCCTGCGCGAAGCCCTCGCGCCGATCATCGCCACCGGCAAGTATAAGGCCATCCTCATCGATTGCCCGCCGGCCCTCGGCATGCTCTCCATGAACGCGCTCGGCGCGTCGGACCATCTCATCGTCACCCTGCAGACCGAATACCTCGCGATGGAAGGCCTCGGCCAGATCCTCGGAGTGGTCGACCAGCTCAAGGCCGCCGGCGCGAGCGACAAGCTCACGGTCGGCGCGATCGTGATGACGATGTATGACGTGCGTACGAAGCTGTCCCGTCAGGTCGTCGAAGAAGTGAAGACCCACTTCCCTGCCCTCGTGATGGACTCCATGATCCCGCGCACGATCCGCCTGTCGGAGTGCCCGAGCCACGGTCAGACGATCTTCCAATACGACATCCACTCCCCCGGCTCCGTCGCCTACGACGCGCTCGCCAAGGAGTTCGCCAAGCGCTTCGGGCTGAAGTGAGCGCGGACGGCCAGCCGCGCGTCCGCCGGGTGCGAAACTTCGAGGAGTTGCGCACCACGCGCTTCGCCGGCGGCGTCAACGCCCTCTGCTGGGAACGCGCGCTGCCCGGCGATTACGCCGAGGTCATCGCAAAACTCGGTCCGGGCGAAGGCATCGTGCCACTCGAGGATGAGCGCATCCGCGCGCTCGACCTGACGCCCGCCGGACGTCTCGCCGCCGAAGCGATGCTCGCCGACCAGCAGCTCCTGCGTGACCACGACCTCGCTCCGTCGCTCAACTGTGTCTACGATTGCGTGCACGGACGTGACGCCGGCGCCATCCCGACCGACGTCACGTCCTTCCACGTCGACAGCGCGCCCGTCGAGGTCGACACGTGGCTCTGCACCTATCACGGCTCCTGCAGCGAAGGCCTGCTTAACGAAGACGCCTTACTCAAGGTTTCGATTCCCGAGATCCGCGCGGCGCTGCTCAAAGAATACGGTGGGGCGGACGACGCAGGCTTCGCCGAGTTCCTGCTAGAGCACAGCTACGACTCGCATTACGCGCCGAAGCCCGGCGCGGCGCCCTACCCCTTCGGCACGTTCACCCTCTGGCGTATCGCGACCCGCTGGCCCGCCAGCCCCGTACCACCCTGCATCCATCGCGCTCCGGAGAACCATCCCGGCTCACCGCGCCTGTTGCTGATCAGCTGAGTTATTTGACCAGCGTCAGCTTCGACGGGTAACGACGGTCGGCATTCCATTCGCCGAGGTAGATGTCGCCGGCGGAATCGACGAAGAGGTCGTGGCCGTGCTTGAAGATCGGCTGAGCCTGGCTGAGCGGCTGGAGCTTGCCGTCGACATACTTGGGCTCGTTACCGCCAGGGGCGCTGAGGACCTTCTTAGTGGCGCGATCCAGGACGAGCAGAAAGCCCGACTGCGCGAGGCGCTTGCCCTTGGCGTCTTTGCTCCAGCAGACCGCCGTATAGATCTTGTCGCCTCGGAAGAAGAGCTGGCCGGCGAAAGCCCCGGGAAGGTCGAGGGTATCCACGTACTTGCCGTCCAAGGTGAAAGCCTTGAGCTGATTCTGGCTGCGGGACGGGACCCAGACCAGCGGGCCGCGTGGATCGGTGACGTCGATGGAGATACCGTGGGCGTTGCTGAGATTGGCAGCGTCCTTCGTCGGCCCGCCCCACTTCTTGATCAACTTACCCTCGAGCGAGAACTCATAGACCAGGTTCGAGCCGTAGCCATCGGCGACGAGCAGCGTGCCCGTCGGGGTCCAGGCGACGTCGCACGGCATGAACTTGCCGTCGCTCAGGCCGAGTTCCTTCGGCGTGGGGAATTTGCGCACGACCTTGCCGTCGGTGGTCAGCAGCGTGATGCGTCCTTCGACCGCGGAAGGGTTCCAGCCCTCGGCCGCCATGTGCCAGCCGGAGTCGACGTGCACGAGATACTCCACGCCGTCTTTTTCAAAAATCTCCAGGCCATGACCGCCGCCGAGGCCGGCGCTGATCGAACGGACATAGCGGCCGTCCTTCTCGAAGACAATGAAGTCATTCTTTGGGTGATCCGTCACCAAGTAGATGCGGCCTGCCTTGTCTTCGGCCAGTGCGTGCGCGTTGACGATCGGGGCGACGGCCGGATCGGCCTTGGCCCATTTCAGATCAAGAGAGTAACGGGCCGCTCCATGGCCGAGGAAGACCGGCGAATCGGCGGCGAGAAGCGGAGTGACGAGAAGCAGGGCGAGCAGGCGCATGTGGGATTCCGGGAGGTTACTTCCGCCACCCCCTCAGGCAAGCCCGAGCCATCCCTTGTCTAATGACATCCTCTTAGTCCCTTGCCTCAGGGCAGGCCACGGCTTGGATAAGGCCATGCGCAGCAAGCTCGTCCGGCTGAAACCTTACCTCTTCGGCGGCCTCCTTTCCGTAGTCCTGACGATCGACCTTTCCAATCAGTGGGAGGTGTCGGTGGCCCAGCTACCCGGGGAGTTCTTCGAGCGTTATGTCGACGCGTTCGACCCGCACGCCGACCCGGCCGTGCTTCTGGCCCTTGCCGAAAAAGGCAACGTTCAGGCGCAATATGTCTACGCGCTCCGACACACGGCCTACGCGCCGGTCGACTTACTGATCAAAGAGGATCGGGAACTCGCCTTCCGCTGGACGTTAAAAGCAGCTAACGGCGGACACTCTCGCGCCATGGCCGTGGTCGCTTTGTATTACTTTCGCGGAACGGGAACCACGAAGAACCTGACCGAGGCCAAGAAGCGGGCCGATCAGGCCGTGGCGAAAGGCCAGTCGATGGGCTTCCGTGTGCTGGGCGACCTGCGTCGGGAAGAGGCCCGCGCCCTGAAAGCGGCATCGGCCACCGCTGACAACAAGAAGGTGCTATCGGACTACGAGACCGCCATGAAGGAGGCGTTCGCCTACTACCGCCGCGGCGCGGACGCCGGCGAACGCATCGCTTTACGCATGATGTCCGAAGGTTACGACGAAGGCGTGCCGGGCATGCCGCGTAACTACGAGCTCGGCACCGAGTTCCTGCGACGGTCGGCGATGCGTCGCGACCTGGCCGCAATCCGGGCGATGGCTGAGCGTCTCGAGAAAGGCGTCAAAGCCCCGCGCGACCTTTCGCAGGCCTACGCATGGAGACTCGTGCTAAGCCAGCTCACGGGCGGCGATAAGGATGCCGCAGAGCTGGCCCGTCTGGAAGGCACCATGGGCCTGAACGAAGTCCAGCGAGGCCAGAACGACGCGGCCAAGATCCTCGCGGAGTTGCCTTCCGAGGCCGCTGACGCCCTTTCGCGCCTGCACACCTCCCGCTGAGCCATGACGCCGGCCCAACTCAAGTCCTCCGCGGAAACCGACGCGCAGCCGCCCCGCGGCCTGTCGCGCGAGGCGCAGTCGCTCTGGTTCATCAAGAAGGGCGACTGGGAGGCGGCGCACAATATCGCCCAGGACATCGAGACTCCGGTCGGCTCCTGGCTCCATGCGCTGCTCCATCTCATCGAAGGCGACCTGGGCAACGCCCGCTATTGGTTCGCGGAAGCGGGGCGACCGGTGAAGAAACCGTCGCAGATCGACGAACTCTGGGACGAAATCGCCGGAGTGGTGCTTAAGTAAGGGGTTGGGTTTGACGCTACAGTCCTTCCCGCCTCGATAGCCGCATGTCCGCTCAGCCACGCCGTGCCCTGACCGGCGTGCCATCGCACGCCTGGGCGGCCTGCGCCTGTTCGGAAGGCGCCGAGCGAAGCGTGATCGTCTTCCTGGCCTCGAACCTCGGGGCGGCGGAGACCTTCGCCGAAGAAACCGCCCAGCTGCTGACGCTGCTCAATGCCGCCCAGCCGGTCGCCCGCACCCTGACCGAGGCCGACGCAGCCGTCCCGGCCTTCGAAGCGGACTGCGACCTGCTCGGCGTGCTCTCGCTTCTGCGCCACGGCGGCCATGACGCGAAGCGTCCGCTGCTCATCGCCTGCACGCCCGGGTCGCTCACCCGCCGGTCGCCCGCCCCCGAAGCCACGGCCAAGGCCGAAATCGTCGTCCGCAAGGGCGAGAAGCTCGCCCTGCGTGATTTCGCGAAGCGCCTCGCCGAAGATTTCGGCTATGCCCACGAGGCCCTCTGCGAGCAGCCCGGCGAATACGCGCTCCGCGGCGGCATCCTCGACGTCTATCCGCTGAACGCGCAGATGCCCGTGCGCATCGACCTCTTCGGCGACGTCGTCGAATCGCTCCGACCGTTCGATCCCGCGACGCAGCGCAGCGAAGGCGAAGTCGATGGCCTCGTCATCTGCGCCCCGCGCGATGATTCCGGCTCGTCTCCCGAGGCGCCGTTCTTCCGGCACCTGCCGACCGACGCGCTCATCATCTCGGTGGACCGTTGCCATGAGGACGTCCTCTGCGCCGAACTGCACTCGGCCAAGATCGACGAACTCGTGCTCGAGGAGACCGACGATGCTCCGCTCGGCTACGTGGCGCACGCGCTCGATTCGACGCCCGCCGAATCCTTGCTCATCGGCTCTGCCACGGACAGCACCGAGACCCGCCCCGCCCTCCTCCGGGCCGCCGCTTCGCTGGCGAAGGACGGGCGTCCCTGCCTGCTCGCCGGTGACACCGACGGCTCCGTCGATCGGCTCAACGCCGAGGTCGCCAGCGCCAAGATCCGCGGCTTCGCGCCACGCATCACCCACGGACGCTTCGGCGGCGGCATCCTCATCGCCCCGGACAAGCTGCCCGGCCTGCTCAAGGACGGCCTGCTCCTGCTGACCGAACGCGAGCTCTTCGGCCGACGCAAACGTCCGCTCGCTGTCCTGCCGCGCCGTCGCACCGCCATCCGCGCCGCCGTCGGCCGCGCGCTCGACTTCGGCGAACTCGCCGACGGCGACGCGCTCGTGCACGCCACCCAAGGCGTCTGCCTCTTCCGCGGCATCAAGGCGCACGAGCACAACGGGCGCACCGAGGATTTCATCGGCCTGGAGTTCGCCCTGAAATCGATGCTGCACCTCCCCGTCCGGGAGTCGCATCTCCTCACGCGCTACATCGGCATCGGCCGGGCCGTCCCGAAGCTCTCCAAGCTCGGCGGAGGCGGCTGGGAGAAGTCGCGCAAGGCCGCCGAGAAGGCCACCGCCGACCTCGCCGCGCAACTGTTGGCGATGCAGGCCGCCCGCTCGACCAAGCCCGGCATCACGCACCCGAAGGACGCGGATAACGCCTGGATGGGCGAGTTCGAACGATCCTTCCCGCATCGCGAGACCCCAGACCAGACCCGCGCGATCATCGACGTGAAAGCGGACATGGAGCGCCCCGCGCCCATGGACCGGCTCGTCAGCGGCGACGTCGGCTTCGGCAAGACCGAGGTCGCCCTGCGCGCTGCGTTCAAATGCGTCCTCGGCGGACGTCAGGTCGCGATCCTCGCGCCCACGACCGTCCTCGCGCAGCAGCACTTCGAAAGCTTCAAGGAGCGCCTCGCGCGCTGGCCCGTCTCCGTGGAACTCCTGAGCGGCTACCGCACTGCCAAGCAGAAGGCCGACGTCCGGGCGCGCGCCGCGGCCGGGACCGTCGACGTCGTCGTCGGCACCCACGCCCTGCTCTCTGACGGCACGAGCTTCGGCCGACTCGGCCTCGTCATCATCGACGAAGAGCACCGCTTCGGCGTCCGCCACAAGGAACGCCTCAAGGAGCTGCGCACCGAGGTGGACGTGCTCGCCATGAGCGCGACGCCCATCCCGCGCACGCTCTACCTAGCGCTCGTCGGCGCGCGCGACCTGAGCGTGATCGAGACCCCGCCACGGGAACGCCTGCCCATCCGTACCATCGTGCGCAGTTACGACGAGAAACTCGTCCGCGACGCCGTGAAGGCCGAGCTCGCCCGCGGCGGCCAGGTCTTCTACCTGCATAATCGCGTCGAGACGATCCAGGCCGTCGCCGAACGCCTCGCCGCGCTCGTACCCAAGGCACGCATCATCGTGGGCCACGGCCAGATGCCCGCCGGCCAGCTCGAGGAGGTCATGTCGGCCTTCGTCGCCGGCGAGTTCGACGTGCTCGTCTGCACGACCATCATCGAGACCGGCTTGGACATTCCGAACTGCAACACGCTCATCATCGAAGGCGCTGACCGGTTCGGTCTGGCGCAACTCTACCAGCTGCGCGGTCGCGTGGGCCGCTTCAACCGCCAGGCCTACGCCTACCTCTTCCTCCATCGGCACGCCGCGCTGGTCGGCACGGCGCACCGACGCCTATCGGCCATCCGTCAGTATAACCAGCTCGGCGCCGGCTTCCGCATCGCCATGCGCGACCTCGAACTACGCGGCGCCGGCAACATCCTCGGGGCGGCCCAGAGCGGCCACGTCGCGAGCGTCGGCTTCGACCTCTATTGCCAGCTCCTCCGACGGAGCGTCGCGAAGCTCCGCGGCGACAAGGGCGCGGTGATCGAACGATGCGAAGTCCAACTGGACTTCATCGACCACACCCAAGCCGCGCTGGGCACTGAACAGACGAATAGCAGCGACGGCGAGGTACCCCTGCTCACCGCCACCCTGCCCGCGGACTGGATTCCCGAGACGCGCCTGCGGATCGAAGCCTTCCGCCGGATCGCGCTCGCCCTGGACGCCGCCGAGGTGGCCGAACTGAGGACCTCGCTCAAGGACCGTTATGGCAAACTACCCCCGGAAGCGGACGCCTTGCTCAGCCTGGCTGAGATCCGTTGCCTGGCGGAGGACAAATGCGTCATTTCGGTGACGACCGACGGCGCCGTGCTGCGTTGTCAGCAGGCGCCCGCCGGCCGTGCGCCGGAGCCTATTCTCGTGGGCAATCGGTTTCCCCGCTTGACCGTGCGAGACCCCCTGCGGAAACTGAAGGAAATCCGCGGCTTCCTCTCCAGACTGCCCGCACCCGACGTCCGATGAAATCCTTCCTTCTTTCCTGCCTGCTCGCCCTGACCGCGACCGTCGCCTCCGCCCAGCTCAAGCAGACGACCCTCGAGGAAGCGGCCGCCAAGCGCTGGTCGCAGCTGAACTCCGACCGCATCGCCGCGGACGCGGACGGCCACGGCATCACCCTCTCGGACATCCGCCGCCAGATCGATCCCATCGTCGGACAGCTGCGTGCCGCCGCTCGCTCCGACGCCGAGTTCGAGCAGGCCCTGCAGCAAGCCGCCCAGGAGACGCTCAAAACGATGGCCGAACGCCAGATCGTCATCGCCGAATTCCGGGCCAGCGCCACCGATCTCCCGAAAACCTACGTCGACACGGACATCGAGGAGACCATCCGCCGTGACTTCGGCGGCGACCGCAACCGTTTCGTCGCCTCGCTGCGGGCCGCCGGCACCACGCCGCTCGCCTACCGTAAGACCATCGAGGACCGCCTCATCTTCGAATACATGGTCGGTCAGATCCGTCGCGTCGCGTGGGACGTGAATCCCGGCAAGATCCAGGAATACTACGACAAGAACAAAGCCGACTTCGTGCGCAAGGAACAGGTCAAGCTCCGCCAGATCACGATCACGCAGGGCGCCGCTGAGAAGCCCGAGGAGACCGCCGCCCGCGCCGCGGCCTGGGCCGAAGCGCTCCGCCAGCCGGCCAAGATCGCCGAACTGCTTGTGCGCTACAAGGTGGGCGGCAAGCCCCTCACCGGCAAGGCGTCCTTCGCCGACGTGGCCGAACGCATCAGCACCGACGACTTCGCAAGCAAGGGCGGCGACGCCGGCTGGCGCAATGTCGAGGACCTCAACAAGACCGTCGTCGAAGCGGTCCGTAAGCTGAAGCCCGGCGAGGTCTCGGCCCCGCTGAAATTCGAAGTCGGCTCCGCCCCCATCTACGTCATCGTCAGCCCCGAGGCCACGCGCCCGCAGGGCTTCGCCGAGGTGAACGACCCCGAGGTCATGTCCGAGATCGAAACCAAGGTCCGGTCGATCGGCATGAAGCTCGCGATCCAGCGCTGGCTGGATGATCTGCGCGCCAAGCACTACGTCCAGGTGCGCTGAGATGGACTCCGCCCGCCGTGAACCCGCCGCCGAGACCGGCCGGGCTCCCGCCGCCCCCTTCGCTTGCCACGCCTTTCCGCGCCGCAGCGCGGGCGTATTGCTCCACCCGACCGCCCTGCCGGGCGAAGGGCCCGTCGGTTCGCTCGGCGCCGAAGCGCGCCGCTTCGTCGACGTCATCGCCGCCGCCGGTTTTTCTTGGTGGCAGGTCTGCCCGCTCGGACCGACGGGCTATGGTGATTCACCCTACCAGGCGCTCTCCGTCTTCGCTGGTAATCCTTACCTCCTCGACCTCGCCGACCTCGGTGCGCGCAAACTCCTCACGCCCGAAGAGATCGCCGCGCTGCGCCGCGGGAGCGACGGGCGCACCGACTACGGTCGCCTCTGGAATCAGCTGCGCCCCGCGCTGCAGGTAGCCGCCCGCCGCGGCGCCAAGATCCTGAAGCAGAACGCCGCCTTCCTTCGCTTCCGCGAACAGCAGGCCGGCTGGCTCGGCGCCTGGTGCCGCTTCTCCGCCCTGCGCGAAGCCAACGGCTTCACCGCTCCGGACAAGTGGACGATCGACGAAGCCCCGGCCGAAGCCGTGGCCGAAGCCGAAGTCCTGCAGTTCCTGTTCGCCGAGCAGTGGAAGTCGCTCCGTGAATATGCGCACGGCAAAGGCGTCCGCTTCTTCGGCGACGAACCCATCTACGTCTCCGCCGACGGCTGCGACGCGAAGACCCGCCCCGAACTCTTCCAGCTCGACGCGCAGGGCCGGCCGACGGCCGTGGCCGGCGTGCCGCCGGATTACTTCGCCGCGGACGGACAGCTCTGGGGCAATCCGCTGTATGCGTGGGATCGGCACGCCGCCGACGGCTTCGCCTGGTGGCAGGCGCGCGTCCGGCACGACCTCGAACTCTTCGACGCGATCCGCATCGACCACTTCCGCGGCATCCATGATTACTGGAGCGTCCCCGCCGGCGCCCCCAACGCGCGCGAAGGCCAATGGTACGACGGACCGGGGCTCGCCTTCACCGGCGCGCTCGCCGGCCTGCCGCTCGTCGCCGAAGACCTCGGCCTGCTCTCCCCCGGCGTCGACGTGCTCCGTCAGGCTTCCGGCCTGCCCGGCATGTCGGTCCTGCAGTTCGGCTTCGGCGGTCCGCCCGAGGGCAATCCGCACTTCCCCGCGAACATCACCACGGACCGCGTCGTCTATACCGGCACGCACGATAACGACACCGTCGTCGGCTGGCACGCGCAGGCTTCCGCCGACGAGCGCGCCCGCGTGGAAACTGTGTTCGGCGTGATGACCGCTCCGCACGTCACGCTCGCCGAAGCGGCCTTGGCCTCGCCCGGCGTGGCCGCCTTCATCCCCGTCCAGGACCTGCTTGGACTGGGCGCCGAAGCCCGCTTCAACACCCCCGGCAACCCGCAAGGCAACTGGGGTTGGCGCATGAGCGACCTGCAGCTGACCACGCTCGCGGCGATGGCTGGCGCGTGGCGTCAGCGACTGAAGGCCGCCGGCCGGCTCAGCGCGTAAGGCGGCGATACTTCGGGCGGCGCGGCGTGTCCGACTCGAGCCCGAGGCGCTTGCGTCGGTCTTCGAGATAGTCGCCGTAGTTGCCCTCATGCCAGACCACCGTGCTGTCGTCCTCGAAAGCGAGGATGTGCGTCGCCACACGGTCGAGGAACCAGCGGTCGTGGGTCACGATGACCGCGCAGCCCGCGAAACCCTCGAGGGCGTCTTCGAGGGCGCGGATCGTGTTCACGTCGAGGTCGTTGGTCGGCTCGTCGAGCAGGAGCACGTTCGCGCCGGCCTTGATGAGGCGAGCGAGATGGATGCGATTACGTTCGCCACCGGACATCACGCCGACCTTACGTTGCTGGACGTCGCCCGTGAAACCGAAGCGGGCCGCGTAGGCGCGGGCCGGGACCATGATCTTACCGAGGTGGACCATGTCCTGGCCGTCGGAGATCGCGGACCAGAGCGGCGCGTCGGCCGGGAGCGAATCGCGGGACTGGTCGACGTAGGCGATCTTCACCGACTCGCCGACCGTGAGCGTACCCTTGTCCGGCTTCTCCTGACCCGTGATCATCCGGAAGAGCGTCGTCTTGCCGGCGCCGTTGGGCCCGACCACGCCGACGATGCCGCCGGCGGGCAGCGTGAAGTTGACGTCATCCATCAGGATGCGGTCGCCGTAGCCCTTGGACAGGCCGCGGGCCTCGATGACCGCGCCGCCGAGGCGCGGGCCGGGCGGAATCCAGATCTCGGCCGCCTTCTCCTGCTGATTCTGGTCCTGGGTCAGCATCTGCTCGTAGGCGCGAAGACGCGCCTTGTTCTTGGCCACGCGGGCCTTGGGCGAAGCCGCGGCCCACTCGCGTTCGCGCTCCATCGAGCGGGAGCGCGCGGCGGACTGCTTCTCCTCCATCTCGAGGCGCTGCTGCTTCTGCTGGAGCCAGGAGGAGTAGTTACCCTTCCACGGGATGCCGCGGCCGCGGTCGAGCTCGAGAATCCAGCCCGCGACGTTGTCTAAGAAGTAGCGGTCGTGCGTGATCGCGATGACCGTGCCCTTGTAGCCCTGCAGGTGGCGCTCAAGCCAGGCGACCGTGTCGGCGTCAAGGTGGTTGGTCGGCTCGTCGAGCAGGAGGATGTCCGGCGACATGAGCAGCAGGCGGCAGAGCGCCACGCGACGTTTCTCGCCGCCCGAAAGCGCGGAGACCACCGCTTCGCCGGGCGGACAGCGCAGGGCTTCCATCGCCATCTCGATGCGGGCGTCGAGGTCCCAGCCGCCGCGCGTGTCGAGGATCGTCTGGATCTCGCCTTGGCGGGCCAGGATCTTCTCCTGCTCCTTCGCGTCGTCGGTCTCCGAGACCTTCACGAACGTCTCGTCATATTCCTCGAGCAAGGCCTTCATCGGACCAGCGGCCTGCATCACGCATTCCTGCACCGTGAGATGCTCGTCGAGGCGCGGCTCCTGGGCGAGGTAGCCCAGCGTGTAGCCCGGCACCTGGCTGATCGCGCCGTCGAATTCCTTGTCTTCGCCGGCCATGATCTTGAGCAGCGTCGACTTACCCGAACCGTTGAGGCCGAGGACGCCAATCTTGGCCCCATAGTAGTAGGACAGGGAAATATCGCGGAAAACGGGTTTCTTTTCGAAGTACTTCGTGACCCCCGTCATCGTGAAGATTACTTTTTCGTCGGCCATGCGGATAGGTTCGGAGAAGACCCCCCGGGGGCAAGCGGAACCCTCCGGACCAGGGGGCCGAGCGCACTTGACATCCCCCGGGGGGTGGCCAAGGTAGGCCTCAGTTCACCTTCACCGAGGTGGGTCCTGCCGGACCCGCTTTTTTTGTCCCCAAATCATTTCACCGAAAACCCGCACCCATCACCATGAGCGTCGATATCAAACCCTTCCTCCAATATCTCGAAAAGGAGAAGAACATCAAAAAAGAAGAGGCCTGCGCCCTCATCGTCGAGGCGATCAAGTCCTCCGTCGAGAAGTCCGTCATGGCCGGCCAGAACGTGGAGATCAATGCCGACCCCAATTCCGGCAAGCTCGACGCCTTCGTCGTCCTCCGCGTGACCGACTCCGTGTCGGACCCGCTCCAGGAAATCAACCCCGTCGCCGCCTCCCTGATCGAAGCCGACGTCAAGGTCGGCCAGGAAGTCCGCAAGCCCATCAACGTGGCCGACCTCGGCCGCATCGCCGCCAAGACCACCCAGCAGCTGCTCAACCAGCGCTTCCGTAAGATCGAGAAGGACCAGGTCTTCCAGGAGTATAAGGACAAGGTCGGCGACATCGTCACCGGCACCGTCCGTCGCACCGAGCGCGGCAACGTCGTGATCGAACTCGGCACCGCCGAAGCCGTCCTCACCCACAAGGAGCGCTGCCATGGCGACGAATTCCGCACCGGCGACCGCATCCGCTGCCTCCTCCTCGAGATCCGCGAAGACCCGCAGCGCGGCCGTGAGTTCGTGCTCTCCCGCGCCAACCCGGCGTTCGTCCGCCGCCTCCTCGAGCTCGAGGTCGCCGAAATCGCCGACAAGACCGTCACCATCGCCGCCATGGCCCGCGACCCGGGCTACCGCACCAAGATCGCCGTCGACTCCCGCGATCCCAAGGTCGACCCCGTCGGCGCCTGCGTCGGCGCCCGCGGCGCCCGCGTCCGCAACATCGTCAAGGAACTCGGCGGCGAGAAGATCGACATCATCCGCTACCACGCCGAGCCGCTCAAGCTGCTTGAAGAAGCCATCCGTCCGGCCAAGCCGCGCAACGTCCGCATCGACGAACGCACCCGCTCCATCTTCTTCGAAGTGGACGAGGATGACATGCGCATCGCCATCGGCAGCAAGGGCCGCAACGCCCGCCTGACCTCCAAGCTCATGGGCTGGGGCCTCAACATCCAGAAGGCCACCCACGCCGCCGAAAGCTTCGAAGCCAAGGCCGGCGACGCCGCCGTGCGCATCGCGGACCAGCTCGGCCTCCCGGCCGAACTCATCGCGAAGTTCGTCGGCCTCGGCATCTCCAGCGTCGAAGCCCTCGAAGGCGCGACCGTGGAAGACTTCAAGGAAAGCGGCATCCCGACCGAAGAGGTCGAAGCCGTCCTCGCCGCCTACGCCAAGGGCCGCCGCGCGTAATCCTGCTGCCGTCCACCCTCCCGACACCCTCCGCCCGCGCACATGACCGAGAAGAAGAAATCCGAAGCCAAGAAGCCCGCGACCACGCAGCGCTTCAGCGACGTGGCCAAGGAGCTCGGCATCGAGGTCAAGGCGCTGCTCGCCCTGGTCGACCAGTTCGTGGCGGCCCGTCCCGACTTCAAGGACTACGTCTTCACCGACGGCAAGAAGCCCGCGGCCTCGAGCAACTTCGGCAAGATCTACCGCGAGGAGTTCATGGCGTTCGCCGCCGACAAAGTCCCGAAGAAGGCCGAGCCCGTTCCGGAACCCGTCCAGCCCGCCGCCGAGGCCCCCAAGGCTCCGGAGCCGGCCAAGCCTGCTCCGGCCGCACCGGTCGCCAAGCCCGGCACCCCTCCTCCGGTGAGCCTGCCGCCGCGCCCGACCATCTCGGCCACGCCGCCGCCCGCCGCCCGCCCGCCGGTCACGCCGATCATCCCGCGTCCGGCCATCGCGCCCACGCCGGCCAAGGCCGACCTGCCGCCCGTCGTCATCAGCAACACGCCGCCGCCCGTCCCCTCCCGTCCGGCCAACGTGCCGCCCATCGTGCGCCCGCCGGCCGCCCCCATCGTCAATCGCCCGGCCGCGACCAGCAGCCAAGCCGCCCCGGGCAGCAAGGGCGCCATCACCGTCCGCCCGCCGATCGTCGTGCGTGACTTCGCGATCGCGCTCAATCTCAAGCCCTTCCAGGTCATCGGCAACCTGATGGAACTCAACAAGGTCGTCAGCGTCTCCTCCGTCATCGAAGAAGCCGACGCCCGCAAGGTCGCCGAACGTCACGGCTACACGCTGGAAATCCGCCACCGCGGCGAAGGCGTGCAGCCCGTCAAGAAGGTCGAGAAGCCTTCCGAAGACGATCCGGCGCTCATGACCCCGCGTCCGCCCGTCGTCTGCGTGCTCGGTCACGTCGACCACGGCAAGACCACCCTCCTCGACTTCTTCCGCAAGACCAACGTCGTCTCGGGCGAAGCCGGCGGCATCACCCAGCACATCGGCGCCTACTCCGTCGCCTACCAAGGCGAGAAGCCTGAGTATAAGGGCAAGACCGTCACCTTCCTCGACACCCCCGGCCACGCCGCCTTCGCCAAGATGCGCGAGCGCGGCGCTTCGGTGACCGACGTCGCCGTGCTCGTCGTGGCGGCGGACGACGGCTTCATGCCGCAGACCGAGGAAGCCCTCAAGTTCGCGCAGAAGCACGCCAGCGCCATCGTGGCCGCGATCAACAAGGTCGACGCCAAGGGCGCGAACCTCGACCGCGTGAAGCAGCAGATGCAGCAGCGCAACATCACCCCGGAAGACTGGGGTGGCGAGACCATCACCAGCCCCGTGTCGGCGCTTAAGGGCACCGGTATGACCGAGCTCCTCGAGTCCATCCTGCTCCAGGCCGAAGTCCTCGACCTCAAGGCCAACGCGAAGTGCCCCGCCCAGGGCGTCGTCATCGAATCGCAGATGGAGACCGGCCGTGGCCCCACCGCCACCGTCATCGTGCAGAAAGGCACCCTCAAGCCCGGCGACTCGTTCGTCTGCGGCGAGACCTGGTGCAAGGTGCGCGCACTCATGGATGAGCGTGGCAACCGCATGCCCTCCGCCACTCCCGGCGCTCCGGCGCTCGTGCTCGGTTGGGACGCCGTCCCGGCCCCCGGCACCAAGTTCAAGACCGTCAAGAACGACCGCGAAGCCCGCGAGATCGCCGAAGAAGCCGCCCTCGCCGCCCGCAAGGCCGCCGAGGCCGTGCAGCAGGCGCCGAACACCGGCGCCCGCCCGGGCATGTCGGACCTCGAACGCCTCATGGCCGCCCTCGCCCAGGACAAGGAGAAGATCCTCCGCGTCCTGCTGAAGGCCGACGTCAACGGCACGCTCGAAGCCCTCGAAGGCTGTCTCCGCGACATCAAGTCGGCCAAGGTCCGCCTCGAAGTCGTCGGCGGTTCCGTCGGCCCCGTGACCCAGGGCGACGTCGCCCTCGCCGAAGCTTCCAAGGCCCTCATCGTCGCCTTCGACACCAAGCTCGAGAACGGCGTCCAGCCGCAGCTCAAGCGCACCGGCGTCCGCCTCATCACCCATGACATCATCTACGAGCTGATCACGCTCGTGAAGGACGCCATGACCGAACTCCTCGACCCCGAGGTCCGCGAGAACAAGCTCGGCGCCGCCGAAGTGCGCGCCGTCTTCCCCCTCGGCAAGGAGCACAAGGTCGCGGGTTGCATGGTCACCGAAGGCCTCATCCGCCGCGCCGCCAAGGCGCGCGTGGTCCGCGGCGGCAAGATCATCCACAACGGCCCGGTCGAGACGCTGCGCCGCTTCAAGGACGACGCCTCCGAGGTCAAAGCCGGCTTCGAGTGCGGCATCAAGCTCGGCGGCTACGACGAGTACCAGCCCGGCGACATCATCGAAGCCGTCGAGATGGTGCAGACGCGTCCGAGCCTCTAAGCCTCATGTCCCAACGCCAGCTCCGGGTCGCCGAACTCATCCAGCGCGAGGTCTCCTCCGCGTTGCGTCAGTCCTGGCCGACCGAAGCCGCGCTGATCACGATCACCGTCGCGAGCGTCGCCCCCGACCTTCGCCAGTGCCGCATCGGCTACGCCGTCTCGGGCGACGACGCCGAGCGCAAGAAGGCCCGCGCCTTCCTCAAGCGCGTGCGCACGGAACTACGCTCCACCGTCGGCGGCCTCCTGCAGATGAAGCACACCCCGGACATCCTCTTCACCGAGGATGACATCACCGGCGGCGTGGCGCGCGTGCAGGCCCTGCTGGACGACATGGCCCGCAAGGACCGCGCGGCCAATCCGCCCAAGGCCGACTAAGCCGTCGGCGGGCCGACCTCAGGGAAGTCCTTCAACGCTTCGCGGACCACCGCGGCGCGGCGACGGTCACGGCCATCGCTGTCGAGCTCCTGACCGGCGCGCGCCTGCACGTGCGCAGGCTGGCCTTCGATCATCAGACGATCGACGAGATGGCGGCGTTCTTCCGGCAGGCAGCCCATGTCGCAGGCGAGCCGCAGGTGCGAAAGCATGTTCATCGCCTCCGAACTCGTGAGCAGGCGGGCCGAACGCAGCACGCCGAGCGAACGGGCGAGGCGGTCGACGAACTTCTCGCCTTCTTCCTGCGCGAGCTTGCGGCGGGCGTTCCATTCCTGCTCGACGACGTGTTTGATCCAGCCGCCGAGGTGCTTGAGGATCGCGTCCTCGGAGAGTCCGAGCGTCTGCTGGTTCGAGATCTGGAAGACGTTGCCGGCAGCTTCGGTTCCTTCGCCCAGCCAACCGCGGACCGCGAGTCCGTCCTGATTGAGCGCGCGCGTGACCTTGTCCATGTGGCCCGCGAGGCAGAGTCCGGGGAGATGGACCATCGCCGAGGCGCGCAGGCCCGTACCGACATTGGTGGGGCAGGCCGTGAGGTAGCCGAGGCGGTCCGAGAAGGCCAGCTTGAGCACGCCGCCGAGGGCGTCGTCGAGCTGTTCGGCGATGTGCCAGGTACCGCGCAGGTGCCAGCCGGCCTTGACGACCTGGATGCGCAGGTGGTCCTCTTCGTTGACCATCACGGAGACGGTCTGATCGCGACTGATGACGGCGGCGCCGCTCTTGCCCGCGGCGAGTTCCTTGGAGACCAGATGGCGCTCCACGAGCACCGAGCGGTCGCGGTCGCCGAGTTCGCCCATGCGCACGACGTGCCCGCGGCGGAACTTCGGCAGACCCTCGAGCGCGGTGACGCAGCGGTCGGAGGTCTCCTTGCGCTGAGGCAGCTTGGCCCAGCCGGGGAACGGCAGCCCTTCGAGATTACGCGCGAGGCGGATGCGCGTGCTCAGCACGACGGCCTGCTGGCCGCCGAGCAGGTGGGTGAGTTCGCTTTCGGCGGCGAGGATGTCTTCGACGGACATGGTCAGGAGGCGAGCTGGCGCTCGAGGGCGGCGATCTCATCGCGCAGACGCGCGGCGGCTTCGAAGTCCTCGCCGGTCACGGCGGCGGTCATCTCGAGACGGGCCGCGTCGAGGCGACGACGCAGTTGGGCGACGGGCACCACGCCGGCGGGAGCCCGGCCGACGTGGGCGGGCTCGTGCTGGACCTTGATGAGCAGTCCGTCCAAGGCCTCCCCGAAAGTCTCCCAGCAGGCCGGACAGCCGAGCCGGCCGCGCTTGCGGAAATCGAGGTCGGTGAAGCCGCACTGCGGACAGGTCAGCGTCGGGGCCGGGGTCGTGGCGGCGAGCGCGTCGGCCAGCTGGAAGACGGCCGGATCGGTGGCCCCACCCTTCTGGGCGCAGGCTTCGCAAAGATGGACCTTGGTGACCTTTCCGTGGACGACCTGGGAGAGGTGGACCGTGGCGGCCTCCTCGCACAGCGAACACTGGGTCGGCTTGGACATCGGCCTTCAGACAATGCGACTGCGGCCAATTGGCAAGGGCAAGCGGGGAGCGGAGTTTGACTTCGGGGGCGTCGGCGGCTTGATGGGAAGGACGTCAGATGTCCTCCAAGCCCCGCATCGTCATCACCGGCCTCGGCCTCACCGCCCCCAATGGGAACTCGCTGGGCGAATTCCGGGCCAACCTGCTCGCCGGCAAGGCCCGTATCGCCGTGATCGACGTCCGGCACATGGGCCGCCACCCGGCGGGAGTCTGTGATTTCGACGCCACCAAATGGCAGAAGCGGAAGGAAATCCGCAACGGCACCCGCGTCGGCTCCATCTCCATCTTCTGCGCCCGCGAAGCCCTGGGCGACTCCGGCCTCGACTGGGACAAAGTCGACAAGTCCCGCGTCGGCGTCTACCTCGGCATCACCGAGCACGGCAACGTCGAGACCGAGAACGAGATCCATAACATCTCCCAGTTCGGCAACGACACCAAGTACTGGACGCACCATCACAACCCCCGGACGGTGGCGAACAACCCGGCCGGCGAGGTCACGATGAACATGGGCATCACCGGCCCGCATTACACCATCGGCGCCGCCTGCGCCGCGGGTAACGCCGGCCTCATCCAGGCCGCGCAGATGCTCCAGCTCGGGGAGGTCGACTTTGCCTTCGCTGGCGGCGTCTCCGAGTCCATCCACACCTTCGGCATCTTCGCCGGCTTCAAGAACCAAGGCGCCCTGGGCGCCCACGAAGACCCCACGAAAGCCTCCCGCCCCTTCGACAAGAACCGCAACGGCATCGTCATCTCCGAGGGCGGCGCCATCTACGTCCTCGAACGTCTCGACGACGCCCTGGCCCGCGGCGCCCGCATCATCGCCGAGATCGCCGGCTGGTGCATCAACTCGGACGCCACCGACGCCGTCCTGCCCAACCCCGAACGGCAGACCGAATGCGTCCGCATGGCCCTCCAGCGCGCCGGCATGAAGCCGCAGGACATCCACATCGTCTCCACCCATGCCACGGCCACGGCCTTGGGGGATATCCAGGAATGCACGGCGCTTAGGGCCGTCTTCTCCGACTGCCCGGAAACCCGCATCAATAACACCAAGAGCTTCATCGGGCACTGCATGGGGGCGGCCGGGGCCCTGGAACTGGCGGGCAACCTGCCCTCTTTCGACGACCATTGGGTCCACCCGACCATCAATATCGACGAATTAGACCCCGAATGCGCGCTTCCGGGGCTCGTCATCAACCAACCGGTCAAAGTCGACCGGGTCGACGCCATCCTAAACAACTCTTTCGGCATGCTGGGCATCAATTCGGCGCTCATCGTCAAGAAATATGGGGTTGCCTGACGGGGTTTGGACGTTTGAAACAAGCCTGAAAACATGACCAAGGACGACATCAAGCAGGTGGTTCTCGATATCATCGCCGACATCGCGCCGGACGAGGATCTGACCGCCGTCAAACCGGAGGTCCGCCTCCGCGACCAGCTGTCCCTCGATTCGATGGACTTCCTGGATATCGTCATGGAGCTCCGCAAGAAGCACGGCATCGAAGTCCCCGAGGCCGATTACGTCCAACTGGCGTCCCTCGACTCCTGCGCCGAGTACCTCCACCCGAAGTTCGAAGCCAAGGGTAAGTAAGGCCCCAGCCTCGGCCACCCCCAGAGACCGCCTATCCGGCGGTCTTTTGCTTGGCCAAGGTCGTCATCCTCGCCGACCCCGGCTTTCTTGATTTGCCGACCCACCGCCCTCTCCCTAGGCTTCCCACCGTGCACCCTGTCCGCCGCTTCCTCTTCGCCGCGCTCGCTATGAGCGTCGTCCTGCCGGCGCTCGCCGAGACCGTGCAGCTCCGTCGCACCGGCAACGCGACCGTGATCGCCTTCGAATACATCACCCAGGATGAGGCCACCATCATGGTCAAGCGCCTCGACGCCGACGTCGTCCTGACGTACCGCTGGGAAGACCTCGACACCGATTGGATCAAGCGGAACAACCCGAAGCTCTGGGCCGAACGCGAGCTGATGCTCGATCTGGAAAAGCCTGAGAAGAAGATGGCGGCCAAGGAGAACGAAGATCCCTTCGCCCAGCAGGCCGTGGCCACCGACGCGAAATCCTTGGTCAAGAACCTCCTCGTCTCCTTGCAGGACGGCCTCAAAGGCATGTCCCTCACCGCCAACCGTGTCGACGTGGTCTGCAACGAATTCCAGCTCGATGAGAACGTGTTCTGGCTGGGCTTCGACGACTTGAAGCGCGCCAGCCAGCTCTCCGGCAAGCTCGAGGCGTCTGCCCGCGTCGAAGCGATCGACGACGAGGATACGGGCACGAAGACCAAGACCAAGGGCAAGACGGCGACCAAGGCCAAGGTCCGCACGGCGGAGAGCATCTCCGCCGAAGCCGCCGCCAAGAAGGCCGCCACGGAAGACGCCCGCCCCTACAATACGCTCGGCTACCTGCGCACCCTCGCCGAAGGCGGCACGAAGGGCAAACCGGTCTGGATGATGTTGCGTCGGGCCACGGCCGACCGCGAAGCGATCAAGACCATCCTGACGAAGTACGCCGCCCAAGCCGGAGAACTCGCCGAGAAGCCCGAAGCCAAGACCTCGAAAGGAGAGCTGATGGCCCTCAAGAAGGCGCTCGAGAACTGCGCCGAATCCATAGGCAAGGTCACGCGTGAGAACATCGCCGTCGAGGCCCGCCTGCAGACGGATTGCCGGACGGTGCTGACCTTGGCCCTGCGCTGAGCCGGCTACCCTGGCAAAGAGTCCGGCCGCCTTCCCTGAGGAAGACGGCCGGTTTGAATGGTGGAGCCTATCGGGCTTGAACCGACGACCTCTTGCATGCCATGCAAGCGCTCTACCAACTGAGCTAAGGCCCCGTTAAATGGGAAGGGGAACAAAGATGAGCCCGTGCGGAGGGTCAACGCTTTTTTCCCACCCCGCCGAGTCTCTGGTTGCCAATGGGCTTGGGGTGCTTTGCCTTTCCTTCGTGGAAGCGTCCGAAAACCAGCCAGAATCCGCCGAACCAGGCACCGAAGCCCGTTCGAACGGTCAAGGCGGCCGCGGCCAAGGGGGCATCCGCATCGAAAAGGATTTCATCGAGTCCCTTCCGGTCGGCGAATGGACCGGCCCGATCGAGCTGATCGAGTCCGAGAAGGACGCCGCCAAGGCCATCGCCTCGCTCGCCCGTGACCGTGTCCTGGGCTTCGACACCGAGACCAAGCCCTCCCACACGCGCGGCGAATATAACCTGCCTTCGATCCTGCAGCTGGCCGGCCAGCACCACATCTTCGTCTTCCGCCTCGATCACTGCGGCGGCATCCCCCTCGCCTTCCCGGTGCTTTGCAACGACCGCCAGGCCAAGGTCGGCGTCGCCGTGCGCGACGACGTCAAGAATCTCCGCGCCCGCGCTCCCTTCGAAGACCGGGCGTTCATCGACATCGCCGACCACACGAAGAAGACCGGATTGGTGAACACGGGCCTCCAGGCCCTCGCCGCCCACTTCCTGCGTCTGCAGATGAAGAAATCGAAGAAGGTGCAGACCTCGAACTGGGCCAAGCCTCTGGACGAACGTCAGATTCAATACGCCGCCAACGACGCCTGGTTCAGCCGCGAGCTGTTCCTGAAGCTCGAACAGGACGGCCTGATCCCTCGGTTCGAATGAACCCGGAAGCCGCCCGCGCCGCCGCCGCGCTGGGGCTCGACGCCACGCGCCGGCATATCTTCCTCTGCGTGAAGTCGACCGAGCAGACCTGCTGCGGCGGCGAACTCGCGGCGAAATCGTGGGAACACCTGAAGACGCGCCTGAAGCAGCTGGGACTCTCCGAAAAAGGCGGCATCCAGCGCACGAAGGCCGACTGCCTGCGCGTCTGCGCCGCCGGCCCGGTCGCCGTGGTCTACCCCGAAGGGGTCTGGTATGGCCACTGCACGCCCGAGAACCTCGACCGGATCATCGCCGAGCACCTCGTCGGCGGGAAGATCGTCGCGGACCTCCGCATCGCGGGGCCTACTTCGCCTTAGTCTCTTTCTTCTTCGGAAGGTCCACCTTCTGCGCGAGCGCTCGCAGCTTGGGATAAAGCTCCGCATACGGCACGTCCTGGACCGCCGAACCGGATTTGACGGCCATGGAAGCCGCGACGCCGGCTGACTCGCCGAGGATCATCCAGACGGGCTCCATGCGGATGGAGGTCATGGCGATATGGCTGGCGGAGACGCAGACGGGGACGAGCAGGTTCGTGCATTGGGCCTTCTTGGGGACGATCGAGCGGTAAGGAATCCGGTAGATGCCGCGGTGCTCGTCCTCGAGGTAGAGCATGGAATAATAGCCGCCCATCAGCGCGACCTTACCATCGAGGGCAACGGTCGCATAGGGCCATTCATCGACGCCATAGGAGGCCAGACCGACGGAGTCGGCGGGACTGGTCCGTCCTTCCAGATCCTTCTGAGTGACGACGTAATCGGAGATCATGCGACGGGCCTCGCGGACGTAGAGCTGGTGCGGGTAGCCCTTGGTGTCGTCGAACGCACCTTTCTCCAAGCCGGCGCTCCGCGCGACTTCCTTCTGCTTCGCCGGCACTGACGGGTCGGTGCGCAAGAAATGCGTCATGCCGCGGACGAAATCCTGCTGCTCCTTCCAGATCCGGGCCCGGGTCGCGTAATCACCGTCTGGGTAGCTGGCATTGTGGCCGTAGTTCGTCGGCGCGAACAGCGCGCGTGCGAGGTTCCCGGCCCCGCCGGAATAGACGCGCCCGCCGCTCACCTCCCAGCCGTCGACCTTGCCGCGCATCACGCGTCCGGAAAGGATGTCCACGCCCTGCTGGAAAGCCCGGCGATAGAGTTCGAACTGCTTCGGGTCGTAATTCGCCGGCGGCTCGATCGGCAGGCTCTCGCCCTTGAAGACGAAGCGCCAGCGGAAGCCGTAACCCATCGTGAGCTTATCCGCCTCGCCGACCGGCGCGACGGGCGTCGACTGAAGACCCGGCAGCAGGCCGCTCTGCGGTTCGCCGGCTTTGACGTAAGGATCGATCGCGTAGACCGACATCGGGGGCTGCGCGCCGGCCAGGCTCTCGTCGTAAGTCGACTTCGCCTCGCGACCATAGGCGTAGGCGACGCCTGCCCGCATCATGAGGTCGCCTTCGTAGGAGCAATCGATGAAGACCTTGGCCTTGATGACGCGCGCCATGGCCTTCGATGGCTTCGCCGGCGGGCAGCCATATTCGTCGAACGGAGCGAAATCCAGATCGACGTAGCGGATCAGCCCGTCGACCTTCAGCGCCGCGCTGACGCGATGCTCGAAAAGGACCGTGACGCCGGCGGCCTTGAGCATCTCCGTGAAGACCGTGCGATACTGGGCGTCCTTATGATCTTTCTTCAGGATGGGACGGGTCGAGCCGCTGACCGCCTCTTCCCTGCCCCAATCGATGTGCATCAGTCCGCCGCCCGTCATGCCACCCAACCAGCGGCTCGGCTCGACCACGATGACCTTGGCTCCCTCTTTGGCGGCGGCGCAGGCGGCCATCACGCCGCTGGCGTTGCCACCATAGACGCAGACGTCATAGGCCACACCGTGCTCCGCCGCCAGGAGACGCGCAGCCCAGACACCGACCACGAGCCAGGCGGTTTGCCGAAGGAATTTCCGGCGGGTCTGGGATGCGAAGTTCACGGGTATTAGCGTTTAGCGCAAGGCGGGCAATCGGCGGCGGGCCTCGATGAGCACCTGATCCCAGCCGGCGGAGGTACGATCGAGGATGACCTGTCTTTCCTCCTGATTAGCCCCGGGCCAAGACTCCGCCAAAGTCTTGATCTCCTGCTCTAATTGTTTCCAGCGGGGCTCATTCATCATCTCGTCCAGGGCCTTCTCTGCTGAAGCACTGATGCCGAAAAAGCGGGATTTATCGTCATAACCCAGCTCCTCGGCCAGCGCCTGCAACTTGGCAAATTTCACTTCGTTCAAATCCGCCAAATCCTTCGGCCCCAATTCCGGAGCGTCCGGCCGCACGTTCTTTGACTCATCTAAGTTAAGGAATGCAGCGCTGCGCAGCTTCACCCTCAACTGACCTTTTGCGGGAGGCACCTGCGTCGACTTCGCCGCCGGCGCAGCAAGCTCAGCACCTTGACCAAGGAAGCTCAGCCCGACCAAGACGACGCCAAGGGTGAAGACCAAGCCTAGCAATAAGCCCAACCGTCCGCGGGATATCGGAGAGGGCTGGGGAGACATGGTGAGAGCGTATGCCGAGGGCAACCTGTAAGAGGCTAAGCGGGCTTACTTCAGCGCCTTCTCGATGGCCTTCTCGAGCTCTTCAGAGTCGGGTTCGACGTCGGAACCGAAACGGGCGATGAGCTTACCATCGGCGCCGATGAGGAACTTCTGGAAGTTCCAGCCGACCGGACCGGGGTGGCCGGAGCTCTTACCGGTGAGCTTCTCGAAGAGCGGGTGCGCATCGTTACCCTTGATCGCGACCTTCGCATACAGCGGGAAGGTCACCTGGAAGTTAGCCTGACAGAATTTCTTGATGGCCTTCTCGGTGGCCGGCTCCTGTCCGCCGAAATCATTGCACGGGAAACCCGCGACGACGAGACCCTGGGCCTTGTAACGCTCATACAAAGACTGCAGGCCCGCATACTGCCGCGTGTAGCCGCACTGGCTGGCGACGTTGACGACGAGCCACGCCTTGCCGCCCTTGACGGCGCCCAGCGTGGTCGCCTTGCCATCGATGTCCTTGACCGGCACGCCGAGCAGACCGGGGGCTTCTTCCGCCATGGCGACGGCGGCGAAAAAAGAGCAGAGGCAGGCGATGAGGCGCATATCCGATAAATATGGAATCCTGATGCGGGTAGCAAGCCCGAGGCGACGTTCCCGAATGCCTGGACGGGATTCCACCGCCTCGCCCGAACGAAGAAGCCGCTCAGGCCTCGCGCGAGCAGCGCGGACGGCCTTCGGCGGCGGGCTTATACCATTCCTCCTGGCTCTCCTCGACGCAGACCTTGCCGCCGGTCTTCTCGTGGTTCAGGCGCCAGCTGTGCAGTGACTCGAAGGCCGCGTGGTCGATATAGTCGACGTCAAGGTCGATATCCACGACGGAGCCGGCCGGCAGGGCCGAGAGTTCGTAGTTGAGCTTGGGGACGCAGGCGAAGGTGAGCGTGCCCCGGATGGCGACTTTCCAGGCGCCGCCCTCCTGTCGCTTCTCCACCTTGACCAGCGAGAGACGCCGGATGGCGTAGAAGACCGAGACGGCGATGCCGATGCCCACGCCGGCGAGCAGGTTGACGCAGGTGACGCCGAGCACCGTCGCCCAATAGATCCGGACTTCCTTGTGGACGGTGAGTTCGTGGATGTGGTGGAAATTGACGAGATTGACCCCGACGAAGACGAGCAAGCCCGCCAGCACCGCGAGCGGGATGCTCTCGATCAGCGAGCCGAGGAAGAGCACGCAGAGCAGGATCCAGATGCCATGGAAGACGGCCGACCAGCGGGTGGCGCCGCCGGCGTTGATATTGGCGGAGGAGCGGACGATGACGCCGGTGATGGGCAGGCCGCCGAGCAGGCCCGAGACGAGGTTGCCGGCGCCCTGAGCGGTGAGTTCCTTGTCGAGGTTCGACCGCTCGCCGCTGTGCAGCTTATCGGTGGCCACGGCGCACAGGAGGGACTCCACGCTGGCGATGATGGCGAGGGTGAGGACGGCGATGATGAACACGCCCCACTCCGTCGGCAGTTTCAGCTGGGTAAAGGCGAGCTGCTCGGGCAGGTCGACCCGCTTGACGTCCATCTTCGCGACGAGGGAGACGACGGTCCCGACCACGACGGCCACCAAGGGTGCGGGGATCGCCCGCAGGCCGGCCCACGGCAGTTTCTTCCAAAGCACCAGCACGCCGATGGTCACGATACCCAGGATAGCGGCCGCAGGGCTGAAGGCTCCGAGGCGTCCCGGCAAGGCGATCAGATTCGCGATCGGCGAGCTGGCGGGCGAGCCGCCGAGCAGCACGTGCAACTGGGCGAGGGCGATGGAGATGCCAATACCGGCCAGCATGCCGTGCACCACCGAAGGGGCGATGAAGAGGGTGCCGCGCGCCACCTTGAGGTAGCCGAGAAGAAGCTGCACCAAGCCGGCGCAGGCGGTCGCGAGACAGACGGTCTCCCAGCCCAGCTGCTGCACGAGTCCGAAGACGACGACCGTCAGGCCGGCAGCCGGACCGGAAACCTGCAGCGGCGAGCCGGCCAGAAGGCCGGTGACGATGCCGCCGGCGACGGCGCCGATCAGGCCGGCGATCACCGGTGCGCCGGAAGCCAGGGCGATACCCAGCGAAAGCGGGACCGCCACCAGGAAGACGACCAGGGAGGCGGGGAGGTCGCGACGGATGTTCATGTGTCATATTGAAGAAACCCCGTGGCGCACCTGTCAACGCACGATGGCGAAGGCGGTTACGCGACGAGGAAACGTCACCACGTCCGCACTCGCTTGTCACATTCTCCTCAGCCTTCCGGATCCGCCGGGGGCCAGACCACGGCGAGCACCGCCCGGAAGGCGTCCGTCTCGACCAAGGTGTCCGGCCGATCGATGACTTCGACGCAGTCGGCGTTCTCCCAATACTCGCCTTCCTTCTTCATGTTCCAGAAAGCCAAGGCCAGGGCCTGCCAGAGCGCGAAGCCGGCAAGTTGTCCGCGCGGTAGCCAAGCCACGGCGACGGTCACTTCCTCGGTCAGGTCGGACTCCTCCCACAGGACGTCGAACTTCCCGCATTCGCTCGGCCCGAGCAATTGCGTCACGAACTCCGTGTTCTGCGGACCCGCCTCGAGATAATATCGGCAGACCACTTCCCGCTCGGCCGGCTCGAGATCGTCGCCGCCGTCGTCGTGATAGGTGAAAGGCTCCGCCATGCCTCAAGGTCGGATGCGCGGCCGACCTGAGCAAGTCAGGATTCTTTACGCGCGGTCCAGGCCAGGATGACCCAGCCCGCGATGAGCAACGAGCCGCCGATCGGCGTGATCGCGCCGAACCAGCGCGGTGCGCCCAGGGCCATGGCGTAGAGCGTCGCGGCGAAGATCGTCGCGCCGGCGGCCCAGAGCCGGGCCGGCCAGACGGAACTGCCGACGACCGCGCCGATGGCGACGGCATGCGTCAGCAGATAGAAAGTCGCCGTCTCCCACCAACCGAGGGCCTCAGGGATCACGGCGAGGCGCTCCTTCAGACCATGGGCACCGAAGGCCCCCAGCGCGATGGCGATCGCGCCGAGCAGCCCTGCGGTGACCAGGCGAGGCATCGCTTACGCGCCGGTGTCGGCGCCGCTCTTCTTCTGCGTGAAGACGAGACCCTTCTCGCCGACCGAGACGATGACCGGTTCTTCCTTGTTATAGTCGTCGCGCAGGATGGATTCGGCGAGCGGGTCTTCGAGGAGACGTTCGACCGCGCGGCGGAGCGGACGGGCGCCGTATTTCTCGTCCCAGCCGTTGTCGACCAGGTAGCCGCGGGCGGCTTCGTTGACCACGAGCTTCACGCCCAGGTCGAGGAGGCGCTTGGCGACCTTGTCGACTTCGATGTCGACGATCTTGGTCATGTGCGTCTTCGCGAGCTGCTGGAAGATGACGATGTCGGTGAGGCGGTTGAGGAACTCGGGCTTAAAGGCGCGCTTGGTCTCGTCCATGATGCGGTCCTTGAGCTTCTCGTAGTCGCGGGTGGAATCCACGCCGACGTCGAAGCCGACGGAGTTGTTGCGCTGCAGCACGTCAGCCCCGACGTTGGATGTCAGGATGATGATCGTGTTGCGGAAGTCGACGACGCGACCGAGGGAGTCGGTCAGACGGCCGTCTTCGAGGGCCTGCAGCAGGAGCTGGATGACGTCCGGGTGGGCCTTCTCGATCTCGTCGAAGAGCACGACGGAGTAAGGCTTGCGGCGCACCGCTTCGGTGAGCTGGCCGCCTTCGTCGTGACCGACGTAGCCGGGCGGCGAGCCGATGAGGCGGGAGACCGTGAACTTCTCCATGTACTCGGACATGTCGATCTGGATGACCGCTTCCTTCTCGCCGAACATGCGTTCGGCCAGGGAGCGGGCCAGGAGCGTCTTGCCGACGCCGGTGGGGCCGAGGAAGAGGAAGGAGCCGATCGGGCGGCGCGGATCCTTGAGGTCGGCGCGGGAGCGACGGAGGGCGCGGGCGACGACTTCGCAGGCACGGTCCTGGCCGATGACGGCCGTCTGCAGGTCCTTCTCGAGCTCGAGGAGCTTCTTGGTCTCCTTCTTCTCGAGGCGGTTGAGGGGCACGCCCGTCCAGTCGGCGACGATGTGGAGCATCTCGTCTTCGCCGACCACGATGCGCTTCTCGTCGCGCTTCTTGCGCCAGTCCTCGAGCATCTTCTCGCGCTTGGCGCGGAGCTTCTTCTCCGTGTCGCGGAGATTGGCGGCTTCCTCGAACTTCTGGTTGCGGGAGGCGTCCTCCTTCTGCTGCACGACCTTGTCGATCTCGGTCTGGACGACGTCGATGTCGGCCGGGATGTTCAGGGAACGGATGCGGGCGCGGGCGCCGGCTTCGTCCATGACGTCGATGGCCTTGTCGGGGAGGTGGCGGGCGGTGATGTAACGGTGCGAGAGGCGGACGGCGGCCTCGATGGAGGCGTCGGTGTATTCGCACTTGTGGTGCTCCTCATACTTCGAGCGGATGCCGCGGAG
The DNA here is from genome assembly GCA_947488485.1 of Opitutia bacterium. Next base: position 2,915 of record CANKZO010000010.1, on the reverse strand, counting down.
GATGAGCACGGCGTCTTCGGGCGTCGGGTCGTCGACCTTGACGGACTGGAAGCGTCGCTCGAGGGCGGCGTCCTTCTCGATGTGCTTACGGTATTCCGAGAGCGTGGTGGCGCCGACGCACTGGATTTCGCCGCGAGAGAGGGCGGGCTTGAGGATGTTGGAGGCGTCCATCGCGCCTTCGGCGGCGCCGGCGCCGACGATCGTGTGCATCTCGTCGATGAACAGGATGACGTTCTTGGCGCGCTTGATCTCGTCCATGATGCCCTTGATGCGTTCTTCGAACTGGCCGCGGTATTTCGTGCCGGCGACCATCAGGGCGAGGTCGAGGGTGATGACCTTACGGTCGAGGAGAATCTCCGGGACGACGCCGGAGGCGATCTCCTGGGCGAGGCCCTCGACGATGGCGGTCTTGCCCACGCCGGCTTCGCCGATGAGGACCGGATTGTTCTTCGTGCGGCGGCAGAGGATCTGCACCACGCGGCGGATCTCCTCCTTACGGCCGATGACGGGATCGAGTTCACCGGCCTTAGCGAGCTCGGTGAGGTCGCGACCGAAGGTCTTCAGGAGCGAGAGACGTTCACCGCGGCCAGGGCGGGCGCCCTCTTCGGAAGAGGGGCGACGGGAGGGAGGCGGAGCGTCGTCGGAAGAGTCTTCGGACGGGGGCGGCGTATCACTGTCCTTCTTCTCGGACTCATCGGCGGCGGAAGGATCGATGTCAGCGAGGATCTCCTTGCGGCAGCGCTCCAGGTCGACGTCGAGTTGCTGCAGCACGCGGGCGGCGACGCCCTCCCCTTCCTTCAGGAGACCGAGGAGGATATGTTCGGTGCCGACATAAGCGTGGCCGAGAGCGCGAGCCTCGGTGACGGCGTGGGCCATGACCTTCTGCACGCGCGGCGTGAGGGGAATCGTATCAGGGGCCTTGGCTTCTTCGGGGCCGGGGCCGACCTGCTTCTCGACGGCGCCGCGGACGGTCTTGAGGTCGAGGCCCATGCGGCCGAGGACGTTGACCGCGACGCCCTCGCCGAGCTTGATCAGCCCGAGCAGGATGTGCTCCGTGCCGACGTAGTTATGGTTGAACCGGCGGGCTTCCGCCCGGGCCAGTTCCACGACCTTGCGGGCGCGGGGAGTGAAATTGTTGTTTTTGTCCTTATCCATGGAAAGTGGGTCGGGGCGAAACGCCCGTAGGGGGTTGGTAGCAGTAACTATGCCCGAAGTGCGGGTAGGTTCAAGCGTTCCCCCGAAGTTGGTGATAACCTCGCCTTTTGCCTTTGCCAGCGATGGTCCACGGCTGTTTGTTCATCCGCAAAACCATGGGTATCAGCATGCAAGCGGCGGGCGAGGCCCTCCGGGATCTCGTCAAGGGTCTCAAAGGGCGGAAAGTGGCCGTATTGGGCCATATGCGCCCGGACGGAGACTGCATCGGCTCCCAGACCGCCTTGTGCCGCATGCTCCTGGCCGAAGGCGTCGACGCGCTCTGCGTGAACCGTGACCGGATCCCCCCGAACCTCGTCCCCTACGCCGAAGGCGTGACGTTCGTCAAAGGGGCCGATTATGACGCGACCGACCGCGTCGCCGTCACGGTCGACTGTGCCGATGCGTCCCGCGTAGGGACGGAACTGCTCGCCAAGTTCCCGGCTGGCATCCTCGCCAACATCGACCACCACGCTTCGAACCCGGACTACGCGCAGACGAACATCGTCGTCCGCGAAGCCGCCGCCACCTGCCATATCCTCGCCGCCGGCGCCCTCGCCCAGAGCCTCGCCGTCGACACCGTCACCGCCAAGGCCTTGCACCTCGGCATCCTGACCGACACCGGCCGCTTCTGCTACCGCAGCACCACCGCCGACGTCTTCGCGATCATCGCGGAACTCGTCCGGCGCGGCGCCGACCCGGCTGAGGCCAACTACCGCGTCTTCGAACAGGAAAGCCGCGGCAAGCTCGAGCTTACCAAACGCTTCCTGAACACCATCCTCTTTCACGAAGACGGCAAGATCTGCTCCGGTGAACTCACCCAGGCGGACTACGCCGCCACGGGCACCTCGAAGGAAGACAAAGAAGGCCTCGTGGAATTCCCGCGCTCCGTCGAAGGCGTCGAGATCGCCGTGCTGATGGAAGAAGGCGCCGATGGTATCCGTGGCAGCCTGCGCGGCCGCGACCCGAAGCTCCGGCTCGACCTCTGCGCCGGCAAGCTCAACGGCGGCGGTCACATGCTCGCGGCCGGCTTCAACATGCAGGGCTGTCGCCTGCCGCAGGACCGCGCGAAGATCCTCGGGATCGTCATCGCCCACTACCGCGAGTTCTCGGCGAAATGAGCGAGCCCGCCGCCGAACCCGCGGGCGTGCTGCTCGTCGACAAGCCGCAGGGCATCACTTCGCATGACGTGGTGGACAGTGTGCGCAGGCTTTACCGGACGCGCCGCGTCGGCCATGCCGGCACGCTCGACCCGATGGCCACCGGCCTGCTCATCGTGCTCGTCGGCAAAGCGACCAAAGCCTCGGACCAGCTGATGGCCCAGGATAAGGAATACCTCGGCGAAGCGACGCTCGGCGTCGTGACCGACACCCAGGACGCTGAGGGCGAAACGCTTGAGACGAACCCGGTCCCCGAGATCACCGAGGCGCAGGTCCGCGCCGCCCTTGCTTCGATGCTGGGCGACCAATCCCAAATCCCGCCGATGCACTCGGCGAAGAAGATCGGCGGCCAGAAGCTCTACGACCTCGCGCGCAAGGGCATCGAGGTCGTGCGCGAGCCTCGCGCGATCAGTATCTCCGAATTCGAGCTGCTCTCGTGGCAGAGCCCGAAGATCAACTTCCGCGTCCGCTGCACCAAGGGCACCTACGTGCGCACGCTCGCCTACGACCTCGGCCGTAAGCTCGGGCCGGGCGCCCACCTCTCGATGCTCCGCCGCACGCGTT
>CANKZO010000009.1 GCA_947488485.1 Opitutia bacterium | reverse complement strand
GGCGATGAAGCCGCGGACGAACTGCTCGGAGACGACGGCGCCGGAAGCCTGGATGCGGATGGTCCGGACCTTGGGGTCCTTCGGGCCGGCGGCGTTCTGCGCCCCTCCGACGAGAGGAACCAGGGCGAGGGCGAAGCAGGCGGCGCGGAGCCAGCTGCGGCGGAGGGGGGGCTTATTCATTATTGCGGTAGTCTCTAGCCGGGGATTCGAAGCGTGTCAGCCCCGGATTGAAGAGCAAGTTGATGTCGGAGGTGGGTCCGTTACGATTCTTCGCCACGATGAGCTGGCGGGCGTAACATCCGTCCTGGCCCGCCTGCTCGGCCTCGGCTTCGGCCGCCTTGCCTTGGCTGACGGGGGGTTTGGAGATGAGCATGACGATATCGGCGTCCTGCTCGATGGAGCCCGACTCGCGGAGGTCGGACATGCGGGGCTGGCGGGCCTCGTCCTCGGACTTTCGGTTGAGCTGGGCCAGGGCGATGATCGGGATCTTGAACTCCTTGGCCATGGCCTTGATGCTGCGGGAGACCTCGGCGATCTGCTGCTCGCGAGGCAGGCCCGAATCCAGGCCATTGATGAGCTGGATGTAGTCGATGACCACCATGTCGAGGGGCGTGCGGGCGTGGACGCGGCGGCACTTGGCGCGGATCTCGAGGATGTTCTGGCCGCCGTTGTCGTCGACCACCAGCGGGAGGCCCTTGTACTCGTTGGCGGCCTGGACGAGGTCGACCTGCATGCGTTCGTCCGGGTGGGCGGTGCGCAGCTTCTGCATGTTCACGCGGGCGCGGGAGCAAAGCAGACGCAGCGCCAGTTCGCGGGCCGGCATTTCGAGGGAGAACAGCAGGACGTTGGAAGGCTTGCGGCTCTCGCTGGGCTTGGGGAACAGGGCGGCCTCGATGAAGTTGAGCGCGATGGACGTCTTGCCCATGCCGGGACGGGCGGCGACGACGATCATCTGACCCGGCTGGAAGCCGAACGTCATGGCGTCGAGGTCCGGGAAGCCCGTCGGGACGCCCTGCACCGAATTACGGTCGCGGATGATGCGCTGGACCAGTTCCATCGCCTCGGCGATCGGTCCGTCGATCGTCTGGGCCGATTCGGAGATGCGGTCTTCGCTGATGCGGAAGAAGGACTGCTCGACCTCCTCGAGGAGCCGCTCGATGCCTTCGGCGTGCGCGTGGGCCTTCTCGACCGTCGTGACGGCGGTGGAGATGAGCTGCCGCAGGAAGTGCTTCTCGCGGATGATGGCGAGCCAGTGCGGCGCGTGCGCGCTCGAGGAGATGAGGCCCGTGAGCTCGTTGACGTAGGTCGCGCCGCCGGCGGACTCCAGCTTGCCGTCACGGCGCAGCTGTTCGGTGAGCGTGATCTCGTCGATGCCCGTGCTCGCCAGCGAGAGCTTGACGGCGATCTCGTAGATGTCCTGGTGCTTCGGATCGAAGAAATAATCCGGCGTGACGCGCTGCTCGAGGCAGCGCTGCAAGGTGTCGCCGCCGTCGATGACGATGCTCGCGATCAGGCCGCGCTCGGCGTCGAGGTTGTGGGGAGGGACGCGGTCGCCGTAGTTGGGGGCGGCATCGCGGCGCTGGCGCTGGGGTCTTTCGGCCATGGGAAAAAGCGGAGTATGGGCGGGGGCGGTCCGGTGGACAGCGCCAAACTGGGCGGACGTTCACGCCTTGTTCACGGCCTATTCACAGGCGCGGGGACCCCGGAAAACAAAAAGGCGCGAAGTTCGCACTTCGCGCCTTTCCGGGAAGCCGGTCCGATTACTCGGACTTGGCGGCCTTTTCCTTGCGGGGCTTGCGGGCCTTCTTGTCGTCGCGGTACTCGCGCTCTTCGGCCTCGGGGGCCTCTTCGGCGGCGACTTCGATCGGGTTTTCGGAGACGACCTCGAACTCCTGCTCGACCATGACGGAGCCATGGAGGCGGATGCTCGTGGTGTGCTTGCCGAGGAGCTTGACCGGGCCCTGGCCGAGATGGATGCGCTTGCGCTCGATCTCGATGCCGTGCTCGAGGAGCTTGGCGGAGATCTCGGCGGTGCTGATCGCGCCGAACATCTTGCCTCCTTCGCCGGTCTTGACGGCGAAGACGAGCTTGATGGCGGCCAGCTTGGCGGCGGTGTCGTTGGCGACCTCGAGGTCGCGGGCTTCACGGACTTCGCGGGCCTTCTTGAGGGCCTCGACGTACTTCGTGTTGGAGCGGTTGACGGGGAGCGCGATGCCCTGCGGGAGCAGGAAGTTACGGGCGAAGCCCGCGCGGACGCGGACCTGCTCGCCTTCGGCGCCTAGGCCGTCGACGGGCTTGATGAGGAGGACTTCGGTGAATGCCATGATCTTGCTTGGGTTATAAGGTTGGGGAGGGAAAGTTTAGAACGGGACGTCGTCGCCGCCGCCCTGGTCTCCGGAAGGAGCCGGGGCATCGTTGCCGCCACGGGAACGGGGAGCGGAACCGCCCTCTTCGCCGCCCTGGGCCTTGCCGCCGATGAAGGTGAAGTTCTCGAGGACGACGCCGAGGCGCGAACGCTTCTCGCCGGTCTTCTTGTCTTCCCACTGGTCGAGCTTGAGGCGGCCTTCGACGAGGATGCCGGAGCCCTTGCCGCAATACTTGGCGATGATCTCAGCCTGCTTGCCGTAGCTCTCGATGTCGACGTAGGTGACTTCCTCGCGCTTCTCGCCTTCCTTGGTGGTGTAGGCGCGGTTGACGGCGAGGGAGAACTTCGTGAGGGCCTGACCGGACGGGAGGGCGCGGGCCTCCGGATCGCGGGTCATGTTGCCCGCGAGGATCACGCGATTGAAGGAAGAGGCCACGGCGAGGCGGGGTCGGAGATTACTTGGTCACCTGCACGAGCAGGCGATTGATGGTGCGGTCGAGACGGAGCTTCTCGCGGAAGGACGTCGGAGCGCTGACCGGGCCTTCGAAGTGGAACTGGACGTAGAGGCCGGAGGGGAACTTGCGGTCGACGACGCGCGAGAACTCCTTCTGGCCGAGGTTCTCGACCTCGTTGACCTTGCAGTCGATGGACTTCAGGACGTCCTTGAGCTTGTCGATGACGGTCTCGGGCGCATCCGTCGAGCCGCGGAGGTCGAGGATGAGGCTGGCGCGGTAGGCGCGGCGGATCGTGGCGGTGGTCATGGTGATGGTGATTTTCTGTTGGTGAGGTTTTGGGCGGCCGGGAGGCCTTGGGAGAGGAGGATTTCGAGGTGTTTGATGAAGTCGGGGATGCGCTGGGTCAGGGCTGCGAGGTCGGCGTCGGGGAAACGTCCGAGGACGTGGTCGGCGAGATCCTGGCCGGGATGCTGCTTCGATCCGATGCCTAGGCGGGCGCGGACGAATGGTTCGCCGAGGTGGCGGATGCAGCTGGCGACGCCGTTGTGGCCGGCGGCGGAACCTCCTAGGGAGAGGCGGAGCTGACCGGGCTCGAAGGCGATGTCATCGTGGAGGACGACGAGCTCAGGGAGCTCGATCCGGTGGAACCGGAGGAAGGCCGCCAGAGGCGACCCGCTGTCGTTCATGAAGGTGAGCGGCTTGATCAGGTGGACGGAGGAACCTCCGAACGTGATCTTCGCGACCGAGGCCGAAAAACGGCTCTCTTCCTTCCAGACCGCGCCAGCCTGGGCGGCGAGCGCGTCGATGACGATCCAGCCCGCGTTGTGGCGGGTGGCGGCATATTCTCGGCCCGGATTGCCGAGGGCGGCGATGACCGAGAATGACATTTGACTTCAAAGAACAGGTGCCGGGGACGCCCGGCGCGGAAATTACTTCTTGGCGGCAGGCGCGGCGGCGGCCGCAGGAGCGGCGCCGGCGGCGGGAGCAGCGCCGGCCGCAGGAGCGGCGGCACCTTCGGCGCCAGGAGCGGCGGCACCGGCGACGGGAGTCGCTTCGGGAGCGGCTTCTTCTTCGGCCATCTCGGAGCAGACGATGACGACGCGCTTGGGGTCGCCCGGGAAGGTGATGCCCTGGGGGGCCTTGACCTCGCCGACGTGGATGGACTCGTTGACCTTGAGCTCGGTGACGTCGATCTCGATGAACTCAGGGAGGTCCTTCGGGAGACAGCGGACGTTGATGGTCTGGGAGACGATGGCGAGCGTGCCGCCGTCGGTCTTGACGCCATGGGCTTCGCCGATGGCGCGCACCGGGATGGCGGCGGTCATCGGGGAGTTCGGGTCGATCTCCATGATGTCGATATGGAGGAACTTCTGGGTGATCGGGTGGCGCTGGAACTCCTTGATGAGGGAGAGCATCTTCTTGCCGTCGACATCGAGGTTGATGAGGGAGGCGGCGTTGCCCTTGGCGCGCATGAGGTCACGGAAGGCCTCCTGCTTGACGGCGACGCTCTGGTTGCCGGACTTGCCGTAGATGATGGCGGGGATGGAGCCATCGACGCGGAGGCGGCGGGCGGGTCCGCGGCCATGGAGCGCGCGGCTGGTGACGTTAAGGGTGAGCTGCTTCATGTTGGTATAAGGTCTTTTGGTGCCTAGTAAGTCGCGGGCCCGCGTTGTGCGGCCGTGCCTTGCCTAGGGAAAGGAGGGTCGAACCTGATAAACCCGGCCTCAGAAGCAAGCGGTAAATTAAAAGGGGGTCTTCCTGGCGGAAAACCCCCTCGAAACAGCGCCTTAGGCCTTGGGCTTACTTATAGGAGGCCAGATAAGCGGCGATATCGGCCACATCCTGGGCGCTCAGGCCCAGCTGCTCGCCGGACATCATCAGGGAGCGGGTCATCTTGGCTTCCTTGCCGGCGACACGATCCTTGGGTACCAGCTGGGTGAGACCGCCGGTGGAGGTGATCACGATCGGGTCGTTGTTCGACATGAGACGTCCGTCGATCTTGCCACCGGTCTTGAGCTTCAGGGTGACCCCTTCGTAGCCCAGAGCGATATCCGCCGAGGGGTTGACGATGGCGCGGACGAGGGCCTCGCGACTCTGGCGGGCAGCCCAGCCCTTGAGCTCCGGACCGTAGGCCGGACCATTGCCGTTGAGCTGGTGGCACATGATGCAGCGCTGGGCGAGGGCGGCGCCCTTGGCGGCGTCGCCGGTCTTGGCGAGGACGTCCTGTTCGGCGTAGGTACCGGCCGGGGCTTCGGGAACCTGGATGGCGTTCACGACAATCGACTTGGCGTCATAGACGCCGGCGTTCTTGAGCTCGGTGCGGATATCGAAGGCGGCCCAGGCGCCGGTCATGCGCATCAGAGCCCAGGTCTTGGCTTCGGAGGCGGAAGGCGAACCGTCGGCGCAAAGCTTGATCATCGCGAGGGCGGCTTCCTTGCTGTCGACGAACGAGAGCGATTCGACCGCGAGCGTGCGGGAGGCCTGCGAGACCTTCGAGGAAGCGGCGCGAGTCAGGAAGTCCTGCAACGCGGAGGCGGGGTGGAGGAGCCAGGCGATGCGCTCGACTTCCGGCGACCAGGCTTCCGCGCCGTCCTTGACGAGTTCGGACTTCACGGCGGACCAGACGGCGTCCACCTTGTTGGTGGAACCGATGCCGAAGGCGGCGATGGAATTCTTGTCGGAGACGTCGAGGCGACGCGCGAGCTCGATGAGGATCGGCACGGCCTTGTCGGCCGGAGCGGCGCGCAGCGAGGTGGCGACGTCGCGGCGGACGGCGATATCGGCGTCCTTGGCGAGTTCGGCAGCGATGCCGAGGGTGTCATGACCGGCGCGGCGCAGCGACTGGAAGGCCAGCCGGCGCAGCGAAGGATTCGTGTCCTTGAGGAGCGCCTTGGTACGGGTGACGCCTTCTTCGCCGAGGTGAGGCAGGAGCCAGACACCGCGGGCGGCGACGTACGGATTGGCGTCGCGGAGGATCGCCGAGACGACCGGCAGGGACTTGGCACCGAACCCCTTGAGCGCATTGAAGCCGAGGTGGCGGACGTTGACGGCCGGGTTACGCAGCACGGCGGCGGCGCCTTCGGGCGTGGAGACGTCGATCTTCGGGATGACGGACTTGAAGCCCTTCGGAGCGATGCGGTAGATCGCGCCCGTGCAGGTGTCGTCGAGGGTCTGGTGGCCGCCGACGCGGGAGTCGTACCAGTCAGCGACGTAGATGGCGCCATCGGGTCCGACGGCGACGTCGGACGGGCGGAAGAGGATGCGCTCGTTGGGCTTGGTGGAGACGTCCGTCTTGAGCTTATGGAAGTCCGTGCCTTCGAAGTCGCGGGTCGGATTCGAAGTGATGAGGTCCTTGCGGGTATCGGCGTTGAGGGCGTAGGTGCCCTTCTGCGGAGCCAGCTTGTAAGCGAAGACCGTATTGCGCGAAGGCTCGCAGTTCAGGAGCGTACCGGCCCAGGCTTCCCCGAGCGCGCCGTTCTCGTAGACCGTGATGCCGGTGGGCGAGCCGCCGCCGTAGACGTCGCCGACGTCCATGGTATCAGGATCGTCCTGACGCCAGTGCGCGCGCGGCATCGACTGTCCGGGGCGCTTGACGGAGCCGTAGCTCGCGCCGGTCGGCGTGGTGTAGCCGGCCGAGCCGTATTCGAGGATGAAGGAAGTGCGGCAGCTCTGGGAGTCGTCATTGTCGCCCTGGAAAAGGTCGCCGAGGGAGGACGGGAAGCTCTCGAAGCTGTTGCGGTAGCCGTTGCCGAGGATCTCGAGGCCGGTGCCGTCGGCGTTGAGGCGGCCGGAGAAGCCGGAGGACCAGACGAAACCGTCGTCGCTCTTCGTGCCGATGTTGGCGCGCGCGTCGAAGGGCCACTTGCCGCCGCGTTCGTCGACGTAGTTGCTGGTGACGCGGAAGGTCTTGCCCGACTTGTCGGTCACGACGGCGCCGCAGTTGCCGGAGTTGATGTAAAGTTTGCCGTCCGGACCGGCGACCACGGCGTGGAGCGAGTGGTCATGGTCCTGACCGCCGAAGCCCGTGAGGAAAGTCTCCTGCTGGTCGACGGCGGCGTCGAACTTGCCGTCGCGGTTCACGTCGACGTACTTCGTGATCGTCGGGGCGTGCGAGACGTAGACGACGTTGTCGATGACGGCGATGCCGAGGGGCGAGGTCCACTCGGGATTCTGGACGAACGTCTGGACGGAATCGGCGAAGCCCTGCCCCTTGGTGTCGCTGAGCACGATCACGCGATCGCCTTCGGGGCGACGCTTGCCGCCTTTGTTATAGGTGCGGTAGTTGACGCCTTCGTTGACCCAGAGGCGGCCTTGGGCGTCGAAATCGATGTTGGTCGGATTCGCGAGCATGGGCGAACGGGCCCAGAGCGTGACCTCGAGACCTTCGGGCAGCTGGAAGAGACCGGCCGGGAGAGCGCCGCCCTCGGAAGGCTTGTAGGGTTCCGGCGGGGCCTTGTCAGCCGGGGCGGACTTAGGGGCGTTCTTAGGGGCGGCCACGAGGGATGCGGCGGCCAGGAGGAAAAGCGCGGTACGAGGGATCATGGGGGTGAAGGTTTCTACATCCCCGGGGTCCGCAAGTTCCAGCCTATCTTTTCGGAAGCCCCCCTGCCCTGTCCCAACTCAGGCCCACCACTGGCGGAGGGTGGCGAAATCCTTCCGCGTCGCCTCGATCGCCGCCTGCAGGGCACCCGGGTCCGTCACCTTCCCCTTGAGGTATTCGACGTGCAGGCAGACCGGGCCGGCGTAAGCAGACTTACGGAGGAGCGCGACGGCGTCCTTGCCCACGGAGCCCTCGGACAACGGGCAACCGACCGGCACCCTGCCCTGCCACTGGAAGCTCTTGAAATAGACCATCGAGATATGGTCGCGGGCCAACGCGAGCTCGTTGGGCCAGGAAAGCCCTCCCTCGACCATCGCGTGGAAGAAGTCGAAATTCCAGGATAGTTCGTCGGGGCGGTAGTCCTTCATCAGCATCGCCATGTCCCAGACGCCCGCGCCGACATACTTGGCGCCAGAATGGTTCTGGTAACCAGGCAGGATGCGGGCTTCGCGACTGAGGGCGACGAGGTCGCGCAGCTGCGGCTTGATCTCATCGAGCTGGGCCCACGGCGATTTACCGGCGGCGTAAGCATACCACTTCATGCGGTAGCTCGGAATGCCGAGCGCCGCGCCGGTGCGGAGCACCTTCTCCGTGCGGTCGGCCGCGTTGACCGTGTTGATGTCGGTCGTCATCAGCGTGATCGCCACGCCGCATTTCTTGAAGGCCTCGGCGAGCTTCGGCAGGTCTTCTTCGACGCGCGCGGGCTCGACATGTCCGCCTTTACGGACCGGTGCTTCGACGCCCTTGAAGCCCAGTTCCGCGACCGTCTCCGCGAGCTGATCGTAAGGCAGGCCGACGAGGTGCTTCGTGAAGAGACTGAAGGCCGGCGTCTGCGGCGAGGGCGTCGCCGCGAGCAAGGGCCGGAGCATCGCTCCCGCCATCAGCGAACCGGAGAGGCCCAGCAGCGAACGGCGGGAAAGCATCGGCTTACTTGCGGACGATGCGCTTGACCTGACCCGTGAGCGAAGCGACGAGCACGTCGCCGTTGCTGGGGTCGTGGCCGAAGCCGGCGACGGTGGCGTCGCGGGCGATCTCGCGGGACTCCCAGCGACCGCCGCGATCATGCAGGGAGAAGATCCGGCCCGAGGCGAAGTCGCCGAAGACGTAGGCGCCGGCGATGGCCGGCACGCGGTCGCCACGGCAGACGACGCCGCCGGTCACGGAGTTGCCGAGCTTACGGTCATACTCGTGGATCGGAGCCTTGAAGTCGGAAGCCGGGGCGAGGGCGGGCATGGCCTTCTTGCCCCCGGAGTCCTTCTGGTTGAAGAGGTGGAAGCCCTCGACGTCGTGCCAGCCGTAATCGCCGCCGGACACCAGGATGTCGATTTCCTCGTAGAGGCCCTGGCCGACGTCCCCGGCGAAGCAGGCGCCCGTCTGGGGGTCGAAGGAGAAACGCCAGGCGTTGCGCAGGCCGGTGGCCCAGGTCTCGGTCCGGACCGAGGCGGGCTCGACGGGGCGGCCACGGTGGGAGGTGGCCTTCAGGAAGGGGTTGTCGGCCGGGATGGCATAGAAGGCCTGGCCCTTGGCGTCGGTCACGACGGAAGCGAAGGGGTTGGGGGCGGGATTGCCCTCCTTCTTGTCGACGTCGATCCGGTAGACCGCGGCGTGGAAGCCCTTATTGATGAAACCCGCCGTGTCGAAGGCATCGCCGCCGGCACCGCCGTCGCCGCAGCTAATATAGAGGTAACCGTCCGGGCCGAAGTGCAGGTCGCCGCCGTTGTGGTTAGCCGCCGGGTCAAGCTGGGTGATGAACGGCTGCTCGGACTGGGGGTCTACTTTGAAGGGCGAGACGCTCGAAAGCATGAAGCGAGAGACGCGCTGGTGGAGCTTGCCTTCAATCCTAAGGCTGTAGTAGACAAAGACTTGCTTGTTTTCCTTATACTTAGGGTGGACGGCGAAACCGAGGAAACCGCACTCACCGGCGGCATCAAACTTGCCGTCCTTCGGGCTGAGCTGGAAGACCTCCGTCTTGACCGGCTTGCCAGCGGTCAGGCCGGAGATCATCTGCACCTTACCGCCCAGGAAGTCGCCCCCCTTCTTCTTGGTCTTGTCCGTGGAGCTGCCTGGGGCCGGGTCACCCTTCTCGATCACGAAGACCACATCCTTGCTTCCGGGCAGAGGCGCGACGGCGACAGGGAGGCTGAACTTCATGTCCGCGAAGGCGGGTTCCAGGGAGACGACCGCGTCCTGAGCGACGGCGGAAGTCATCCCGAGAAAGAGCGAGAACAGGAGGGCGGCGGACGGGCGGAGACTCATGGTTTGGGGGTGTGCCAGATACCTAAGTCGGAAGGCGGGCGCATGCAAAAGATTTTTCACCGGGAAGCGGGGCCCGGAAGAAACCTTCACCCTGCCCTTATTTTTCGCTGGTTTTCAGCGCACGGTTCGCTACTTAATACACCCGCATCACTGCACAACCAACCCACAACCCACATGTCCAAAGCCCTCACCAAGTCCCAAATCGCCGGTGCCATCGCCGAAAAAGCTGAGATCAGCAAGAAGCAGGCCACCGCGATCCTCGAGATCATCGCCGCCCTCGCCTACAAGAACGCGAAGAACTCCTTCACGCTCCCCGGCCTCGGCAAGCTCGTCCTCGTCCACCGCAAGGCTCGCCTGGGTCGCAACCCGGCCACCGGCGAAACCATCCAGATCAAGGCCAAGAAGGTCGTGAAGTTCCGCGTGGCCAAGGCCGCCAAGGACGCGATCCTCGGCGCCAAGTAATCTCTCACGAGATTCTCGCCAAAAGGCGCTCCGCAAGGAGCGCCTTTTTTGTTGGCCGCGTCCGCGCGCCACGCCTCTCGCGTCGCCGGGCACGGTTTTTCTTGCACGCGCCGATGCGCGCGGAATGAATGCATGTCCGCAATCCGCCCGGGTGGCGAAATGGCAGCCGCAGCGGACTCAAAATCCGCCGCCCTCTAAAGGCGTGAAGGTTCGAGTCCTTTCCCGGGCACTTGCGGCGAAGATCGCCGACGTCGCGCCAGCCTCGTCGCGCGACCGCGTTCAGCGCGCGTAAGCGAACGCACCGGCGAGCGACACCGCGAGCGCGAGCGCGAGCACCAGCGCCGAAGCGCACCCGCGGTTCGACAGACGCTCCTTGTAAGAGAGACCGCTGCCAGGAATCCCGACGGTGCCGTCGACGCGATCCTTGCGCACGTTGACGGTCGCGCCCGGACGTCCGACCGAAAGCGAAGTCCCCGTCTTCGAGACGTTGATCCGGAGGAACTTCCCGAGCGGGATGATTTTGCGGAAGCGGAAGAAACCCATCGGGAACCAGCGTGGCGGCCCTCCGGAGGCCTGCAAGCGTCGCCTGCCGGGCCGAAGGCCCTTTTCTTATGACACTCTGCAACGCAGGTCCCGCTTGCCTTCCGGCGGCCGACCGCCCATCTTGTCGTCAGTTCATTCAATAGTCGCATCACGAGCAGGACGGGCGAAAGCCGAACCTGCACCAACCGAGCCCTCCAAGGGTCACGGTGGTCATCGGAGCCGCAAGGCGCCGAGATGAGAGCCGAAAGGCTAAAAAACAGTCCCCTGTGGATTGATCGTGCTGCGCGTCCCTTTCACCGCCGCCCACCATGATCAACACCCAAGACACCACCGCCCGTCCCGCCGCCCCCAAGCTGTCCATCCGCGTCAGCGAGGCCAACCGTCTGCACCACCTCTGGAACAACAACGGGACCTGGTGGCTGCACTACACCGAGCACCTCGCGGACTTCACCAAGCGCCGCGTCCGCCGCTCGCTCCGCACCCACGATCTCGAGCTGGCCATCCGTCGCCGCGACGAAGCGCTGAGCCCGGTCGCCGCCTGAACGCGATGACCTTGCGCCGGCACCCCGAGATCATCGTCCGCCACGCGCTCGCCGCGCGAGGACTCTGATCAGAAGCGGGCGCCCACGCGACCGCCCAGACCCCAGGTCGCGCCTGGCTGGAAGGCGGCTTGGGTCTCGCCGTCATGCTTGAAGCTGTGCCGGGCGAATGGCACCCACTCGAACTGCGCGCGCACGAACCAGGTGCCGGAAGCCTCGAGAAACTGCGTGACTCCGAGGCGGATCGGCACTTCGCCGACGACGACGGCCCGGCTGCCGTAAGCGGCGTCGGCGAGGCGGAAGTTCAGCGTCTCGTAGGCCACCGACAGGTCCACCGTCGTCGCGCGGTCGCCCGTGGGGAAGCCGCGGAAGATGATACCGTTCTGCAGGCCCGTCGCGCGGAGTTCGACTTCGGCGTAGCGGCACGGACGCCAGAAAGCCTTCACGTAAGGGACCGGCAGGATCGAATTCTCGAAGCGATCCTGGAACATCAGGCCGAGGGCGACATCGGTCTCGGCATCCGGCTGCCAGCGCAGCGCGCCGCCCAGGCCCCAGCGGAAACCATCGGTGAGGCCGACCGATTCCTCGGCGGCCAGCTCGAGTCCGTAGATGAGCTGGCCGGCATATTTGTCGGACAGTTTCCATTGGCGGAAGCCGGACAACATCAGGTCCTGCGTATTACCATAAGAGCGGTCGGTGCCGGCGACGGCGCCGGTGAAGTCATGCTCATAACGATACCACTCCAGGTCGACGGCCCGGTCTTCGGCCTGGTAGATCAGTTCGGCCCCGGAGCGGGAACGCCCGAAAGAACCCGTCACGCCGCCCGAGTGGGAGATGACATCGGCGTCGCGGCGTTGCGCATCAACCATGAGCAACCAGGGTTTGGGCTGCGTCTGGCCAAAGGCCTCCGAGGAGATGAGTAATAATGAGCAAATTAAGCCAAAATGCTCAACTTTGTGCAGTCTTTTCATCGTATTAAAATTTATTTATCCCCAAAACTCTTGGATAGCAAGCGGGTAGAAGGCGCTGGTTATTTTATGGCACGATTTTTGCTTAATAAGTCGCAACATGCTTATTTCTGCCGCTCCCACGCCGAACGCCGCCGATAACGTCTGGGTCCTGATCAGCACCGCCTTGGTCCTGATGATGTGCATCCCGGGTCTCTTCCTTTTCTACGGCGGCTTGGTCCGCAGCAAGAACGTGCTCTCCATCGCGGCCCAGTGCCTCGCCCTCACCGCCATGGGCATCCTCATGTGGTGGGGCTTCGGTTACAGCCTCGTCTTCGGCAAGAACTTCGCCGGCGGTTTCCTCGGCCACATCTTCGGCGGCAGCGAGCACCTCGGCTTCGCCGGCCTCGGCTTCACGCCCGACACCGCCTACGCGGCCGGCATCTCCTCGGCGACCTTCGCCCTCTTCCAGGCCATGTTCGCCGCGATCACGCCCGCGCTGATCATCGGCGCCGTCGCCGAGCGCATGAAGTTCTCCGCGGTCATGCTCTTCTCCTTCCTCTGGACGATCGGCGTCTATTACCCCATCGCGCATGCTGTCTGGGGCGCCACCGGCGACTTCTCCGGCATCGCGAACGGCGACGCCGCCTTCAAGGCCGCGGACTTCGCCGGGGGCATCGTCGTGCACATGACCTCGGGCTGGTCCGCCCTGCTCCTCTGCGTGCTCGTCGGCCCGCGCGCCGGCTTCGGCAAGCGCGCGATGCCTCCGCACAGCATGGTGCTTTGCGTCATCGGCACCGGCCTGCTTTGGGCCGGCTGGTACGGCTTCAACGCCGGTTCGGCCCTCGCCGCCGACGGTGTCGCCCTCCAGGCCTTCCTGACCACCACGCTCGGCGCCGCCACGGCCACGATGATGTGGGCGCTCGTCGAGAAGCTCCACCGCGGCAAGATCTCGGTGCTCGGTCTCTGCTCCGGCGCGATCGCGGGTCTCGCCACCGTGACCAACGCCGCGGGCTTCGTCGCGGGCGGTTCGGCCGTGGTCATCGGCATCCTCGCGGGCGGTATCTCTTACTGGGCCTGCTCCATCCTTAAGCCGAAGTTCGGTTATGATGACGCGCTCGACACCTTCGGCGTCCACGGGATCGGCGGCACGATCGGCGCGCTCGCGACGGCCTTGCTGATGGATGGCGCGGTCAACGAAGCCGGCGGCAAGCTCGTCGCGAAGGGGCTCCTCAAAGGTCAGCTGACGGCCATGCTGCTTTGCATCGTCGTCTCGCTCGTCATGACCTGGATCATCGCGAAGGTCGTCGGCGCGACCATCGGACTGCGCCCGTCGGAAGAAGCCGAAGCGCAGGGCCTCGATATCGCCGACCACGGCGAAGAAGGCTACAACGCGAATTAAGGCGGTTTTCCTCGGCCCAATAAGCCGCTCTGCCTTTTTTCGGGCAGGAGTTCGGACGGGCTTCGCTTTAATTTAAGCACTTTTAGGCCATCGGTTCGAAAGTGCGGGGTTGGCACGGGGGTTGCGAAAGACCTCTCGCCATGAAATCCCTGCTACGAACTCTCACTATCCTCGCCCTGGCGGCAGTGCCTTACCTGTCGTCGGCTCAGAACGCCCCCGCACCGGCGGCTGAACCCGCCAAAGTCGAAGCAGCCAAAGCTGCTCCGGCTGCCCCTGCGCTCGACCAGCGCGTGGCTGACCTCGAAGCCTACGTCAACAACACCGGCCCCAAGGCCGGAGACGACAAGGTCGCCGCGGGTCCGATCGCCGCTTCCCCGGGTCCGGGTCACAACGCCTTCATCATGGTGTGCGCCGCGCTGGTGCTCTTCATGACGCTGCCTGGCCTCTTCCTCTTCTACGGCGGCCTGGTGCGCTCGAAGAACATCCTCTCCGTGGTCGCCCAGTGCTTCGGTCTCGCCGGCATGGTGGCGATCCTCTGGTGGGCCGTGGGTTACTCCCTGGTCTTCGGTAAGAGCTTCGACGGCACCTTCCTCGGCAAGTTCTTCGGCGGCAGCGAATTCTTCTTCCTGAACGGCGTCGGCGCCGCCCCGAACGGAGACTACGCCTACTGGATCTCGCAGAACGTCTTCTCGATGTTCCAGCTGATGTTCGCGATCATCACCCCGGCCCTCATTGTCGGCGCCATCGCCGAACGCATGAAGTTCTCCGCGGTCATGCTCTTCATGCTCGGCTGGATGTTCCTCGTCTACTTCCCGATGGCCCACCACATCTGGGGCATCACCGGTGAGATGAACGGCGTCTGGAACGCCAAGGCCTCCATCAAGGCGATCGACTTCGCCGGCGGCACGGTCGTCCACATGACCTCGGGTTGGTCCGCCCTCCTGCTCTGCATCATCCTCGGACCGCGCATCGGCTTCGGCAAGAAGGCCATGACCCCGCACAGCATGGTGCTCTGCGCCGTCGGCACGGGCATGCTCTGGGTAGGTTGGTACGGTTTCAACGCCGGCTCGGCGCTCGCCGCCGATGGTGTCGGCGCCCAGGCCTTCATGACCACCACGCTCGCCGCGGGCGTCGCCGCCTTCACCTGGGGCGCCCTCGAGTGGATCCTCCGCAAGCACGCCAGCATCCTCGGTCTCTGCTCAGGCGCCGTCGCCGGCCTCGTCGTGATCACCCCGGCCGCGGGCTTCGTGACCGCCAGCTCCGCGGTGCTGATCGGCGTCCTCGCCGGTGTGGTGCCCTTCCTGGCCGTGGTCTACATGAAGTCCAAGCTCGGCTATGACGACGCGCTCGACACCTTCGGCGTCCACGCGGTCGGCGGCACCCTCGGCGCCATCCTGACCGGCGTCCTCGCCACGGCCGACGTCAACGGCAACCTGAACACGAACCTCAAGGACATCGTCGGCAAGACCCTGCTCACCGAGCAGCTCAAGGCGATCGGCATCACCCTGGTGCTCTCCCTGGTCGCCACCGCGATCCTCGCCTACGTGATCAAGGCCGTCATCGGCCTCCGCCCGACCGAAGAAGAAGAGGCCCGCGGCCTGGACATCTCGGACCACGGCGAAGAAGGTTACAGCCACAACTCCTAAGCCTCCCCTCCAGGGAAGCCGGCTCGCAGGCCGTCCGATTCCGGACGGCCTGCTTCTTTTGGGGCTTTTCCTGACAGTGGCTCAATCTACTAAAGAATTGCCAACTTTGAGATACTGACACCAGAATGTCTTCATCCGTCCGCCATGCTTAAGATCTCCGCCCAACTGAACGACCGGGACTTCCAAGGCACCGCCGAGGAATTAGCGACCTTCGTGTCCGAAAAGCTGGCCGAACTCGGCTTCGGCGAGCGCCACCGCTCCTCCGAGCGACTGGTCCGCTTCTACGCCTACCAGAAGCTCCTGAGCCGCCCGGAGAAAGCCCCCGACGACGGCCGCCAGCGCCTCTTCGGTCAGCTGCAGGTCCGCCAACTCCTGCTCGCCCGCCTGCTCGCCGAGCGCGGCTGGGACCTCGACCGCATCCGGACCCTGCTCCTGCAGAACCAGGAGATCAACCCGCTCAACAAGCTGATCGACGAATTAGCCACGCCCACCGAAGCGGAAAAGCTCTTCTTCCGGACCCGCTCCAGCGACGAAGAAACGGCTACCGCGCAGCTGCGATCCGAACGCCGCGTGCTTCATTCCCGCATGCCCCCGGTCTACTCCCAGCGCGACGATGAGATGGCCGAGCCCTCAGCCCCGGCTTACAAGCCCGTCCGCAAAGCCAGCTTTGCCATGGTGCAGCAGATGAAGCAGGTCGCCGAAAGCGATGAATCCCCCGCCGACGCCCTCCGCCTGATGATAAAAAAGGAGCTAGCCCGCGACGACCTCAGCCCGGCCGCCCGCAGCCTGCTCGATCAGCTATTGTCCTTCAATCCGACCTCCCGCGGCGATGAACCGAAGACCGAAAGATGGACCAAAGTCCGCCTGACGCATTGGTGCGAAGCTCACTTCAATATCGATAGTCGCGTGACCCCCAGCAAAGAAGAACTGATAGAAATTGCCGACAACTTCAGTAAGGCGTTGATGAAGAAGTATTTATAATTATGACAGTGTTAGTTTGATGCTAGTTGTATGACAGTATCTTATTCGATGTTGACAGTATAAGGGATTAGGGCATGGTGGTGGTGATGAATCCACCCATGAGCCAACCCAAGATCGAAATCCTGCCCCTGAAGAAGGGCTTCCTCCGCGCCGCCTCCGAAGCGACGCATGTCCTCGTCCGCATCGTCGCCCCCAGCCAGCCGACTGACGTCGTCGCCACTCCCCGCGCCCCGCTCGACCTCGCCCTGGTCATCGACCGCTCCGGCTCGATGTCCGGCCGCCCGCTCGAGGCCGCCCTCGAAAGCGCCGTCCGCATCGTCCGCGGCCTGCGCAACGATGACCGCGTGTCCATCGTCGCCTTCGACGAACGAATCGAAGTCGTCGAGCCGCTGACCGCGGTGACCGACCGCGAGGGTCTCGTCCGCCGTATCCAGGCGATCGACTCCCGCGGCTCCACCGACCTCTTCGGCGGCTGGGAAGAAGCGGTGAAGCAGCTCGCTCCCTTCACCCGCAAGGACCGCATCGCCCGCGTCATCCTCCTCAGCGACGGCCAGGCCAACCACGGCCTCGTCAACGAGCAGGAGATCTTCGCCCGCGTCACCAAGGCCGCCGGCGCCGGCATCACGACCTCCACGGTCGGCCTCGGCCACGGCTTCAATGAATCGCTCATGACGGGCATGGCGACCGCCGGCGAAGGCGTCGCCAACTTCGGCCAGACCGCGGATGACCTCGACGAGGCTTTCGAAGAGCAGTTCGCCATCCTGTCGAACTCCTTCCTGCGCCAGGTCAAAGTCAGCGTGCAGGGCGGCAGCGACGTGCAGGCCCGCCTGGTCGGCGAGATTCTCGAGAACGGCGCCTCCCGCAGCCGTAAGCTGGGCACCCTGCCCTGGGACGCTTCGCTCGTCGCGGTCGTCGAACTCAAGATCGGCGCCGGCGCCAAGCCCGACGCCCTCGCGGCCGTCAACTTCGAAGCGACCACGAAGGACGGCGACGTGGTCAAATTCGGCCCCGAACTCATCGCGCTCCCGGAGCTCGACCTCGCTGCGTTCTCGGTCCTGCCGGTCGACGCTGACGTGGCGGCCCTGATCGACGAAGCGATCGTCGCCGAGAAGATCGAAGCCATCGAAGTGCTCACGCGCACCCATAAGTTCGCGGAAGCCAAGGCGGCCTTCGAGGAACTGCTCAAGCGCCCGGGCCTCTCGGACTGGGCCAAGCAGAAGATCGAGTACCTCAAGCAGCTCCTCGACGAGGACGCGATCATGGCCGCGAAGGAGATGCGCTATGGCCGCAGCCGCATGATGAGCCAGACCAAAGAAGCTTCCGTCCAGTGCTACAGCATGCGGATGGACGAGGACATCGAGGCGAAGAAGGTCGCCTACCTGCGCCGCAAGCGCGCCGACGGCCAGGCCACCAAGCCCAAGCCGTCCCCGGGCGGCCAGCCCCCGCAGGCCTAAGCGGCGGACGAGCGTCGGATTTCAGCCCGGTGGAAGCGATTCCACCGGGCTTTTTGTTGCCCGCTCCGGGCAGGCGGGCAAGATGACCGCTCGCCTCCCATGTCCCGCGCTCTCCGCATCACCCTCTGGAGCGTCGGCCTCATCGCCGTCGCCGTCGGAGCCACCCTTTTCTGGATCGAATCCCAGCTCCGTCCCGAACCCCTCGGCGTCCGTGTCAAAGGCCTCCTCGCCGACGCCGGCATCAAGGGCGGCATCACCCGCGTCGAAGCCTCGCTCGACGGAAAATTCTCGGCCGAAGGCATCGACCTCGTGCTGGCCGATGGCACCAAGATCGCCGCGGCCTCCCTGAAAGGCGAAGCCGACCTCTTCGCGATCATCGGCGGCACCTACGCGCTCCGCAGCCTCGAGCTCAAGACGCTCGACGTCGACCTCAGCACGCGCCGCGCGGTCTCGCCGCCGACCGCGACCCCCGCCGCCGCGGCGACCAAGACCTTGCTGCCGCCTTTCGTCCTCGGGCCTTACGCCGTGACGGGACGCGTCAAGCTGGCCGACGGACAGCTGCTGCGCTTCAGCGTCCGCGGCGACGCCTTTGATTCCCGCGGCCAGGCCGATCTGCGCGCCGGCGTCGCCTGGCCCGGCTTCGTCGTCGGCAAGCAGACCACCGATCCGCGTGGAGAGATTTCCCTGAAGGCCACGTTCCGCCGCCCCCTCGGCGCCGAAGGCATCACGCTCGACGCACTCTTCGACGACCTGGCCTCGCTCCGCATGGATATCGCGGCCAAAGATGCCAGCCCCGCCGCCGCCGGCTCCGTCGGCTTCATCCTGGACGCGGCTTCCGTCCCCGGCAAACCGGGCGTCACCTTCACGGGTACCATGAGCGACTCCGCCGGCCGTCCCGCGATAAAGCTCCGCGGCGAGCATCTCGCCGGACGCACCTCGGTCGCCGCCGAACTCGACGTCGATCCTTCGCGCTTCGGCATCCTCAGCCAGCAGCTGCCCGACGTCCGCATCACCGGCGGCGCCAAGGCGGAACTCGAAGGCGCGCGCTGGCAGGCCGACGCGGACCTCAAGGCGCTCTGGGCGGATCTCGGTAAGTTCTCCCCTAACCTCCCCAAGGGCGTCCGCTCCGAATGGCGCCTCTCCGCGAACGCGCAGAGCACCGACGCGGGCTTCGCCGTCAATCGCCTCGCGGTCACGGGACACGGGGTGAAGATCGCCATCCCGCAGACCCTGACCTGGAAGGGCGGCCTGCTGCCGGCGAACGCCGACGACGCGACGGTGACCATCGCCGCCGACGACGCCGACCTCATCGCCCTGAATCCTTTCCTCGCGCCGGCAGGCGTGACCGTCACGGCCGGACGCTGGACCGGCGAGGCCTCGGTCTCGTTCAAGGACGGCCAGCCGACCGTCCGTAGCATCCGTACGCACAGCCTACGCGGCGTCACCCTCGAGCAGGCCGGCAAGCCCCTCCTGCGCGGCATCGACGCCGAACTCCCGGTCAGCTCCACCAACGGCGCCATCGCCCTGGGGCCCTTCAGCGTCCGCTGCGCGGCAGGCGAGATCGCGGGCGGCAACCTGACGCTCCGCCCCGGCGCCGACGGCGCCTGGACCGCGCTCGCCGACGTAGACCTCGGCATCGTCGAACTCGCTTCGCAGCCGAACTGGGAAGACCTCCCCGTGGACAAACTCAAAGGCATCCGCGTCAGCGCGAAAGCCGCCGTGGAACGCGCCGCTGGAAAGACGCCCGTGGTCGCCTCCGCCGAGGCGCGCATCTTCCGCCAAGGACGCAACCTGCTCGCCCTGAAACTACGCCAGCCGTTCCCGAGCCAAGGGCCGCGCCCGACCGGCGTGCTGGTCGAAGCCACCGCGCGTGATCTTCCGCTCGAATCCCTCGCGGCCGTGGTGCCCGGCCTCAAGCTTTCCGGCGACCTCACGCGCGCCGACCTCGTCGCAGGCTTCAGTCGCGAAGGCCTCTTCGTGCGGACCGAAGGCGCGCCGCTGGCGTTCGCCAACACCAGCGTCAGCTGGGCCGGTAAGCCGTGGGTCAAGGAGTGCGACCTCGCCGCCAGCCTCGACCTCCTCATCGGCGAACTTTCGACGACCATCGGCTTCAACCAAGCCTCGCTGAAGAACCAGAACCGGATCCTGGCGGCGGGCGACATCAAGGTCGGGCTCGGCGAAGCCGGCACGACGCTCCGCCTGCAGGGCGATCTCGGCGCCTTGGCCGAACAACCTTTCGCCGGCTCGCTGGGCATCGTCACCGGCGGCCGCTACCGCGCCAGCGCCGATCGCGCGCAGGACGGTGAGATCAAGGTCTCGCTCGAAGTCAGCGACGTCGGACTACGCCAGAGCGAGGGTCGTATCACGCAGGCGACCGTCACCGGACGCTACGCGCCCAAGGCCGACGGACTCGACGCCGAGGGCGGCTTCCGCCTGCAAGCCGCGCACACCAGCTCCGGTAAGTTCACCCTTACGCAGCGCACGGCGGGGACGAAGACCGACTGGCAGGCCAAGGTCACCGTCGACAACATCGACGTCGACGACGTGCTCTCGCTGCTTCCGAAGACGGAGGAGTCCGTGGCCGAAACTCCGACGACCCCGCCCGCGCCTGACCGGACGCCCTTCTGGGCCGGCCACACCGGCGCGCTCGAACTCACCATCGGCACCGCCAAGGCCTACGGCATCAAGGCCGAGAACGTCGTCCTGCGCGCGGACGCCCAGGACAAAGGCCTGCGCCTGTCCCAGCTCTCCGGCCGGCTCGCGGAAGGCGCGCTCAGCGGCCGCGGCCAGCTGGCCTTCCAGCCCGGTGTCAACAATGGTCCTTACACCCTCGCGGGTACGGTGAGCCTCACGCAGTTCAATTTCGGCGAAGTCGCCCAGGCGGTCCCCGCGGTGAAGGACTTCCTCCAAGGCAAAGGCGACGCCACCGCTTCCGTGACCAGCATCAGTGGCACTCCGGGCGAACTCCTCGGTCGCCTCCAGGCGGACGCGCAGCTCACCTCGCGCGGCGGCGTCATCCGTGCCTTCGGCGACAAGAACAGCAGCATGTCCCTTGCGGCCAACAAGACGGGCGATATCGGCGAGACGCTCGGCGGAATCGCGATGATCGCCGGAGCCTTCACCAAGAACCAGCAGCAGGGCGAGAAGATCGCCAAGATCGGCGCGGCGATGACCGCCGCCGCCAAGCTACAGAAGGCGGTCGCCGAATTCGCCTACACTTCCGCGACGATCAAGGCCTCCCGGCTGGCCTCCGGCACGATCAAACTCGAGACGGCCGATATCCGCAGCGCGACGCTGCAGCTCTCCGCCAAGGGCGGCATCAGCGTCGACCCCAGGTCCGGCTTCGCTGACTGGCCGATGGCGTTCACCACCCAGCTGCGCGGCGCCGGCGAATTCGCGGAATACTTCCAGGTGCTCGGCTTCGGCGTCAGCCCCTCGCCCACCGACGGCTTCACCGATGGCCCGGGTGTCAACGTGACGGGTTCATTGAACCAAATCCGCACCGACCTCTCCGAGAAGCTGCAGGCCGCCATCGACCGGACGCGCAACGCACCCTCCGCGGCCCCGGCAGGCCAAACTCCGCAGGCGGCGCCCGGCGGACAGGCCGCACCGCCTCCGCGCAAACGTAACCCGCTGGGCGACCTGCTCAACGAGCTGGGCCGTTGATGACGCCGGCGCGCGCGACCTTAGCCGGACTCGCCGGTCTCGTGGCGCTCGTCGCCTTGGCCCTCTCCGTCGGCGCGCAAGGATTCGGCTGGGGTGATGGCGGCGCGTGGGCCTTGTTGCGCGCCCCGCGCGTGCTCGCGGCGCTCGCGGCGGGCCTGGCGCTCGGTATCGGCGGAGCCGCGCAGCAAGGCGTCTTCCGTAATCCGCTCGCCGACCCGGGACTGACGGGAGTCTTCGGCGGCGCTCTCTTCGGCATCGCCCTGCTGCTCGGCATCGCGCCGGAAGCGGCCTGGCAACGCGCTTGGTTCCTGCCTGCGGCGGCGTTCGCGGGCGCCCTCGGGACCTCCGCCCTGCTCGTGCTCTGCGGCCGCGGCGGCTCTTCCGCGCGGTTGCTCCTGACCGGGCTGGGTCTCAACGCCTTCACCGCCGCCGGCACGCTCGTGATCGCCTCGCGCAGCGGCGAATCCCGCGAACTGCTGACCAATGGCGCCTTCGGCGACTGGCTCGGCATGGCGACGTTCGAACTGACCTGGCTACCCATCCTACTCTGCTTCGCGGCGACACTGCTGCTCCTCCCTTCGGCGCGCGCGCTCGACCTGCTCGCCTTCGGCGAAGACGCTGCGCGCGGCTTCGGGATCGACGTCGGCGGCGCCCGTCGCAATGCGGTGCTGCTGACAGCGCTGGCGGCGGCCGCCGCGACGTGCTTGGTCGGCCAGGTGGCCTTCATCGGCCTGCTCGCGCCGCACCTCGCCCGGAAAATCGTCGGTCCTCGTCATGCGCGGGTTTTGCCCTGCTCGGCCTTCCTCGGTGCGGCGCTGTTGCTCGGGGCCGATACGCTCGGGCGTGGCCTCTGGCCGCAGGCGCCTCTTTCCGCCGCTGCCGTCACCGCGGTGCTCGGTGCTCCGCTCTTCATCTGGATCGCAAGGGGGCGCCATGAGTGAGGGTCTCGTAGAAGCTATCGGCTTGGCCGTGGAACTCGGCGACCGCCGGGTCGTCGACGGCGTCTCGGTGCGGGCTGCGTCGGGACAGATCGTGGCCGTGGTCGGCCCCAACGGCGCGGGCAAGACGACACTCCTCCGCGCCCTCGCAGGCTTGGTCGCCTCGAGCGGCGAACTACGGATCGCCGGCGCCGACCCGCGTTCCGCTTCCGCGCAAGCCAATGCGCGTCACCGCGCTTACTGCGCGCAGAAACCTGCCAGCGCCTGGGATTACCGCGTGCGCGACCTCGGCGAGATCGTCGGTGCGCCGGACGCCTACGCCGAATGCCTCGCCCGGCTCTCGTTGGCCGACCTGTCGGAACGACGGCTGACCGAGTTGTCGGGCGGCGAACAGAAAACCGCGCTGCTCGCGATGACCTTCGCGTCGCTCGCCGAACCTTTCGGCGCCGTGCTGTTGCTCGATGAGCCCGCCGCCTCGCTCGACATCGCCCGTCAGGCGCTGGTCGCGGCGGAGATCCGTCGCTTCGCCCAGGCGGGCGGCGCGGCCATCGTGGCGACGCACGACCTTTCCTTCGCCCGCAGTTGCGACCTTGTCGTGGTCCTGGCGGAAGGCCGGCTGACCGCCGCAGGCGATCCGTCGACCGCACTCACGCCAGACGTCATCGCCGCGACTTGGGGCGAGTCGGCTCGGGCGGAAGCGTGATCAGCTTCCCGTGGCGGGCCGCTGAGAAGAGATACTGCTGGGCGAGACCGGCCGCGGCGCCGAAGTGCGCACGTCCGAACTGCTCAAGCTGCGCAGGCTTCCACTTACGCAGACCATAGGCGTCGGCGAGCGCCTGGACGACCCAAGTGTCGACGGGGAAACTTTCGAGTCGGCCGAAACCGAAGAGTGCGACGCACGCGGCGACCTTCGGGCCGACGCCCGGCAAGGATTGAAGTTCCGCGAGCAAGGCGGGCGTATCCATCGCCGCGAACTCCTCGGCCCAACGCGGGCGGGCGAGCAGGCGTTGGGCGGTGCCGCGCAGGAAAGCGGCGCGGTAACCCAAGGCGCAGGATTTCAGGACGGCGTCGTCCGCGGCGGCCAACGCGGACCAGGTCGGCAACGCATGGAAGCCGCCGCCGAGCGGGTCGCCGAGCTTCTCCGCGAGCCCTGCGACCATCACACGGATCTGCAGGATGCGCTTGTTGGAACTGCACAGGAAGCCGATGAGCGTCTCGTGCGGATCCTGGCGCAGGATGCGCAGCCCCGGGAAGGCCTCGCGCGCCGCGCAGAGGACCGGGTCGGAGCGCCATGGCAGGGCGGCGGCGAGCCGGGCCTGCGCGCCTTCTGCGTCGAGATAGACGCGCAGGGCTGACTCCGTGCCTGCGGCGCCTTTCAGCCCGCGCCACTCCAGACCTTCCGCGCCGGAGCGAAGCATGGCGACCGTGCGCCCGAAGATTCCCACCCAATCGCCATCAGGCGTAAGGCGCCAACGAAACGACTGACCACCGTCGAGCTGCTCACCGAGCAAGGACGCCGGGACATCCTCGGCCAGCCGTAAGGGACGCCAGGCTGTCCACTCCGTCGCGGCCATGGACTCAGCGTCCGAGGTCGCGGGGCGTGCCCCAGAGGAAGCTATGCTTGGCGGCGAGGACCTTGCCCTTGGCGTCGACGACCGAGAGCCGCCAGGCGATCGGCCGCCACTTCGCGTCGCCGGCCTGCTTGCCGGTCAGACCGATGACAACCTCACCGAACGGGAAGCCCGGACGGAAGCGGGCCGGAAACTCGTAGCGCTCCGCCGGGGAGTTCTCCGTGCGGACGACCTGCAAGACGAGACGGGCGTCGGCCGGCGGCGCTTCGGCCAGCTTGACGTAGAAAAAATGGCCGCCACGGACCGCGGCGTCGGTACGGAAGACGACGTCAGCGCCATCGTTGTCCTTGGCCCCGAAAACTTCGGAAGCCCGGGAGTCGTCGCCAGCGGTGCGCCGGCGTTCGTTGACATACGCGATGCCAGGGACCTCGTCGGACGAGATCACCGGGGTGTCGCAACCCGTGAAGAGCAGCGCAGCGAGCGCGGCCCACAGAGAGGCCTGGCTCACCGCTCGGCTCACTTCTTGGCCTTCTTCTTGCTCGCGGCGGCGCGGGCGATCTTGACGCGGTCCTTCTTGCGCTCGAGGTAGGCGCGGCGACGGCGACGCTTGATGACTTTATTGCTCTGTTGACCCATGGTGCGTGCATCCTCCCGCAACCCCTCGGATGGTCAAGGAGAAGGTTTACGGACCTTCCCCGGTGGGCCGGGGAGAGGAAAGAGTCCTTTCTGGCTGCCTGGGTAGGGATCGAACCTACGACCAAGTGATTAACAGTCACCTGCTCTACCGCTGAGCTACCAGGCAGTGCGAAAGGAGTCCAATCAAGGCAAGGTCAGGGCGGCTCTGTCAAACAAATCCTCGCCCCATCGGACCAGGCGTCCCGCGGCGAAAAACAACGCAATCATCGTAAAAGGCTCAGGTTGGGAGGGGGCGCGCCGACATTCACCCCACGGCCCCCTAATCTCTGGACTCCCGTGTGCGGCCTGTCTTCCTTGTGCTCATTCCCATGCGCTGGACCCGACTTCCTGAAACTCCCAACGCCCCAGGCTTCGGCGGCGCCTTCGTAGGCACCTCCGGCGACCTGCTGCTCTGCGGCGGTGGTTCCAACTACCCCGACAAGCCGGCCTGGGAAGGCGGCGCCAAGGTCTGGCATGACGAAGTCTTCTCCCTCTCCAGCACCCGTTCGAAGAAGTGGGCGGCGATCGGCAAACTTCCTCGGCCGTGCGGCTACGGTGTCGGCGTCTCGATCCGTCAGGGGCTGCTCATGATCGGCGGCGCCGATTCCCATCGTCACTACGCGGACTGCTACACGCTGGCCGTCGAGGACGGTGAGCTCAAGGTGCGCCCCTTCCCCTTCCTCCCCCGTCCGCTGGCCTACGCGACCGGCGCCCTCGTCGGCAGCAAGGTCATCGTCGCCGGCGGCACCGAACGCCCCGACGCGACCGCGGCGTCGTCCAGCGCCTTCGCGATCGACCTTGCGAACCTCAACGCCGGCTGGAAGGAACTTCCGCTCTGCGCGGGTTCAGGTCGTATGCTCGCCCAGTCTGCCGGCACGAAAGACACGTTCTATCTTTTCGGCGGCGTCGCGCTGAGCCCCGGCGCCAAGGGCGTCGAACGAGAATACCTCGCCGACTGTCACGCGTTCACGCTCGGCAAGGAATGGCGCCGTCTTTCCGCGATGCCCCGGCCGGTCGCCGGCGCACCCTCGCCCTGCCCGGTGTTCGAGAACGAGATCCTCGTGCTCGGCGGCGATGACGGCAAGTTGGCGGGAAAGGTCGAAGCGGCCAAGCATCCGGGCTACGCGAAGACCGTCCTCGCTTACGATAAATCGACGGACACCTGGACCGAGGCCGAAGCCGGCTCCGCCGCCGTGCTGTCCACGGGTTGCGCCAAGTGGTCCGGCGGTTACGCCCTGACCAACGGCGAGCTGCGTCCGTTCGTGCGCTCCGCCGAAGGCTGGCTGCTGCGCGCGGAATAATCATTGGGGCTGGCAGGGCGGCGACGTCGGGGCTACAAAAGCCACACCCCGGCGCCATGCTCCGCCTCACCCCATTGCTCGGCCTGTTCGTGGCGGCGCTCGCCGGCGCGCAGGGCGAGCCTTTGCCGGACCTGCCCGACCCTCTCGGCCGGGCCGGGATGATCGCCGCCGTCCTCCGCGAAGCCGACGGCAGCGAGGTCATCGTGGCGGCCGGAGGCAGCAACTTCCCGGATAAGATGCCCTGGCAAGGCGGCCAGCGGAAATATCACAAGGACATCCTCAAACTCGCGCGTAAGGACGGCGTCTGGAGTTGGAGCAAGCTCGGCGAACTGCCCGAAGGATTGGTCGGCGCGGCTTTCTGCGCGACCCCCCGGCGAGACGCATTGGTGTTCGCCGGCGGCGCCGCGGCCGACGGCCACCGCGCCGGCGTCTGGCGGATCGGCCTCGACGGCAAGGTGACCCGCTTCGGGCCCGACCTCGCGCGCCCGCGGGCTTACGGCGGCTTCACCGCGACCAAAGGACATCTCGTCATCCTCGGCGGAACGGACGGACCGGATGCGACGGAGACGATCCCGACACTGACGTCGCTCGACCTCGACGCGCCCGAGAAGGCGTGGCGGACGACCGACGCCGACGCGAGCTACGGCCGGATCATCCCGCTCGTCGGCGCCGGCCCGAACCTGCTGCTCTGGGGCGGCGGCTGCTCGCTCTCCGCCAAGGACGGCAAGCCGTTCCGCGACTACCACGAGAACCTCGCCTTCCAGTCATCGCTCGATGCCGGCAACCGCTTCCACGGCCTGCCCCATGCGCTCGCCGGCGCCGCCGGGCCGGGCGTGGCGACGGCGACGCACCTTTTCTTCGTGGGCGGTGACGACGGCACGCAATACGGACACCCCTACGAGACACACACCGGTCTCGCCCGCCGCATCTTCGCGATCGACCTCGAGTCCCTCGAGGTGACCGACCTCGGCGAGTGGCCGCATCCCGTCGCGGTCACGCCGCTCCTGCGGTTGGGCGACGACCTCGTCACCGTGAGCGGCGAGGTACGCCCCGGCGTCCGCACCCCTAAGCTCACCCGGTGGCCGATCCCGGCGAAATACCGATGAACGAAACCCCGTCCGCCTCCCGCACGGCCTGGCTGGTCGTCATGCTGCTGATTCCGGTCGCGCTGCTCAACTACCTCGACCGTCAGCTTGTGGCCACGATGCAGAAGTCGATCATGGGCGACGTCAGCGGCATCCAGAGCCAGGAGCAGTGGGGACACATGCTGGCCTGGTTCAAGTGGACCTACGCGCTGGCCAGCCCCTTCGCCGGCTACGTCGCGGACCGCTTCGGCCGACGCCACGTCATCGCGCTCAGCCTGCTCGTCTGGTCGGCCGACACCTGGGCGACGGGTTATGCGCAGACTTACGACCAGCTGCTCTGGACCCGCGCCATCATGGGCCTGAGCGAGGCGTTCTACATCCCGGCGGCGCTCGCGCTGATCGCCGACCACCACCTGAGCGCGACGCGTTCGCGCGCCGTCGGCCTGCATCAGATCGGCATCTACCTCGGCGTCATGCTGGGCAGCGTCGGCGGCTACGTGGCGGACGACCCGGCCCTCGGCTGGCGCTGGGCTTTCGCCACGATGGGACTGGCGGGCGTCGGCTATGCGCTGCCGCTCTGGTGGTGGCTCCGCGAAGCCCCGCGCAAGCCCGACGCGCCGACCGCCGGCGCCCCGCTGGCCGCGGCGGGCGAACTCCTGCGCGACCGCAACTTCCAGCTGCTGCTGCTCTACTTCACCCTGCCCGCGCTGGCCGGCTGGGTCGTGCGCGACTGGATGCCCAGCGTGCTGCGCAAGGAACTCGGCCTCACGCAGGGCCTCGCCGGCGTGAGCGCCGTGGTCTGGTGGCAAGGCGCCGCCATCGCGAGCGCGCTGTTCGGTGGCTGGCTCGCAGACCGGTGGATGCGCCAGAGCCTGCGCGGCCGCCAGAAGGTCAGCGCCCTCGGCATGGCGCTCATCGCGCCGGCGTTGCTCGGGGTCGGCATCGTCATCGACCTCGGCTCACTCCCGCTCGCGATCTTCTTCCTGGTGCTGTTCGGGCTCGGGTGGGGCCTGTTCGACGGCAACAACATGCCGATCCTCGCCCAGATCGCGCGTCCCGAGCGACGCGCCACGGGCTACGGCCTGATGAACCTCGCCAGCATCTCCTGCGGCGGGCTCTCCGACGTCGGGTTCGGCTGGCTGCGCGACCACCACGTGCCCCTGAACCTTATCTTCGCCGGGTTCGCCGCCGTGGCTTGTCTCTCCGCCTGGCTCGTCCTTAGGATCAGGCCCGTCTCCGAAGACCTACGCTGAACCCGATGTCCGCCTTCAAGTTCCATGGCCTCTGCCCGGCCACCCACACGCCGTTCCACGGGGACGGCCGCCTGAACCTCGACGTCGTGGAGCGCCAGGCCGCCCATCTGCTCGCCCGGCAGATCGACCGCGTGTTCATCGGCGGCACGACCGGCGAAAGCGCCTCGCTCACGGTGGCCGAAAGGCTCGCCCTCGGCGACCGCTGGGCCGCGGTCGCGCGGGCGACCGGCATCAAGGTCGTCGTCCATGTCGGCGCGCAGTGCCTCGCCGACGCCGCGGAACTCGCCGCCCAGGCGCAGCGCAACCAGGCCAGCGCGGTGTCGATGATCGCGCCTTCTTATTTCAAGCCGCGGACCCTCGACGACCTCGTCGCCAGCTGCGCCCAGGTCGCGGCCGCGGCGCCCGGCCTGCCGTTCTATTATTACGACATCCCGGCGATGACCGGCATCGCCGGCTTCCCGGTCGATGACTTCCTGCGGGCGGCCGCGCCCCGCATCCCGAACCTGGCGGGCGTCAAATATTCCAACCCTGACCTCGGGGCCTACCTCCTCGGCAAGCGCCTCGACGGCGGCAAGTATGACCTGCCGTGGGGCATCGACGAATACTTCCTCGCGGCGCTGACGATGGGCGCGCAAGGCGGCGTCGGCAGCACGTACAACTTCGTGCCCGGCCCGCTCCAACGCATGATGGCCGCCTTCCCGCAAGGGGACCTCGCGACCTGCCAGCTCGAGCAGGACCGCATGATGCAGGTGATCCGCATCGTCGCCCGTCGCGGCTACATGGGCTGCGCGAAGGCGCTGATGACGCACCTCGGCGTGCCCGTCGGCCCCGCCCGTCTGCCCAATGGAAACCCCGACGCCGCGGGCGTGAAGGCGATGCTGGGCGAACTCGACGCCATCGGCTTCTTCTCATGGAAAGACTGATACTGCTCCTCGCCGCGCTCGCCGTCGCGACGCCGGCTTTCGCCCAGCCCACGCTCGTGGGCGACGCCCCCGTGGCCGTGTTCGAGGCCAAGCAGAACCTCACGCACGCCTCCGTGCGCATCCCTTCGCTGCTCCGCACGAAGAAGGGCACGCTGATCGCCGTCGCCGAAGCGCGCGAGAAGGCGACGGACCAGGCCGGCAATGACCTCGTCATCGCGACGTCCCGGGACGACGGCGTCAACTGGTCGAAGCCCCGCGTGGCCTACGACCAAGGCAAGGACAGCTGCAACAACCCGACGCTGGTGGAAGACGAGCTCATCGGCCGGGTCTACCTTTTCTTCCAGACCTTCCCCGCGGGCAGCCATGAGTTCGGCGGCCTGCCGGTCGGCGACGCCCCGGAAGGGACGCGTATCCGCGTCATCGCCTCCGACGACGAAGGCGTGACATGGTCGCGGCCCGCGGACCTGACGAAGGACCTCAAGCCGGCGGACGCGGTGACCACGGCTTCCGGCCCGGGCATCGGCATCAAGCTGAAATCCTTGCGGCACGCCGGCCGTCTGGTCATCCCGTTCAACTCGCAGGATAAGAAGAAGAACTTCGTCAACTGGGTGGCTTACAGCGACGACGGCGGACGCACCTGGCGCCGTGGCGGCAACGTCCCCCAGGACGGGGGCCGGCAGCTCAACGAAGTCCAGGTCGCCGAAGCGCGCGACGGCACCCTCTACCTGAATTCCCGCCGCTGGAAGGGCTCCGCCTTCCGGAAGGTGGCGTGGTCTCAGGACGGCGGCCAGACGTGGAGCCCGGCGACGGACGAAGCCTCCCAGCCTGATCCGACCTGCCAGGCATCGTTGCTCCGCATCGACGATGGCGCGACGAGCCGCTTCTACTTCCTCAATCCGGCCGGCAAAGGTCGCGCCAACGGCACGCTCCGGCGCTCGGACGACGGCGGCAAGACGTGGACCCAATCGACGCTGCTCTTCCCTGGCCCGTTCGCGTACAGTTCGATGGCGCCCGTCAAAGGCGGACTGGGCGTGCTCTACGAACCCAACAGCAACACGACGGTGCTCTACCGTCGCGTCGCGCTCGAAACGGCCCCCGGCCGTTGAACTGCGCGCTCAGAAGGCGCCTTCGAGCATCTGCCAGCAGAGCAGCTTCTGGCGGGGCAGATGGAAAGGCCCCTTCCACATGTTGCCCTTGAGCTCCGTCGTCGGCCGGCCTTGGCGATCCAGATAGCCGTACCACTCGCCGTGCTCCCGGTCGGGGAAATGCGCATAGGCCCAGTCATGCGCCTGCCGGTGCATCTCGGCGTACTTCGCGTCGCCGGTCATGAGATGCGCGAGCAAGGTCGCGATGATGGCCTCGTTGTGCGGCCACCAGAATTTCATGAAGTGCCAGTATTCCTGGATCGGCTTGCCGTGCACGTCGGCGAAATAAAGGATGCCGCCGTGCTCACGGTCCCAGCCGCGCTCCCACATGTAGTCGAGCATGGCGAGGCCGAGCTGCTTCAGCTTCGCATCGTCGGCGCGACGCGCCTCACGGAGCACGAACCACGCGGCCTCGATGGCATGCCCGGGATTGAGGAGTCGGCCGTCGAAATGGTCGAGGACCTCGCCGGACGGGCCGACGACCTCCATCACCGCGCGCAAGTCGGGTTTCACGAAGTCCCGGGCGATCTCATCGATGGCCTCGCGGGCCCACTGGCTGAGCGTGCGTCCGAACACCGTCACGTCGCCGAGGTCGGCGCGCAGGTCCTGCGCCGTCACCAAGGTCATCATCAGCGGCGCGAGGCCCTTCATCGGCCGGGTCTCCGGGGAGACCTTCGGGGCGATGCGACCCGATTCCCGCTGGTAGCGGAGGAAAGTCTCGTAGGCCGCCAAGGCGCGCTCCTTCCACTTGGCCTGCCCGGTCGCGCGATGCACGGCGCCGTAGCCGATCGCGGCGAAACATTCGCTGAAGACATAGCGGCGCATGCGCAACGGGTCGCCTTCGGCGGTGACGGTGAAATGTAGCTTGCCGGAGAGGTCGGCACAACGGTCGTGCAGGAAGTCGGCGCACGACAACGACGCCGCGAGCCACTCCGGACGCGGCTCGACGGTATTGTAGAGGTTGGCGAAGGTCCAGGCCGCGCGGCCCTGGAACCAGACGGCCTTGTCGGAGTCGAGCAGTTCGCCTTTTCGGCCGAGGGCGGTATGGATGCCGCCATGCGTGCGGTCGAGGCCGTGCTTCAGCCAGAACGGGATGACGTCCTGCAAGAGCCCGTCCCGATAGGTGCGGATGAGCTCGGCCCGTCGCTGCTCAAGATAAGGGGTCACGGGGATGATGCTGGAACCCGGGCGGGCCGCGTCAACGCCCGGCCTCCGGCTCCACCACGAAGGGCTCCGCAGACGGTGGGTCGCCGTAGTAATGTCGGATGAGCCCGGCCAGGTGCTCTTTGACGTCCTCAGGCAGGAACGCCCCGAAATGGATCTCCTTGCCCTGTGAAGCGACCACGACCGCGTCCACCGGCTTCTTGTTCTCGCGAGACCCCCGGAAAGCCAGAGTGACCTTCACCGCGTCGCCGGCTACCAAGGTCGAGGTCGAGCCAAGATAGGGCAGGATTCGCCAACGCAGGGTCACGAGCTCGTCGTTCAGCGTGAGCCGATAGCGGGCGATGGTGAAGGCGAAGCCGACCAGGAAGAACGGCACGTAGAAGAGCGCCAGCAGGGCGAAGTGCCACCAATCAGGCTGCGCGACCATCCGGCCGTTCATCTTCACTGAACCTTGGGACATCCCATAGAAGAGCGCGACGCAGTGGACACAAGTGAAGATCAGCCAGAACCAGCCGAACCAAGTCCCGAGCCGCACGCCGTAGCTGACGCCCTGGAAGTCGGACTCGACCTTCACTTTCGGATGGCCGCGGGCCACCTCCTCGTCCGTCAGGAGCTTGGCCTCGCGTCCGGCCGCCATCGACGCCTGCCGGGCCTCCGCCTCGGCCTTCAAACGGGCGAACTTGGCCAGGAAATCTTCGCGTAGTCCCATGTGTCTGTTTGGATTGAAGCGCCCGCCTCAGGCGGTGCGAGGAAGTTCCTCGGAGCCGTTATAGTAGTGGTCGATGAGGATGGCCAGGCGGGCGCGCTCGTCGTGCTTCAGGTCATCGCCGAGCGCGATCTCGGCGTCGCCTGAGCCCACGACCACGGACAACTGCGCGTAGGAACTATGCTTCCCGCTCAGCCGGGCGCCCCGGTAGGCGAGCCCCACGCGGACTTCGTCGGCGATCGGCAGCCGCCACTCCTTATTGAGGCGACCAAAGACAAGGCGTCGGACCACCAAGGCGTCGTCGCCGAAGATCAGCTCATGTCTGCGCATGATCATCCGCAGAGGGAAGTAGACCACCGCGGCGGAGGGCAGCAGGGAGATGACGGCGGCGTAAAGAAA
>CANKZO010000008.1 GCA_947488485.1 Opitutia bacterium | reverse complement strand
TCCCGCCGGCCTTCTGGCCCGACGAGGAAGGCGCCGACTTCCGGCTCAAGGCGATCATGAAGCCCTTCGAGCCTTTCAAGGACAAGCTGCTCACGCTCAAGGGCGTGAACAACCGCGTCCGCGGTGACGGCGATTCGCACATGCGCGGCATGAGCTGCCTGCTCACCGGCATCGAGCTCTTCCCGGGCAACATCATGGGCGGCGGCGGCGCTCCCGCCGGCTGGGCCAGCGGTCCTTCCATTGACCAGACCCTCCGCACCTATCTCCAGGCGAACCCGCAGACCAAGACCCGCTTCGGCTCCCTCGAGATCGGCGTCGCCGTCGGTAACCGTGCCGATCCGTGGACGCGCTGGAGCTACGCCGGCGCCAATCAGCCCGTCGCGCCGATCTCCAGCCCTTATGAACTCTTCGACAAGCTCTATGGCTCGATGAAGGAAGGCGAGAACCTCGGCTCCGTCCTTGACGGACTCAAGGACGACATCGCCAAGGTCGCCAACGCCGTGGACAAGGGCGACCGCGCGCTGCTGGACCAGCACGCGACCGCCTTGCGCGAGCTCGAGCGCGGCCTCAAGGAAAGCCAGTCGCAGGCGGCCCTCAAGGTGCCGCATCCGCCGGAGCCGGGCGTCCCGCTCGAAAATGACAGCATCCCGCAGCTGACGCGGCTGCAGACCGAACTCCTCATCAGCGCCTTCCAGAACGACATGGCGCGCGTCTCGACGTTCCAGTTCACCAATTCCGTCGGCAGCGCCCGTATGAAGTGGATCGGCATCGACGAAGGCCACCACGCGCTTTCGCACGATCCGGATCTCAACACCGGCTCGGTCGACAAGCTCACCAAGATCAACACCTGGTTCGCCGAGCAGATCGCCTTCCTCGCCAAGCGCCTGCAGGAGACCCCGGAGCCGGACGGCAAGGGCAACATGCTGGACAACACCACGATCGTGTGGACCAACGAACTCGGGAAGGGCAACAGCCACACGCACGAGGACATCCCTTGGGTGCTCCTTGGCGGCGGCCTTGGCTTCAAGGCCGGGCGGGCGCTCAAGTTCAAGAAGGAGCCGCACAACCGCCTGCTCATGTCGATCGCCCAAGGTTTCGGCCACCCCATGAAGACGTTCGGTAATCCGAGCCTCTGCGAAGGCGGGGCGTTAAACCTCGGCTAAAGGTACAACGCAAAGGGAGACCGGAGACCGGATTGTTAGCTGCGGGCATTGCCCCCCTAGCTCATCTTCCGGTCTCCGGTTTCCCTTTTGCGGTTTTGAGACTGTCTTGAGGTAGGGCTGACCACCCTTGGTCAGCCGCGGTTGAGCGAGGGCGCTCAACCCTACCTGAGGCAGATCAGACTAGGGCACCACTTGGTGCTATCCTTTCCTGTCATCCGTCATCTTACCTCTGTCATCTGTCGTCTTGAAAGGGTCCCCGCCTGTGCCGATTCCGATTGGAGCTCCACTTATTCCTGGATTTAGGTGGGCGGTACGTTGCCACGGCTCGGACGAGGCCGGTCGGGTCGCACCTCCCGTATATTATGTTCGTAGGGAAGGGAGGCTGCCGCGGGTGTCGAACACCGCAGGGGACAGTCAATATGAAGAAAAACTCCGCGAAAAGCAAGCAGGGGAGAGAAGAGGAGTGATTCATCGCTCCAAATCGGTAAAAGGAAGGCATGCGATACCCCTGCGCGCTTCTTCTCCTCTGTCTCGGCCTGGTCGGTTGCCAGCAGACCCAGCCTCGGCCCGAGATCGTCCCGCCTGAGTATGTCGGCCTGCTCGCCCCCAGGACGCCCGCGCCGTTGCTCCAGAAGGGCGACCGCCTCGCGATCTGCGGCGACTCGATCACCGAGCAGAAGAAATACAGCCTGCTGATGGAGGCGTATATCGTCGCCGCGCGCTCCGACCTGCACGTCACCGTCCGCCAGCATGGCTGGAGCGGCGAGCAGGCCGGCGGCTTCCTCAAGCGCATCGACAACGACGTCCTGCGTTTCAAGCCCACCATCGCCACCACCTGCTACGGCATGAACGACTTCCGCTACGTGCCGCAGGACGACGCCATCGCCGCGACCTATCGCGCTAACCAGACCGCCGTCGTGCGTAAGTTCAAGGAGGCCGGCGCGCGCGTCGTGCTGGGCTCCTCGGGCACGATCCATTCCGTCCCGCCGTGGGTGAAGTCCGCGAAGGGCACCTGGCAGGAGCTCAACCTCGCGCTGCTCAATTTCCGGAACATCAACATCGAGGTCGCGCAGGCCGAGCAGGTCGCGTTCGCCGACGTCTACTGGCCGATGCTCGTGAAGGGCCATGAGACCCGGGCCAAGTATGGGGAAGGCTTCAAGCTCGAGGGCAACGATGGCGTGCACCCCGGCTGGGCTGGTCACGTCATGATGGCCACCGCTTTCCTCGAAGGCCTCGGCCTGCGCGGCGACGTCGGCCAGATCGACGTCGACCTCGCGAGCGGCCAGGCCAACGCCCGCTATGGCCAGCGTATCATGAAGTCCGAGGGCGGCCTGATCTCGCTGCGCAGCTTCCGGATTCCTGCTTCCTTTGAGCCGGGCGACGTCACCAAGGACGGCTCGATCGCCGCCGGCGTGGCCCTGGCTGATTTCCAGAAGAAGCTGAACCGCCTGACCCTGCGTGTCGCCGGCGCCAAGACCGCTCAGGTGAAGGTCACCTGGGGCGACGCCTCCAAGATCTTCACCGCCGCCGAGCTCGCCAAGGGCGTGAACCTCGCGGCGGTGTTCCCTCAGAATCCTACCTCGCCGACCTTCGCGAAGATCTGGAAGGCCGTGGAAGAGAAGCAGGCCTATGAGACCAAACAGATCAAGACCCTCTTCCGGAGCCCCGAGGCCAAGAAGGACATGGAAGCCGTCGTGAAGAGCTCGCAGGTCGAGTTCGACCGCCTGGCTGCCGCGCTGCAGGCGACGATCAAGCCCGTCGATTCGACCCTCAAGGTCGAAGAGGTGCGCTGAGCGGACCCCGCCAATGAAACGGGCCGCACTTGCGTGCGGCCCGGGCTATGGCTAGCCAACAACGATTGATTATTCGGCCGTGACGTTCTCGGCGACGCCGACGCCGAGGGTCATGCCGCCGACGACCTGGACCTTCTCCATGATGGTCTTCTGGATTTCCTCCAGGACCTTCGGGTTCTTGATGAGGTAGTCCTTGGCGGCTTCGCGGCCCTGGCCGATGAGCTGGCCGTTATAGGCGATCCAGGCGCCCTTCTTCTCGAGGATCTTGTGTTCGATACCGAGGTCGAGGACGGAGCCGGAGCGGGAGATGCCTTCGGTGTACATGATGTCGAACTCGCACTCCGTGAAGGGAGGGGCGACCTTGTTCTTCACGACCTTCACCTTGGTGCGATTGCCGATGACCTTACCGGAAGGCTCCTTGATCTGGCCGATGCGACGGATGTCGATACGGACGGAGGAGAAGAACTTCAGGGCACGGCCGCCGGGGGTGGTTTCGGGGCTACCGAACATCACGCCGATCTTTTCGCGAATCTGATTCGTGAAGATACAGATACAGTTGGTACGGCTGATGGCGGCCGTGAGGCGGCGCATGGCCTGGCTCATCATACGGGCCTGGACGCCGACGGTGGCGTCGCCCATCTGGCCGTCGAGTTCCTGCTTCGAGACGAGGGCGGCGACGGAGTCGATGACGACCACATCGACGGCGCCGGAGCGGATGAGGGTTTCGACGATATTGAGGGCGTCTTCGCCGGATTCAGGCTGGGAGACCAGGAGGTTATCGAGGTCGACGCCGACTACCTTAGAGTAGCGAGGGTCGAGGGCGTGTTCGACGTCGACAAAGACGGCGTTGCCGCCCTGGCGCTGGATCTCGGCGATGATGGAGAGACAGAGGGTCGTCTTACCGGAGGATTCCGGGCCGAAGATCTCGACGATACGGCCGCGGGGGAGGCCGCCGACGCCCAAGGCAAGGTCGATGGCGACCGAGCCAGTGGAGACGGACGAGACCTGCATCTTGGTCGCGTCTCCCATGCGCATCAGGGTGCCGTCGCCATACTGCTTGTTGATGGCGGAGAGAGCCAGATCGAGGGTCTTCTTCTCGGCTGCCTGGTTGGCAGATTTTTCCTTAGCGGTGGGTTCGGATTTGGCGGACATAACGTTGGGTATGCGGAATGGAATTTGCCGGGCACGGCGAACGTGGCAAGCAAAATGAACAAATGTTCACTACTTCTTTCCACCCCCTTCTGGCCGGGGGTTAGAAGCTAAACAAATCCCCCAGCCAGTCCCAGAAACCGGGCTCTTCCTTGGGTTTTACGCTGATCTTGGGGGCTTGCTTCAGCGCTGGCAGGCGGGCTTGGGCGGCCGCCTGGGCCTGGAGTTTGGCCAGGCCTTCCCGCATCAGGGTGGCGGCCAAGTCATCCCGCAGGCGCTGGGAGGCCTTACCGCCATGGGGGCTGCGGCAACCGAGCACGACCGCGATGACCCGGTGGGGTCCGGCCTTGGCCGTGGTCATGATCGAGGCCTGGGCGCTCGAGGTGTAGCCGGTCTTCAGCCCATCGCAGCCGGGGAACGAGGCCAGCAGATGGTTGTGGTTGAGCATCTCCATCGGCTTGAGCGGGCGGTGGAGGACGTGACGTTTGGCCGAGGTGAAGCGCAGGGCTTCGGGCATGCCGCAGAGTACGACGCCGAGCCGGGCCAGGTCGCGGGCGGTCGAGCTGTCATGCGGACCACGGCCTTCGGTCAGCCCATTGGGCGAGACATAGCGGGTGCGCGTCATGCCGAGTTCGGCCGCCCGGCGGTTCATGCGGGCGACGAAGGCCGCCGTGCTGCCGGCCCGGTCGACGGCCAAGGCCACCGCGACGTCATTGGCGGATTGGAGCATCAGCGCGTAGAGCATGTCTTCCACCGTGAACGTCTCGCCGACGGCCAGCCAGACCTGCGAGCCCCCGGTGGCCGCGGCTTCCTTGGTGACGCCCACGCGGCTGCGCAGCGTCGTCCGCCCGTCGCGGAGATCCTCGAGGACAAGGAGGAAGGTCATCAGCTTCGTCACGCTGGCCGGGTCCGCCGGGAAGTCCGCCAGTTTCTGTGACAGCACGGCGCCGGTCGAGGCGTCGACGCAGATCTGCCCCGCCACGGTCATCCCTTGGGTCGAGTAGCGCGTCTGGGCGGCCGTCTCCGCGGTGAGCGCGGCGCAGAGGAGGAGGGCGGTGGCGACGAAGCGCACGGGCGATTGGTTGACGGACGAGACGGCGGAGCAAGTCCGATTTGCAACGGCTCGGCGAAACGTCACGTTACCGTCATGCGTCTCTACCTGCTCCGCCATGCCGAAGCCGTCCCCGGGACGCCGGACGCCTCGCGCGACCTCACGTCGCACGGCCAGCGTCAGGTGGCCTTGCTGGCCCCAGGCGTCGGCGCCGCGGCTTTGGCGGAAGTCGAGGCGATCGAGCACAGCCCCCTCGTGCGCGCGGTCCGGACGGCGCAGCTGCTGCGGCTGGCGACCCGCTCCGTGCTGCCCCTGAAGGTGCTCGCGGGCCTGGAGCCGGAGGACGATCCGCGGAAGACCGCCGCGCAGCTCGCCAAGTCGCGCCGCAGCCGCCTGCTCGTCGGCCATAATCCGCACCTCGCCGAACTGGCCGCGCTCCTGCTCGGCCTGGCCGATGGCGGCGAAGCGGTCCGTTTCCGTAAGGCCGGGCTGATGGCGTTGGAGCGGCGGAGCAAGCCGGACCGCGCGCGCCCGTTCGGCGCCTGGAGCCTGCTGTGGATGGTGCCGCCGGACCTCGCGAAATGACACGCCTCGTCCTTGACTGAACTCGCCGTCGAACCGACTCTCACCGCGTGTCTGAACGTCGTCGACATCGCCTGATCTGGACCGCGGTGGCCTGCGCCCACGCGATGGCCCTCGGCGCCGTCTGGGTCGGCGGACTGCGCGGCGTCGGCGAGCCGGCCACGGAAGGCGGCCATATCCTCGTGACCTTGCTGCCGGAGCCGGTCGCCTTGCCTGGCGAGGCTAAGGAAGGCGCGGCCCTCGGCGCCGGCCTCACCTTGCCCGTGACGCCCGTCTTCGTCCCGGTGACGCCCGCCGCTCTTCCGCCAGCGACCGCCCCGGTGGCGGCTTCGCCCGCCGTCGTGGCTCCTGTCGCCGCCGAACCTAGGGGCGTGTCCGTCGCCCCGCCCGCGCCCGTCGCGGAAGTCTTCGTACCGCCGGCCTTCCGCGCGCGGCAGGAGCCCGCTTATCCTGAGCGGGCGCGTCGCGCCGGCGTCGCCGGCGTCGTCGGTGTCCGCATCCTGCTCGCCGCGGACGGCTCCGTCCGGCAGGTCGAGCTCACCACCAGCTCCGGCAGCCGCCTGCTTGATGAGGCCGCGCTGGAGGCCGCCCGGGCTTCGACCTTCGAGCCCGCCACGCGTAATCGCGCGCCGGTCGCCTCCGAAGCCGTCGCCAGTTATCGCTTCGAACTGCGCTGAGTCATCGCGTAGCGGGGACGCGACGCTCCGCGGCGCGTCTTAGTCGATTTCGACGAAGCGCGAATCCGACCCGGTGAGCAAGGCGCCGAGGCGCCCCCAGTCACCATCCCGGAGGCTGCGGTCCATGATCAGCGTCGTGTCGGCGAGCGTGCCGCCGGGAGCGCATCGCACGGACCACAGCGGGCGGCTGCTGGTCGGAAGCATCGCGAAACGGATGTCGCCGACGAGGATCGCGCCGTCGGCCTGGTCATAGGTGTTCCAGCCGCCGGTGAACCGGGAGAAGTCGGCGATCAGGTGCGCGCCTTCGGAGAAGGGCGGGGGATTGCCGGCGGACGTCGGTGACCAGGCCGCGCGGGTCTCGCCGACCACGAGACGGGTCGGTGTGAACGGCAGGTTGCGCACCGCCGCCACATGCCAGCGACCTTGGTGCAGCCAGACCGCGCGCCAGACGACGAGGTTGGAGACCGTCGGCTTCACCGCGAGGCGCTCCGGCGTGACGGACTGGGCCGCCAGCCAGGCCCGCAGGCTGCGTTCGGCGCGGGCCTGCTGCGTCAGGCCGAGCGCGGCGTAGGCGCCGAACCACAGCAGCGCGTAAGCCGCCAGCCGCGGCGAGTGCCGGCGCCAGGCGAGCACGGCGAACGTCAGCACGGGCAGGGTGACCGCGAGGTCGATGATCGGGAGGCAATCCCAGGAGTAACGCGCCTCCGTGAACGGCCAGAGCAGCATCGTGCCGTAGCTCGTGCAGCCGTCGCAGAGCAGGTGCGTGAGCGCGCCGGCGAGGGCGGGCAGGAACAGTTCGCGCCAGCCGACGTTATGGCGGCGATGGAAGAAGAGGGTCGTGAGCCACGCGGCCGCCAGCGCGAGCACCGGCATGAACACGAAGCTGTGCGTGAAGTGACGGTGCCAGCGGAAGGCGACGAGCGGGTCGTCGGCGGCCCGGATGAACACGTCGAGGTCCGGCGCCTCGGACGCGAGCAGGGCGGCCACGGCGGCGGCGGAGACCGAGCCGCCGCGGCGATGGACGGCGACCCCGGCGGCGATGCCCAGGGCGGCGTGCGTGAGGTTGTCCATGTCCCGAACTTACGGGACTCGGTGCGGGAAGGAAGACGGACTTTCATTTTTCGGACGCGTCCGGGCAATAGGCTGGAACTCGCGGGGTTATTCCCCGTCTAATCTTGCACCCCCATGAGACTGCTCTTCTCCGCCTTGGCGCTCTGCGCCGCCGTGCTCGGTCGCGCCGCCGACCAGGATTACCCGCTCGCCGACGCCCAGGAAGTCCGCGCCCGCGGCGGCCTGCCGAACTTCTTCCTGAAGGCCCAGACGACCGGCGCCGAAGTGAAGGTCGGTTACCTCGGCGGTTCGATCACCGCGCAGAACGGCTGGCGGGTGCAGACCCTCGCCCATTTCAAGAAGGCCTACCCGCAGTCGACCTTCACCGAGATCAACGCGGCCATCGGCGGCACCGGTTCGGACCTCGGCGTCTTCCGGGTCCAGCAGGACGTGCTTTCCAAGGGCCCCGATCTCCTCTTCGTCGAGTTCGCCGTCAACGACGGCGGCACCGACCCGCGGCGCATCATCCGCTGCATGGAAGGCATCGTGCGCCAGACCTGGAAGGCCAATCCCAAGACCGACATCTGCTTCGTCTATACCCTGACCGAGGCGCTTTCCCCCGCCATGCTCGAGGGCAAGCTGCAGCGCTCCGCGAGCGCGATGGAGAAGGTCGCCGACCATTACGGCATCCCGACGATCACGCTCGGCATGGAGGTCGCGCGACTGGCCAAGGCCGGTCAGCTCCTCTGGAAGGCGCCGTTGCCGCAGACCGCCGCCGACAAGGCCGCGCTCGGCGACAAGTTCGTCTTCGCGCGGGACGGCGTCCACCCGCATGATTCCACCGGCCAGGTGCTTTATACGCAGGCCATCGTCCGTTCGCTGCCGGCCCTCGCCATCGCGAACGCCACGCCGACCGCGCACGTGAGCAACCTCGCCCTCGATCCGGCGAACTTCGAGCGCGCGACGCTCGTCCCGATCACCGCCGCCAAGCTCTCCGCGGGGCTGACGCCGGTCGACATGAAGACCGACGCCTTCGCCAAGGGCTGGGCGAACCGTCTGCCGGCGATGGTCAAGCTGACCCAGCCCGGCCAGAGCCTCGAATTCAAATTCAAGGGCACGCACTGCGCCGTGTACGACCTGCTCGGCCCGGCCGGCGGCAAGGTCGCCGTCACGCTCGATGGCGGCAAACCTTTCGTCGTCCAGCGCATCGACGCTTACTCCACCTATAATCGCCTGGGCACCCTCACCGTCGGCACCGACCTCCCCGAGGGCGTGCACACCGTCCGGCTCGAGCTGCTGGCCGACCCGATC
Organism: Opitutia bacterium; assembly: GCA_947488485.1. The sequence goes on along the minus strand of CANKZO010000008.1, from coordinate 29,152 downwards.
GACAAGGCCGCCGTCCTGGCGAAGAACAAGAACCAGATCGATAAGCCCGAACGCTTCGCCCCCCTGCATTTCTTCCCGGGCGCGCTGCTGATCCTCGGCGAACTCGTCCCTTGATAGGCCTCGTCCCCACGCCCAGCCTTGACCGCCCCCTGACCCCCTCTGAAACTCCGCTCCTCCCCCAATCACCCACACACCCATGCGTTTCGGCCTCAATACGTTCCTCTACGCCTCTCCGTTCACCAACGAGAGCGTGCACCTGTTCAAGAAGCTCAAGAACTGGGGCTTCCACACCGTCGAGATCCCGATCGAGGATCCTTCGCATACCGACCCGAAGTTCCTGAAGGCCGCCGCCGCGAGCGCCGGCATCGCCATCGGCTCCATCTGCGCCTGCATGGGCCCCGGTCGCGACCTGCGCGGTTCCGCCAAGGACCAGGCCGCCGGCCGCAAGTACATCATGGCGTTGATCGACCAGGCCGCCATCGCCGGCTGCCCGCGCATCATCGGTCCGCTCTATTCCGTCGTCGGCCTCATCGGCGCGCATGACGACAAGGCCAAGGCCAAGCACTTCAAGCTCGTCGTCAAGAACCTCAAGGTCATCGGCAAGTACGCGCAGAAGAAGGGCGTCGAGCTCGACATCGAGCCCCTGAACCGCTTCGAGACCGACTTCCTCAACACCTGCGACCAGGGCCTGCGCCTCGTCAAGGCGATCAACCTCCCGAACGTGAAGCTCCACCTCGATACGTTCCACATGAACATCGAGGAGAAGAACCAGGCCGCCGCCATCCTCAAGGCCGGCAAGCACCTCGGCCACTTCCATGCCTGCGGCACCGATCGCGGCACCCCCGGCGGCGACTCCCTCGACTGGAAGCCCATCGTCGCCGCGCTCAAGAAGATCGGCTACAAGCAGGACGTCGTCATCGAGTCCTTCACCACCGACGTCAAGGTGATCGCCCGCGCGGCCGCCATCTGGCGCGCCATGGAGCCGCACCGCGACGACATCGCCGTCAAGGGCCTGAAGAACCTGAACCGTTTCTTCGGCAAGCAGAAGTAAGCCGCCCGCGCCTCCTCTCATGAAGCTGCTCACCCCCTTCCTCGCGCTCGCCGCGCTCTGCGCGTCGGTCTCCGCCGAGGACAAGAACCTCTTCAACGGCAAGGACCTCACGGGCTGGAAAGGCCTGGATTTCTGGTCCGTCGAAGACGGCGTCATCACCGGCCGCACGACCAAGGAGAAGCCCACCAAGGGCAACACCTTCCTCGTATGGGAAGGCGAAGTCGCCGACTTCGAGCTCACGTTCCAGTACAAGATCGTCGGCGGCAACTCCGGCGTCCAGTACCGCAGCAAGCTCGTCGACGCGAAGGGCTTCGTGATCTCCGGCTACCAGGGCGACTTCGAAGCGGGCAAGACCTACTCCGGCATCCTCTATGAGGAGAGGGGCCGCGGCATCCTCGCCAAACGTGGCGAGAAGGTCGTGATCAAGGAAGGCGCCGACGCCAAGAAGCCGAAGATCGAAATCACCGGTTCACTCGGCAAGACCGAAGAGATCCAGGCCAAGATCAAGGCCGGCGACTGGAACGAATACCGCGTCGTCGCCAAGGGCGGCCACCTGCAGCACTTCATCAACGGCGTCCAGACCGTCGACGTCACCGACGAGACCGCCGTCGGCGCCAAGCAGGGCCTGCTCGCCCTCCAGCTCCACGCCGGCCCGCCCATGGTGGTCCAGTTCAAGGATCTCGTCCTCAAGGAAATCAAATAACCACTCATGAAGAAATCCCTCCTCGGTCTCCTCCTGCTCTCGGCCGCGTTCGTCTCGGCCGCGGACAAGAAGAACGTCCTCCTCATCGCCGGTCGTCCGAGCCATGGCCCCGGCGAGCACGAGCATAACGCCGGCATCCAGCTCCTCGCCGCCGGACTGAAGCAGTCCGCCGCCGAACTCGTCAACGTCGACGTCGCCCTCAACGGCGAATGGCCGTCCGACGAGCGCGTCGCCAAGGCCGACACGATCGTGATCTACTCCGACGGCGGCGGCGGACATCCGGCCCTCCCGCACCTCGACCAGCTCGCCAAGAAGATGGCGGCCGGCACCGGCTTCGTCTGTCTGCACTACGCCGTCGAGCCCGCCTACGAGCGCGCCGGCTGGCTGAGCGTCGACGGCAAGCCCGTGAGCCCGCCCCCTGCCGGTCGTTCCTCCAAGGGCAAGGGCGCCCTCGAGTTCAAGGACTGGCTCGGCGGTTACTTCGAGCAGCACTGGTCCGTGAACCCGCACTGGACCGCCGACTTCAAGGTCATCCCCGATCACCCGGCCAGCCGCGGCGTGAAGCCGTTCGGCTCCAACGACGAGTGGTATTTCAACATGCGCTTCCGTGACGGCATGGAAGGCGTCACCCCGCTCCTGTCCGCGCTCGCTCCCGCCGAGACCATGAGTCGCGCCGAAGGCCCGCACTCCGGCAACCCCGACGTCAAGAAGCTCGTCCTCGAAGACAAGAAGCCCGCGGTCGTCGCCTGGGCCGTCGAGCGCAAGGACGGCGGCCGTGGTTTCGGTTTCACCGGCGGACACTATCACGCCGGCTGGTCGAACGACAGCCAGCGCACCCTCGTCCTCAATGCGATCGTCTGGACCGCCAAGGCCGAAGTCCCCGCCGCCGGCGTCGTCTCCAAGTTCTCCGAAGAAGAACTCAAGGCGAACCTCGACAAGAAGACCCCGCGCAAGGCTCCGAAGAAGAAGTAAGCGACCCGCCGGTCGCCCGCATCAGGCCGGAGGTTCGCCTCCGGCCTTTTTCGTGCCCGGAAAAGACGCCGGCCGTTTGACCCGGCAGGCCGGCCCGCAACCTTACGCCCATGTCCAAGCACATCGCGATCATCGGCGGAACTTCCGGCATCGGCCGCGCGACCGTCGCGCAGCTCCAGTCCGACGGCCATACGGTCCACGCCGCCTGCCGTTCGCCCGAGAAGCTCGCCGACCTCGGGATCGGCGCGCAGCCGTTCGACGCCGCCGCGCCCGGACCGCTCGTCTGGCCCGAGCGCCTCGACGGCTTCGTGTATTTCCCCGGCTCCATCTCGCTCAAGCCGTTCCACCGTCTCACGGCGGAAGATTTCCAGCGCGACCTCCAGGTGAATCTCTTCGGCGCCATCGCCGCGCTGCAGTCGGCGCTCCCCGCGCTCAAGGCCTCGGGCAATGCGTCCGTCGTGCTCTTCTCCACCGTCGCCGTCGCGCAGGGCATGCCCATGCACGCGAGCATCGCCGCCGCCAAGGGGGCCGTCGAAGCGCTCGCCCGGAGCCTCGCCGCCGAATGGGCGCCGGCCATCCGCGTGAACGTCATCGCGCCGTCGCTCACCGACACGCCGCTCGCCGGCGCGTTGCTCAACTCCGACCTCAAGAAGGAAGCCGCCGGTAAGCGTCACCCGCTCCAGCAGGTCGGTCGCTCCGAAGACCTGGCCGCGCTGGTCGCGCACCTTCTCTCCGGGCACGCGCGCTTCATGACCGGCCAGGTGTTGCACGTGGACGGGGGCCTGTCGGCGGTGCGCACGTTCTGACGCGGGCACAAAAAACCCGGGCGCCTCGCGGGCCCGGGTTTCGGGAGAGCCTGCGCTTCGCTTAGATCAGCATCAGCGCCGGTTCTTCGAGGAGCTGCTTGAGCGCCTGGAGGAACTGCGCGCCGTTGGCGCCGTCGACCACGCGGTGGTCGCCGGAGAGGCCGATCACCATGCGGTGGCCGATCACCATGCGGTCCTGGGCGTCGACGACGGGCTTCTTGATGGTCGCGCCGACGGAGAGGATCGCGGCGTTGGGCACGTTGATGATGCCGAAGAAACCGGTGACGCCGTACATGCCGAGGTTGGTGACCGTGAAGGTCGAGCCCGACATCTCGTTCGGCGTGAGCTTCTTCGAGCGGGCCTTGCCGATGAGGGACTTCGCCTCGACGGCGATATCCTTCAGCGTCTTGGCGTGCGCGTCGCGGATGACCGGGGTGACCAGGCCGTCTTCGAGGGCGACGCCGAAGGAGAGGTGCACCGCGCCGTGGGTGCGGATGCTCGTGCCGGCCCAGGAGGCGTTGACCGCGGGGACGCGACGGAGGGCTTCGGCGGAGGCCTTCAGGATGAAGTCGTTGACCGAGAGCTTGATCGCGTCGGCGCCGGTCTCGGCGAGGCGCTTGTTCAGCGATTCGCGCATCGCCATGAGCGGCGCGGCGTCGACTTCGACTTCGAGATAAAAGTGCGGGACGGTGATCTTGGACTCCAGGAGCCGGCGGGCGATCGTCTGGCGCATGCCGCCCACGGGGACGTCGGCGTCAGGCTGGATGCCCTTGCCGTCGGCGGGCGGAGCGACCGCGACGTTGAGCGGACCGGAATGAGCGGCGGCGGCCGGAGCCGAAGCGGCGGCGGCGACATCGCGGCCGACGACGCGGCCACCGGGGCCGGAGCCGGCGAGGGCGGCGACGTTGAGCGCGGCCTTTTCCGCCATGCGTTTCGCGTACGGGGAAGCCTTGGTGCGGGAGCCGTCGGACTGCGGAGCGACGGAGCCGGAAGAAGCAGGCGCGGCGGGGATGCAGCTCACGTCGCTCTTCTCAGGGATCGCCGGGACGGCGGTCGCGGGAGCCTTGGGGGCCGGCGCGGCGGTGGGCGCAGGGGCGGCTTCGCCCTTCTTGCCGATGGCGCAGATGGGAGCGCCGACGGGCAGCTGCTGGCCGGCCGGGGCGTAGATCTTGAGGATCGTGCCCGGCACGGTGCAGGAAAGCTCCATCGTGGCCTTGTCGGTCTCGACTTCGGCCAGGATGTCGCCGAAGGCCACCACTTGGCCTTCCTTGATGTTCCATTTCACCAAAGTCCCCACCGACATCGTGTCGGAGAGCTTCGGCATATCGATAATTTCAGCCATCGGAGTTGAAGGGTAAGGGGTGCGGGGGTCAGGCGAGGACCTTGAGGGCTTCGCGGACGACGCGGTTCACGTCGGGGAGCTGCTGGTCTTCCATGCGCTTGCAGTAGATCTGCGGGGCGTCGATGGAGGACACGCGGTGGATCGGGGCGTCGAGTTCGTCGAACGCGCGCGACTGGATGAGGTAGGCCACCTGGGCGTCGACGCCGCAGAAGGGCTTGTTCTCTTCGACGAGCAGGGCGCGGTGCGTCTTGCGGACGGAGGCGAGGATGGTCTCCTCGTCGAGCGGGCGGATCGAGCGGAGGTCGACGACCTCGACGCTGACGCCGTGTTCCTGTTCGAGGATCTCGGCGGCCTTGAGGCTCGTGATCACGGCGCGGCCGTGGGCCACGATCGTGAGGTCGGTGCCCGTGCGCTTCACGTCGGCCAGGCCGAGCGGCACGATGTAGTCTTCGTCGGGCACTTCGCCCTTATCGTTATAAAGGATGGTGTTCTCCATCACGTAGACCGGATCGTTGTCGCGGATGGCCGCCTTGAGCAGGCCTTTGGCGTCGTACGGGGTGGCCGGGCAGACGACCTTGATACCGGGGTGCGAGGCGAGGATGGCCTCGGGCGTGTGGGAGTGGGTGGCGCCGACGTTGGTGCCGCCGTTGGCCGGACCGCGGATGACGATCGGGCAGTTGATGAGGCCGCCGGACATGTAGCGGATGTTGCCGGCGTTGTTCACGATCTGGTCGAACGCGACGTACGAGAAGGACCAGAACATCAGTTCCATCACCGGGCGGATGCCGAGCATCGAAGCGCCGATGCCGAGGCCGATGAAGCCCGCTTCGGAGATCGGGGTGTCGACGATGCGTTTCGGTCCGAACTCCTTGAGGAGGCCCTCGGTCACCTTGTAGGCGCCGTTGAACTGGGCGACTTCTTCGCCCATGATGACGACCTTGTCGTCGCGCTTGAGTTCTTCGCGCATCGCGGCGCGGAGCGCTTCGCGGTAGGAAATGACGGCCATGACGGTAAGTGCGAAGAGGGATTATTCGAAGATGATGGTGCCGCGGCTGGTCGTATCCGGCCCGCGGTTGTCTTCTTCCCAGTAGATGTGCTTGGTGATGTCGGCGACGGTGGGATCCGGCGACTCGTCGGCGAAGACGGCGGCCTTGTCGGCTTCGGCCATCGCGGCGTCGTTGATCTTCTGGGAAAGCTCGGGGGTGAGGACCTTCTCGCGCAGGAGCTCCTGCTCGAAGGCGAGGACCGGGTCCTTCTTCTCGCGGTATTCCTTGATCTCTTCCTTGTCGCGGTAGGTCTTGTCCGGGTCGGCCATCGAGTGGCCGAAGTAACGGTAGGTGAAGATCTCGAGGACCGTCGGCTTGGATTCTTCGTGGGCGCGCTTGAGGGCGATCGCGGTCTTGGCGCGGACTTCGTAGACGTCGTGGCCGTTGATGACGTCCCAAGCCATGCCGTAGCCTTCGGCGCGCTTCGCGAGGCAGCCCGGGTGGGCGGTGGAGCGCTCCTGGGAGGTGCCCATGGAGTAGCCGTTATTCTCGACGACGAAGATCATCGGCAGGTCCCAGAGGGCCGCCAGGTTGTAGGCTTCATGGACCGCGCCTTGGTTGACGGCGCCGTCGCCCATGTAAGCGAGGCAGCTGCCCTTGAGGCCCATGTATTTCACGGCGTAGGCGAGGCCGGTGCCGAGCGGAGCCTGGCCGCCGACGATGCCGTGGCCGCCCCAGTAGTTCTTGTCGGGGGCGAAATAATGCATCGAGCCGCCTTTGCCCTGGGAGCAACCGGTGACGCGGCCGGTCAGTTCGGCCATGCACTCGTTCATGCCCATGCCGACCATCAGGCCGTGGCCGTGGTCGCGGTAGCCGGTGATGATGTGGTCGTGCTTGCCCAGGAGGGAGATCGTCCCGGCGGCGACGGCCTCCTGGCCGACGTAGAGGTGGAGGAAGCCGCCGATCTTACCCTGCTGGTAGATGCGGATGCAGCGCTGCTCGAAATGGCGGATACGGGCCATTTTCGTGTAAAGGGCGATTTTCTCGGCCTTAGACATGGAGGCGTTGACCGGATCCTTGGCATACTCAGAAGGGCCGGCGGGGCGCTTCAGGGATTCGGGGTGGGTAAGGACAGCGGGCTTGGCCACGGTAGTTCGTTTGGCTCGATTGGAGGGGTCTGGCGAGGAAGGTCAAGCGTCCCCTCCCTTCGGCTCAATTTGCCTTGACCCGACTTGCAGGGGGCCTCCCCTTTGCCCTATCCTTTGAGTCCTCTCTTAGGCTCCCCCTTTATCTATGGAAGAAACCCACGAGGCTTCGGCCCGCGAATTCACCGTCCAAAACCGCATGGGGATCCACACCCGTCCGGCCGCCCAGATCGTCCGGCTGGCCAACCGCTACCCGGACTGCGAAATCACCGTCTCTAAAGACGATGAGTCGGTGAACGGCAAAAGCATCATGGGCCTCATGATGCTGGCGGCCGGGCAGGGCTCGAAGCTGCGTTTTTCGGTCCGCGGCAAGGATACCGCCGCCCTCTTGGGCGAGATGGAAGCCCTTTTTGCCCGTAAGTTCGACGAATCCTAAGTCCCCATGAACGCGCTCCTCGCCTCCCTTCTGTTGCTCGCCGTCGGCGAGCCCGTGCCCCCGCCCCCAGTGCCGGATGCCGAGGTGGTGCGCTATTTGAAGCCAGCCGAGTTGGCGGAATGGCACAACTCCATGCGTATCAATGCTTTAGGAGAAGGGCGTATCAAGGCAGGACAGAGCATTCTTACGACCAACGCTGCCGCCGTGGCTAGTGGCCCGAAGATCGGCAGTCTTTCCGAGACCCCCGAGCAGATCAAGGTTCGCGCCCAGAAGATTATCGATGAGGGTACCGCGCAGGTGCGCCAGGTCGCCCCCTCCTTGGCCCGTTTGCGCCTGGCCGCCGCCCAGCGGGTCGCCGAGAAGACCAAGCCGGTCGAATACGCCGCGGAACTCGCCGGCACCGCTCCGGCCGTCGCCCTCGACGCCGCCGTCGGCCGTCTGCACAAGCAGGCTGTCGATCTCGGTTACACTTCCGCTCACCTCATCGGCTCTTTGCGCGTGAGCTCCGCCGGACTGGAACGCCCCGCCGATCTTACCGCCGAACTGCGCGCCGCTTGGTCGCGTCGGACCGGCGCCGCCTTGGCGGTCGTACCGGAAGAGGGTTACGCCTACGTACCCGCTGTCGCTCCCGCCGCGCCTGCCCTTTCCAAAGGACTCAAGCCGGCCAGCGCGCCCAAGCAGTTCGCCGTGCTGTGGGCCGAGCAGTACGCCCTGACCGCCGACGGTTCGCAGGCGTTGCTCTTCCTGCGTCTCGCCGACGCCCATTCTTTCCAGCTCGTCGCTTCCGAGGTCGTGTTCGTCGACCTGCGCGCCGCGACCACGCCGGCCGTCTGCGCCTTCGTCCTCCGCGACGAACGCAGTTTCGTCCCGCGCCTCACGTTGGGCGGCACTCCGTGGGTCTTCGGTTTCGAACGTGACAGCCAGCCCATCGGTTCGGCCCTGCTCGCGCATCTCTGCCTGGCGCAGACCAAGCTTTCCGTCGCGGCCGACGCCTATGTGGCGATCGTCGCCGGCGGTGGTCCGGCCGGCGGCGTCGTGGGCGCCAAGTGGCGCGCGATCGTGGCCGAAGCGCCCGCCGGCGCCTTGGCTTTCCAGGTGGAAGGCGTGCCCGTCGGAGGCACCGCGGTGCCGGTCGGTCTCCTCACCGTCCGCGTCGGCGCGCCCGTCGCGAAGTGATCAGGCCTGCTTGCGCGCCGCCTTCATCTCGGCGGTCGTCACGCGCTTGAGCTTCTTCACCTTCGCCGCCGTGAGCAGCTGGTGCGCACGCGTCATCCGGTCGATGAAGAGCACGCCTTGGCAATGGTCATGCTCGTGCTGCACGCAGCGCGCGAGCAGGCCGGCGCATTCGAGGACATGCGGGGCGCCGTCGACGTCGCGGTAGCGCACGATCGCGCGCTCCACGCGCTCGACGTCGCCGGTGACGCCGGGGAAAGAGAGGCAGCCTTCGGTGTAGGTGTCGGGCTCGCCCGGGGGCACGGTGACGGTCGCGTTGGCGAGCAGCATCGGCATGATGTCCGCCGGCTGGCGTTCTTTGCCGTCGAGCACCGGCGCGAAATCCTCGTCATGCACGTCCATCACGAAAAGCTGCAGCGAGAGGCCGACCTGCGGCGCGGCCAGGCCGATGCCTTTGGCGGCTTTCATCGCGCGCAGCATCGCGTCGCCGAGGGTGCGCAGCGGCGGGCCGAACTCGCGCACGGGTTCGCCCACCGCCCGGAGGACCGGGTCGCCATACGGGCGGATGGTGAATTCGGCCATGCTTGCTGGTTACCTTTTCGCGCGGGCGGGGAAAGCGAAAACGCTCACTTGTCGGCGCCGTAGTCGCCTTTTTCGCAACGGCGGACGAACGTCTCGGCGCGTTTGCGGAGGCCGTTCCATTTCGCGCGCAGGGCCTGCGTCTCGTCGGGCGTCACGCGCCGGTCGGCGATCGCGTCGGCCACGTCGGCGATGAGCAGGCCGAACTCGCGGACGAGCGTATTGGCGGCCTGGTCGAGGGCGCCGGCGGCGGGCTCCGTCTCGACCGGCGTGAACTGACCGCCGGCCTTCTCCGCCAGCCAGTCGAGGATGCGCGTGTCGCCGGTGAGCACGATCAGCTGGGCGGTGCGGTGGAGCGGATTCGGCTGGCCGCTGCCTTGGTCCGCCGGCTCGCGCCATTTATAGAGCATGGAAGGCGAGACCCCGAGGGACTTCGCGACCTGTCCGTGGACCTGCGCCTGATCGCCCGGCCGGTCTTCGCCGGCCTTGCGCAAAGCGTCCTCGAGCACGTGGTGGGCTTCTTTGACCCGGCTTCGGCGGGGGGCGGCGGGTTTCTTAGGCATGCGGCAGGATAGGGCGGCCGGACGCCGTTCGGCAAGCGAGACACGGGGCATATAACCACGTCGCGGCTTTGTAGCCGGTGCTTTCGGAAAAGATTGGAAAGGCCGCCGGCCCGGGGCATATTGGCGCCATGAACGCAGCCGAAGTCTCCTTGCTCCTGCCCATCAGCCTGCTGGTGGCCGGCTTAGTCCTGATCGCCGCCGAGTTCTTCCTGCCGACCGTGTTCCTCGGTTTCGTCGGCGCGGCCGTCTCGTTCGTCGGCATCTACCTTTCCGCCGAAGCCGGAGCCCTCACCTGCGGCCTCTTCTGCCTGGCCTTCGTCGTGGTCCTCGCGCTGGAGTTCTTCGCCTTTCGCCGGATCTTGCCGCAGACCGGCATCGGACGCGCGATGATCAACGTCAGCAGCAACGACGGCGCCGCCGTCCCCGCCGCCGCGGGTTACGCCGTGTACGTCGGCAAGACCGGCAAGGCCGTGACCGTGCTCGCGCCCTCCGGCACCGCCGAGGTCGACGGCGCCCTGCTCGAGGCCTTCTCGCTCGACGGTTTCGTCGAACGCGGCGCCTCGGTCGTCGTCGTCGAAGCCGGCGCCGGCCGCGTCACCGTGCGTCGCTCCCGCTGAACCCTTTTCCCCGCTTATCACCATGGATATCCCTAACGTCGTCATCTGGGTCGCCGCCGGCGCCCTGCTCCTGCTCGTCCTCTTCCTGCTCACCTTCCTGGCCGTCTGGGTCCGCGCGCGCCTCGCCGGCGCCGAGGTCGGCATCTTCGACCTCGTAGGCATGCGCCTGCGCGGCGTGCCTTACAGCGTGATCGTCGACGCCAAGATCGCCGCCACCAAGGCCGGCCTCTCGGTCGACGTCGAGAAGATCGACGCCCACTACCTCGCCGGCGGCAACATCGTCCAGACCGTGCAGGCGCTCATCGCCGCGCAGAAGGCCGGCCTGCATCTCGACTGGAACCGCGCCTGCGCGATCGATATCGCGACCCGCGGCACCAACAAATCCGTGCTCGAGGCCGTCCTCACTTCCGTCAGCCCGAAGGTCATCGACTGCCCGAATCCTTCCAGCGGCCGTACCACCATCGACGCCGTGGCCAAGGACGGCATCCAGGTGAAGGTGAAGGCCCGCGTGACCGTGCGCACCAATCTCGACCGCTTCGTCGGCGGCGCGCAGGAAGAGACCATCATCGCCCGCGTCGGCGAAGGCATCGTGACGACCATCGGTTCCTCCGAGAGCTATAAGTTCGTCCTCGAGAACCCCGACCGCATCTCCAAGACCGTGCTCGAGCGCGGCCTGGACGCCAACACCGCCTACGAGATCATGTCGATCGACATCGCGGACGTGGACGTCGGGGAGAACATCGGCGCCACCCTCCAGGAAGCGCAGGCCAACGCCAACAAGAACATGGCGCAGGCGCAGGCGGAAATCCGTCGCGCCGCCGCCGTCGCCCTCGAACAGGAGATGCGCGCCCGCGTCGAAGAGATGCGCGCCCGCGTCGTCGAGGCCGAAGCCCAGATCCCGCAGGCCCTCGCCGAGGCCCTGCGTTCGGGCCGCATGGGCTACCTTGATTTCCAGCGTCTCGAGAACCTCCGCTCCGACACCGAGATGCGCAAGGGCATCGCCGGTGACGGTCCCGCGCCCGGCGCCAAGGCCTGACCATGGAAGGCGCGGCCATCTTCAAGCTGCTCCTAGCCGCCGGCGGTTTCGCCGTGTGGGCCTATCGGCAGGTGCAGGCGAAGGCCGAGCAACCGACGCCTACGGCCATGGCCGCGCCGCCACCCCTCCCGCGGCGCGCGCGCAAGCCGCGGCCCGCCGTTCCGAAGAGTGCGGCGAAGCCGGCCGAAGAGCCCGCCGAGGGTCCCGTGCGTCCGGCGGCCGCGCCCCATCTCGACGCGTCCGACCTCGTGGTCACGCGTCCGGCCCGCGCGCTTTCGCGCACGCAGTTCCGCGGCGCGGCCGCGCTGCGCCAGGCGATCGTCGCCCGTGAAGTGCTCGGTCCGCCCCTCTGCCTCCGCCCCCCGCGGTTCTGATCAGCGGCGCGGCGCGAAGAGCCGCGCGAGCAGGTAAGGCAGCGCGCAGCACAGCACGATGCCGGCGCCCGACGGCACCGCCGGCAGGTAATACGAAAGATACAGGCCCGACACGCCGCCTGCCAGCGCGCACGCGACGCCCCAGGCCATGACCTGCGGGACCGTGCGGCCGAGCAGGACGCCCGTCGCCGCCGGGATGACGAACAGCGCCGTGGTCAGGAGGGCGCCGACGAGCCGCACGCAGGACACCGCGCCGAGCGCGACGAGCGCGAGCAGGACCATGCGCATGAGGCCGGGACGGGCGCCGAGCAGCGACGCGTATTCTTCGTCGAACGAAGCCAGCTCCAGTTCCTTGTGCAGGACGCGCAGGCCGAAGAGCACGCCGACCGCGGTCAGCGCGATCACCCAGAGGTCGGCCGCGCCGACCGCCACCACGCTGCCGAAGAGCAGGCCGGCGAAGTCGCGCCATGAGTTCGCCTGCTGCATGAGCGCGACGCCCGCGGCGAACATCACCGAAAGCATCACGCCGATGGCGCTGTCCTCGCTGGCGCCCTTGCGCGAGGCGAGCCAGGCCGCGCCGCCGGCCGTGAGCAAGGCGGCCGCGAGCGCGCCGAGGTAGGGCGAGAAACCGAGGAGCATGGCCCCGACCACGCCGGGCAGGATGGAGTGGGTGAGGGCGGTGCTCACGAACGCCATGCGGCGCAGCACGACGTAGGCGCCGAGGCAGGCGCACGTGACGCCGCCGAGGGCGACGGCGAGGAGCGCCCGCACGAAGAAGGGTTCCGACAGCGGCTCGAGCAGGAGGTCAAGCATGGCGGTGGTCGTGGCCCGAGCAGGCGTGCTTCGTGAGCACGGCGCCGCCGCGCAGTTCGAGGATGCGGTCGAAGCGCGCGAGGTCGGCCGGATCGTGCGTCGCCATCAGGACCGTGAACGCGTGGCCCTGGTCGAAGAGGAAGCGCTCGATGATCTCGCGGCTCGCCGCGTCGAGCGCGGCGTAGGGCTCATCGAGCAGCAGCACTTCGGCGCCTTGCACGAAGGCGCGGGCGATGAGCGCGCGTTGCAGCTGGCCGCCGGAAAGCGCGTGCACCGGTCGGTCGGCCAGTGCCGTCAGGCCCAGCTGCGCGAGGGCCTGGTCGACGGCGGCTTCGCCGTGGCGGCATTCCTCGAACCATCCGTGGTGCGCGTACGTCCCCATCTGCACCAGCCGGCGGAGGAGGAGCGGAAAACCTTCCGTCAGCTGGGGGCGTTGCGAGAGATAGGCGATCCGGCTGCGACCCAACGCGGGCGGCGCGCCGGCGACGAGGACTTCGCCGGCTTGCGGCGGGACGAGTCCGGCGAGGACGCGGAGGAGCGTGGATTTGCCGGAGCCGTTGGGGCCGATCAGCGCCGTGCGGCAGCCGCAGGGGATGGAGAAGTCCGCCGCCTGGAAAGCTGCCGGGCCATCGACCCGGGCGCCGGCCGCCAGGCCGCGGGCGACGACGGCTTCACCGGAACAGTCCTTCTTCTCCGGGCGGGCGTACGGGAGCGTGGGCAGGAGCGCGAAGGCGGCGTCGCCGACCTGGCGACCCAAACGTGGCCAGAAGGGGCTCATCGGGAGGACAGGGCCTCGTGCAGGCGGCGGCCGTTGAGGAGCATCATGCCGGTCCAACTGTCGCCCGGGCGTCCGGCCGGTTCAAGGTATTCGAAGGAAAGGCTCAGCGGGGGAGGGAGGCCGGCGTCTTCGGCCAGACGTTGGGCGAAGGCGTCGCTTTGGCCGGCGTCGGTGACGATGACCCGGATCCCTTCTCGGCGAATCAAGGCGAGCAGCTCCGAGAAATGCCGGGCCGAAGGGTCGGCGGACTCGGCGGAACTGCTCGCGAGGATCGTGCGGGCGATCCGCAGCCCGTAACTTTGGGCGAAGTGGCTGAGGTTGGCGTGCTGGGTCACGAGGCTGCGGCGTCCGGCCGGCAGGGTGGAGAAGAGCCGGCGTAATGCTGCATCGACCTGTTCAACCTCCTTAACATATTGATGGTAAGACGCTTCCGAATTTTCAGCCCCGATCAGTGCGCCCAACCGCGTGGCGAGGACCCGCGTCATCTTCTTGACCTCCGCCGGGTCCGTCCAGGCGTGGGGGTCGGAGCCATGGGCGTGGCCATCGTGGGCCGGCTTACGTTCATCGAAGAGCCAGAGGAGTTGGGCCGTGCGATCGTGTGACTTCGCCCAGGCCTCCAGCCAAGGTTCAAGCGTCGGGCTCATCCCGACGATCAGTTGGGCTCGGCGCAGGTCGCGGGCGTTCCGGGCGCTGAGTTGGTATCCGTGGGTTTCACTGTGGGACGGGACAAGATTGACGAGTTCAACTCGTTTATTTCCAAGGACTTGAACCCAGTCTGCGATGATCGTAAAACTTGAGACCACCAACGGTTTGGCCGGCTCGGAGGCAGCGTTCACCGCGACGGCGAAGCTGAAGAAGCCGAGGATGGAGAGGAGGCGACGCACGCAAAGAATGATGATTCAGGAACGGCGCTTAGACGCAAGATATTTGCAATAAACTATTGTTCCCGAAGGGCGTCTTTTTGCGTTTGCCTCCCGCTTGGGCCAAAGACACATTTCGCCTCCCCATGCCCCAAGTACGTGCTGTTTTTGCCAGCCTAATAGCGTTCTGCTTGTCCGTCTCCGGTCTCCTCGCCCAGGCGGGGAAGGCCGATGCGACCTCGGGTAAAAGCGCCGTCAACGTCCGCTCGATCCACTTCGACCCGGTCAAGCTCGGCGGTCAGCAGAATCCGTGGATCCGTACGCAGGTCGAGCTCCATGCCAATTTCAACCCCGCCGCCGTCGCGGCCGCCGGCGAAACCGAAGCCGGCCCGAAGAAGCCGATCAACAAGACCTGGGTCGACAAAGTGAAGGTCACCTTGACCCTGATTTTCAAGCCGATCGGCACCACGACCGCCGCCGAGTTCGCCTATTATCGCTCGTCCGCGACGGTGCTCACCATGGAAGTGAACACCGATCGCTCCGTCTATTTCTACCTCCCCGGCGACATCATCAAGCGCGACCGTCTCAAGATGCAGCCCGACTTCTACTACGTCCAGGTCGACGTCGGCGGCACCGAGCAGCCCCTCTTCACCGAAGCCGGTCGCCCGGTCCCGGACATGGCCAACGCGATGCACAAGATGTTCATCGACAAGAAGGCCTTCGACGTCGCCCGTTCCGAAGCCGACCGCGCCGTCAACGCCAACAACGGCATGCTCCGCCCCCACTACCTCGTCCCCGCCGCTTTCTACGACAGTCTGCCGCAAGGTTCGCCTCAGCCGGAGTTCATCCGGGAAGACGCCTCCGCGCGCTAATCCTCCCAACCCTTTTCCCGTATGAGCCAGAAGAAGGCCACCATCGTCAATCTTGCCGCGTCTAACGTCTCGGTCTCGCAGTTCTCCGCCGCTTCCGGCACCCTCGTCCTCGAGCAGTTCTACGTCGAAGAGATCGCCCCCGGCCTGACCGGTGACGACGAGTGGTTGAACGCGGCGATCGCCGCGCTCGCCAACCTGGTGAACCAGAATGACCTCAAGGGCCGCGTCACCGTCATCGCCCCGGCCTTCCTGCTGCTCCAGAAACCCCTCAAGGTGGCGCAGGTCGAGAAGGCCAAGCAGGCCCAGATCGTCGCCTTCGAGGCCCAGAACGCGATTCCTTACCCGCTCAACGAAGTCATCTGGGACAGCCAGCTGATGGCCTCCGACGGCGTCGAAGCCGAAGTCCTGCTTTTCGCCCTGCGCACCGAGGTCGCCACGCGCATCGCCAATCTCGTCACTTCGACGGGTCTCCGCCCGATGTCCATCCAGGCCGCCCCGCTGCTCGACAGCCAGGCGTTCCGGCTCGGCGGCGGTTCGTCCGCCGAAGAAGTCCTCATCGTCAACGTCGGCGCTCGTTCGACCACGCTGAGTTTCGTCGGTCCGGGCGGCGTCAACATCCAGACCGCCACCAACATGGGCGGCAACCTGCTCACCCAGGGCGTCTCCGACAACACCGGCCAGCCTTTCGCGACCTCCGAAGCCATCAAGGTCGGCTACTTCTCCGGCGTGCTCCAGCTCGCCGAAACCGATCCGCAGGTCGCCGTCCTGCAGGCGAATGCGCAGACCTTCATCCGCCGCCTCGCGCAGGATATCAATCGCCGCCTCATCAACGTCCGCCGTGGCGCCAATGGTCGCCAGCCCGCCCGCATCCTCGTGACCGGCCGCGGTTCGCAGGTCCCCGGCCTTTCGGAGCAGCTCTGCGAGACCCTCCGTCTCCAGGTCGAACTCTTCGATCCCTCCGCCGTCATCACGCCGGGCGAAAGCATCACCTCCGAGCAGCTCCAGCGCGCCAAGTATCAGATCACCGAGGTCATCGGCGAAGCCGCGCGCCTCGTCCTGACCCAGCCCATCGGCGTCAACCTGATCCCGCGCGACATCGCCTCCCAGCAGGCGTTCGACGCGCGCAAGCCGCGTCTCCTCGCCGCCGCGGCCCTCGCCGCCGCCGCCCCGTTCTGCGTCTGGCTCGCCCTGGCCTCCTCCGAAGGCTGGAACAAGCAGCAGATCGCCGAAGTGGCCGCCCGCCAGGGCGAACTGACCACCCGTCGCTCGGCCATCGAAGAATCCCGCAAGCAGGCCATCGAGCTCGCCGCCAAGTGCAAGGAACTCGAATTCGTCGTCCTCAACCGTTCGAACTGGCCGGCCTTCCTCGGCGACCTCCAGGCCCGCGTCGGTTCCTGCAAGAACACCTGGATCGAGGAGATGCACGTCAAGTATGACACCCAGCCGGCCGCGCCCGCGCCGGAAGGCCAGCCGCCGCTGCCGCCCGTGGTCGTCACCAAGGTCATCCTCACGGTCCGCTTCCTTTTCTCCGACGTTCCCTTCGACGTGAAGCAGTATCGTTCCGCTTCGGAAAAGGCGCATATCGGCCGGCTCCTCGAAGCGGTGCGCAAGTCGCCTTACGTGAGCGCCGTCCCCGAGAACGAGATCAGCGTGACGGAGCAGAACACCATCCGTAGTCCGAAGGCCACCATCACCCTCGTCATCCATAAGGAAAAGGCCCTCTAAGTTCATGAACCGTTTCAAGAAGAACCTCGGCTTCAACCTCGGACTCATCCTCCTCGGCGCGGCTTTCCTCGCCGGCCTGGCCATGGCTTACCTCGCTTATAGCGGCGGTGACGAGACCTCCCGCGCGCTGCGCAGCAGCACCACCGTCGAAGCCGGCCTCCTCAACGGACACGCCTTCGCCCCGGGCGAAGCGCTCGTCTCCCTCAACGAAGACAACGTCAAGGCCGCCCAGAGCGACGTCGCCGACCTCGCCGCCCACCGCGAGAAGCTGAACGCGCTCATCGCCGGCAACGCCGAGATGGCCATCCGCGGCAAGGCTTCGGCCAACTCCGCCGAACTCAGCGCCTTGCTCCGTGAGTCGGTCGACGGCTGGCGCAAGCTGGCGTCCGACCAAGGCGTGAAATTCTCGCCGAACGAACCCACCGCCTTCGGTTTCCATCGTTACATCCATAACCAAGGGACTTCCCCGAAGCGCGACTTCCAGAAGGTCGACCAGCAGCGCCTCATCATCGATTTCCTCGTCCGTCAGCTCATCGAATCCCGCCCCGTCGGTTCGCCCCTGCTGATCGAGTCCGTCGACCGCGAGCCCGTCGAGACCTACATCGTCATCCCGGAAGGCCGCCCCGGCGCCGGCACGTTCGGTCCGGACAGCGAAGCCCCTCGCAATGAGACCGACGAGTTCGCCCCGGCGCGCACGTTCGCCCGCAACGGCCTCGTCGAGACCCTTTCGTTCCGCGTGCGCTTCGTCGGCTACACCCCGACCCTGCGTACTTTCGTGAACAAGATCCGCAATTCCGGCCGTCCGCTCGCCGTGACCACCATCGACGTGGGCACGACGACCAAGGAGATCGAGAAGTTGCTCTCCGCGCCCGTCGCGCTCGTCCCGGCCGCCGGCGCGGCCGCCGGACCGAGCCCCGTCGTGGTCGGCACGCCGGCCCTTTCGTTCTTCGATCAGGCTCCCGCCGCTGCGGCGACCGGCCCCGGCGCCGCCGCCTCCACCGAAGACAAGCGTGTCCAGGTCGTGCAGCGCAAGCTTTCGACCTTCGTGGTCCAGGTCGACTACCTCTCCATCCCCGCAGAAAAGCCCGCCGCCGGGGTCGAAGGCGAACCTAAGAAATAAAGCATCCCGGACATGAACTCCCGCAAGGATATCCTTCTCGTCGCGCTCGGCGCGCTCCTGTTCGCCGGCGGTGTCGCCGTCTATCTTAATCCGGGCTGGATCGCTCCGCCGGTGCCCGATGAAGATGGCAAGACCGCCGTCCTCACCAAGCTCCGCCAGGCGCCTCCCGCCGGCGCCGCTTATCCGACCGTCGCCCGCGCCTCTCTCGAAGACAACGTCAAGGATTGGCTGAGCCCCGAAGAAGACGACGAGAACTGGGATTACGACCTCTTCACCACCATCGACGTCGTCTGGGATCCGACGATCAAGGAATACGTCCCGCGCAGCCGCAAGGCCGACGTGCTGCCTCCCTTCGGCGTGGAGCTCGTCTCGGTCGGCTACCCGATCTACACCTATATGCTCAGCACTTCTTCGCTCCCTCCGGGCAAGAAGGAAGAAGACCGCCTGTTCTCGCTCAAGAACGTGAAGACCAATCGTTACCTCGACGATTGTAAGCTGAACAAGCCCATCCCTGACGCCCCTAATCTGACCCTCAAGGCCTACCGGGTGGTCAAAGGCAAGGATGCGGACGGCTTCCCGTTCGCGCGTAACATCCTCACGGTCGACGACCGCCAATTCGGTCAGGTCCTCGAAATCGATGACGAGAAGCCCTACGAGTTCAAAGGCCGCGTCGACATCGTCCTGCGCTCCCCCGAAGATCCGGCCTGGAGCCTGACCCTGCACGCGGCTGGGGATAAGTTTGTCCTCAACGGAGCCTCCTTCGTGGTCAAAGGCATTGACTTGACGAACAAGAGCGTGAGTTTTGAGAAGACCATCGCCCTCAACCCCAAGAGGCCGAAAAAGCTCACGTTCGACCAGCAGACGCTCGTCGTCCCGGCGCCCCCGCCCCCCGCGCCCAAGAACAAGCCCGGCGCCCCGGCGCCCAAGGCCTCTACCCCTTCCATCAAGTAATTTTCAAAGCACCCCACTCATGAAAAATATCCACCGTTCGCAGCTCGCTTGGGCCGCTTTCGCCCTCGCTCTCGCCGCCGGCACCCTCGTCGCGCAGGATGGGGACGCCGCCTCGCGCAAGCCGCTGCTCCTCGCCGAAGCCTTGAAGGCCCGCGATGAAGGCAATCTCCAGGTCGCCAAGCAGAAGTTCGAGGCGATCCTCGCGATCGACCCGAAGGATATGGGAGCCAACGAAGGCCTGACCTCCGTCAACGCCGCCCTGGCCGAAGCCACCACCTCCAAGCAGTCCGCCGACGCCAAGGCCGCTGCTCCGACCGACGGTGCTCCGGCTGCTCCGGCCGCCGTCGTGGCCCCCGCCGCCAGCGGCGCCCTCGACGAAGTCGCGATCGCTCATCAGAACCGCTTTGACGAAGTCACCCGCGCCATCGAAGCCGCCAAGGCCAAGGTCGCCGCCGGCGACCTCAAGCGCGCCCAGGAAATCCTCGACGGCGCCAACGGCGCCATCGCTGCCATCCCGACCGCCGCCGCCCAGAAGCTGCGCGATACCATCGCCCTCGCCAAGCAGGAGATCGCCGTCCGCCGCGACGCCGGCAGCGCCTCCGTCGCCCAGGAAGAGGTGAAGCGCCTCGCCAAGGACAACGCCGCCACCCTCTCCAAGCAGGACGATGCGATCGACGCCGCCGAGAAGCTGCTCCGCAAGGGCACCGCTGAATCGGTCGACAAGGCCATCTCCGACCTCGACGCCGCCGACCGCGCCCTCGGTTCCGAGAGCCTCTCCAACAAGGACCTCAAGGAACGCATCAAGGCGACCAAGGGTTCGGCCCTCGCCCGTCGCGCCCTCATCGCCATCGACGCCCGCGACATGACTCGGGCCACCTCCCTCGTCGCCGATTACGCGAAGCTGAAGGGCGAGGACGATCCTGCCGTGCTCCGCCTCCAGAAGGAACTCGCCGCCAAGCGCAACGACCCGACCTTCCGCAACATCGACGAGCTCTCCCCCGGCGTCCGCGTCAAGGACGACAAGGTCACTGAACTCCTCGTCAAGGGCCGCGCCCGTTACCTCTACGGCGACTACCAGGGCGCCCTCGACGCCTACCGCGAAGTCCTCCAGTACCAGCCGAACAACTCGGAATCCAAGGCCTACCAGATCCGCATCCGCCAGATGCTGTCCGAAGGCTCCGGCCAGTGGAATCGTGGCGTGACCAAGGGCAAGCTCCTCGAGCTCCTCGACGAAAGCTGGAAGCTCCCGGAAGTCTTCAACCGCGAGAACACCAAGATCGCCGACGTCGGCAACGACCCGGTCACCGAGAAGATGAAGACGATCCGCCTGCCCGAAGGTTTCGTCGCCCGCGACGAACCCCTCGATCGCGCCCTCACCAAGCTCTCGAGCCTCTCGCAGACCTACGACAAGGACCAGAAGGGCGTGAACATCGTCCCCGTCACCGACGGCGGCGAAAGCCCCACCGTCAACCTGCAGCTCCGCGACGTCACGGTCTTCCAGGCCCTCGACTACCTCTGCAAGCGCGTCGGCTACAGCTTCTCCGTCAGCCCGTCGGGCATCGTCGAAGTCCGTAAGGACGCCGGCGACGGCCTGCTGGACACCCAGTTCTTCGAACTCACCCAGGCTGCCGTCGTCAAGATGACCGGTCAGGGCCTCAATACCACCGCTCCGGGTGGCGCGGCGGCCAATCCGTTCGGCGGCGCCGGTGGCGCGGCTGGTCCTACCGACGGCAACCCCCAGGAAATGGCGATCAAGAGCTTCCTCACCCGCTCGGGCGTTCCGTTCGAGCCCCCGGCGACCCTCTCGTTCGACGGTACCCGCCTCATCGTCACGCAGAGCCCGAAGAATCTGGACCGCGTGAAGAACATCATCCGTCGTTACTCCGACATCAAGCAGGTCCACATCGAAGCCAAGTTCATCGAAGTCGAGCAGAAGGCGCTCAATGAACTCGGCGTCAACTGGACGCTCGCCCCGACCGCTGGTGGCAACGGCAACGTCAATGCCGGCAGCAACCTCCGCTCGATCAACCGCGTGTTCGCCCAGAATAACTCCGCCCCGAAGAACCTGACGATCAACAGTCAGATCACGACCGCCGGTGTCACCACGAACAACCTCCAGACCTTCCCGAACGTCGCCCCGAGCTTCCCCGGAGGCATGAACCTCGGCAACCTGGCCAACACTTACACCGGCACCGTCAGTGTGCTCGGACAGGAGACCCTGGCCGTTGCCATCCGTGCCATCGAAGAAAGCGCCGGCAGCGACCTGATGTCCTCCCCGAGCCTGACCGTTCTCGACGGTAAGACCGCGGTCATCAAGGTGGCCCAGCTGCTCCGCTATCCGCAGGCCTACGGTGACATCCAGTCCAACGTCGGCCAAGGCGGCGGCGGCGGTGCCCTCGGCGCCACCAGCACCTCCGTCGCGATCACGGCCGGTACGCCCCAGGACTTCACCGTCCAGGAAGTCGGCGTGACCCTCGAAGTCACCCCGACCGTCGCGGCCGATGACTCCATCGCCCTCAACCTCAAGCCGAAGGTCACCGAGTTCGAAGGCTTCGTCGAATACGGCGGTACGTCCGTCGCCTTGACCGGCGGTGTCACGGTCACCGTCCCCTCCGGCTTCTTCCAGCCGATCTTCAGCACCCGCGAAGTCACGACCGACGTCACCGTCTTCGACGGTGCCACGGTCGTCATCGGCGGCCTGACCCGCGAAGAAGTAAAGACCGTCGACGACAAGGTCCCGGTCCTCGGCAACCTGCCCCTCATCGGCGCGGCTTTCCGCTCCACCGGCAAGAGCGTCCAGAAGCGCAGTCTGATGGTGTTCGTCACCGCGAACCTCGTCTCGCCGGGCGGCGCCACCCTCCGCAGCACCCATCCGGGCATGCGCGCGGGCGCGACCTTCTCGAATCCGACGCTCATCTCTCCGGCCGGCGCCGTCTACCGCGAGCCGATCGAAGCGGCGAATCCGACCGAGCCTACTCCGGTCGTCACCGAGCCGGCCAAGTAAGCCGAACGTTCCAGTTCGCTCCGACAGGCCCGCCGCATGGCGGGCCTGCTTTTTTCTCGATGCTCCCGATGGGTGGAGCGACAATCCTCCCATGCGCTGGCTGCTCATCGACGGGTTCAATCTGGTCTTCCGCAGTCACTTCGCGATGGAGCGCTCCAACCTCCGCCGGCAATCCGACCAGTTCCCCACGGGCGCGCTGCACGGCTGGATGAAGGCCCTCTTGGACCTTCGGGAAGGGGAGCAGCCGGACCGTTGCGCCGTCTTCTTCGACCTCGGCGGATCGGACCGTCACCTGGAAGTCCTGCCGGAGTATAAGGCCCAGCGCGACGAGACCCCGGAGGACATCGTCCGGCAGTTGCCGGAGATCAAGCGGCTCACGGCGCTGCTCGGCTTCCAGGTCTTCGAGCGCCGCGGCGTCGAGGCCGACGACCTGATCGCGACCGCCGTCCGCATCCTCTCCGCGTCGGGTGACGCCTGCGTGATTGTCAGCGCCGACAAGGATTTCGGCCAGTGCGTCGGCGGTCCCGTCATCCAGCTCGCCCCGCCCCCCACCGCCAATCCGGCGCTCGGCTGGCGTCGCCTCGGCCCCGCCGCGGTGACCGAGAAATTCGGCGTCCCTCCGCAACGCATCGCGGACTACCTCGCGCTCGTGGGGGATGCCTCGGATAATATTCCCGGACTCAAAGGCGTCGGCCCCAAGACCGCGGTCAAGTGGTTGACCGAATACGGTGACCTCGAGGGCGTCCTCGCCGCCGCCGACACGCTGCAGCCCGAGCGCTTCCGCGAACAGGTCAAGGCCGAGGCCGATCGCATCCGCAGTAATCTGCGCCTCGTGACCTTCCGGACTGACTTCGAATTCGAACCTGGCTCGCCCGTCGCGGAAGACGTCACCGGCGTCGAAGCCTTCCTCGCCGAGATGGAGATGCATTCGACGCTGCGTCGTTATCAGACGAAGCACGGTCGCGCATCGACGACACCGGCCGAGGCGCCGAAGGCTGATCCGGCGCCGAAGCCCAAGACCAAGCCCGCCCCTGACGCGCAGCAGGGCGAGCTGTTCTAGCCAACAAAAAGGCCCGCCGGTGAGGGCGGGCCTGAGGGCGAAGACTAAGCGAGAGGCTTAGTTCTTCTTCTCGGCCTTCTTCTCGAGCTTCGGAGCCTCGACGGCGACCGGAGCGGCGGCGGCCTGCTGCTGCTGGGCGGCGGCCATGATCTGATTCACTTCTTCCTGGTTGAGCAGGATGACGAACTTCGATTCGAGGATCTCGACTTCGTAATTGTGGGTGATCGAGTAACCGACGCTCTCGAGCATCTCCTTGTTGCCCTTCTCGAGGAGCTCGCGGGTCTGGTCGAGCTGGGTCTGGATGCGGGACTTGTCTTCATCCTTCTCGGCGCGCTTGAGGAGCTCGGTGAGCTGGAGGAAGGCGTCGCGGCGGGCCTGGAGGACCTTGGCGAACTGGTCAAACTGGACGACGAGGTCGAAGCCGCGGATCTCGGCGGTCTGCAGGAGGCGACGGTCGCCGCGGACGACGACTTGCTCTTCCTTGAAGTTTTTGTCGGTGCGGGCCTTGGTCAGCTCTTCTTCGGAGACGACGGCGAGGAGGCGGAGGCCGGTGTTGACGAAGGTCGACTGGCGGTTGGCGATGGCCGGGACATTGAAGCCCCAGACCTTGGCGAAGACGGCGTCCTTCTCGTTGAAGTCCTTGAGTTCGGCTTCGGCGACCTTGGTGAGCGCGTCGCGCTCGACGGTGGTGAGGGCGACCTGGATGCGCTGCTGGAGCTGCTGGAGGCGGCCGAAGTGCTGGCCGAGGGTCTGCAGTTCCTGCTGGAAGCGGGCGAGGGAGGCCTGGTTGGAGATCGTCAGGACGACGCGGGCGAGGTTCTGGCCGAGCGGCAGGATCTCGATGACGGGGCCCTTCGGGGCTTCGGCCGGCGCGGCGGGGGCTTCGGTGGCGGACATGTTAGGGTGGGGTTAGGGTTGGGGTAAGGGGCTTACTTCTTTTCAGGAGCCGGGGCGCTCTTGGCTTCGATGGCCTTCTTCTCGTCTTCGGTGATCTGGACGGACAGCTTGGCTTCGGCGGGGAGGGTGATGGCCTCGGCGTTGAAGTCGAAACCGTGCGACTTCTTGAACTCTTCGAGGCTCTTGGAAAGGTCGTCCTGGATCTCCTTGATGGCCTTCTCGACCTTGGCCTTGTCATCATCCTTGGTCAGGCGGGGCTGGAGGTCGACCAGCTGCTGCAGCTGGGCCTTGGCGTCGGTGATGCGCTTGAGCGAGAGACCGAAGGTCTCCACTTCACCCTGGCCGCTGATGGTGTTGCGGATCTGGAACTTCTTGTCGGCGATGTTGATGATGTTCTCGGCCTTGAAGTCCTTGGCGGCGGAGAGCTTCGTGAACTCTTCGTTGGAGACAGGGGTGGCGATGATGGCCTTGGTGAAGACGAGCTGGTAGGGGCGCTCGATGCTGAAACCGCCGTAGAGCTTACCCATCGATTCGTTGTCGCCCTTGAGCTTGGCCTGCTTGGCGGCGATCTCGTGGCCGCGGGCTTCCTTCTCCGGGGTGGTCAGGGCGTTCTCGAGGAAGATCTGGAGGCGCTTGAGCTCTTCGACCTGCTTACCGAGGACTTGGATGTTGTTCTGGAAGGTCAGGCAGTCGTTGATGCTTCGCCCCACCCAGACGTCGGCGAAATAGGTCTTCGGCTCGGCTTTGGCGCCGCCGCTCAGCTTGACCTCAGGCGCGGGAGCGGCCGCCTTGGCGTCGGCCGGCTTTGCTTCCTGCGCATGCAAGGAGACACAGAGAGCAGCCAGGAGGAACGAGAACTTGTTCATGGGTGTGGGGAGGGAGGTTCAAACATACGGAACCAACCGCAAGCGACTACCACAAAATAGACTTAAAGCCTATTTTTTCGGGGGCAGTAGGGCGCGGTCAATCACCTTGGTCAGATCGACCTTTTCGGCCTCTTTTTGCAGGACTTCGTCCGCCAGGACCGCCCGGACCTTTGGGTGGTCAATAAATCCACTTAAGTCATTGTTATTCAACAACTCACGAACCTTTTTATCCTCCCAGGCCTGATAGAGGGTGGGGTGGGCGGCGAGGGCCCGGATTTCGGGTTGGGCCATCAGGCGACGCCTGGCCTCGGGGTCGGCCATGAGCCGGCGGGTCTGCCGGATAAGGGTCCGCTGTTCATCAGGAATCGGGGACCACTCCTTGAGCTCTCGGGTCAGGGGGGTCACGGCGAGTTCATCGCGCAGCTCGACCGTCCAGTGTCTGGCCGGGCTGCCCGGTCGGGCCAGGAGGTCGTAGACGGAGGCGACCGAGGCTAGGATGCCGACCAGCAACACGAAGTAGAGGGCTCCCGTCCAGCAACCGACCAGCGCGCCGAGGACCGGGCTCTCGGCTTCGTCCTGGCCTTCCGGCAGACGGCCGAGGCGCCAGAGCAGGGCGTAGGTGAGGAGGCCGGCCACGCAGGCGAGGCCCACCACGCCGGTGATCCCGCGGAGCATCCACGGGTAGGAAGTGCCTTGCAGCAAGGCGTGACCGAGATCGCCGCCGAACAACCAGCCGCCGAGCTGGCCGACGGTCAGGGCCGCCGGGCCGGCGAGCTGCCGGAGCGGCCCGCGGCGATAGCCGCGCCAGGCGCCCCGGACCATGAGCGCGGCGAGGAGCGCGGCCGCGATCCACAGCGTCGTGGAGAAAGCAGAAGGCTCGGTCGGCATCAGGGTTCGCCGAGCACCTTGCGGATCGCGGGTTCGCGGGCTTCGATGCTCTCCGCGAGTTTGAACTGCACGAGCGCGCGGCGCAGGTTGTGGCCGGGATAGCGGACCTTGAAGTAGACGTCGCCGGCGAGATGGTCGGCCAGGAAGCGCAGCCCGAGTTCGAGCGGGATCAGGTGGATGCAGTCGAACAGATGGCGATGGTCGGCCGGGCTCAGGAAATCGCGGGCGTGGGCCTGATAACCCCTGTAAAACATGGTGAAAAGATCGAGGTCGAAGATCACCGAGCCCAGCTCCGGCGCGTCTTCGCCGGCGGGATTGCACACCGAGCGCGTGGCGTCGCCGATGTCATAATGCACCAGGCCGGGCTGCACGGTGTCGAGGTCGACGATGCACGTCCCGCGGCCGGTGGCCTCGTCGATCATGATGTTACCGACCTTGGGGTCGCCGTGCGTCGTGCGCAGGGAGAGGTCGCCGCGGGCGCGCGCTTCTTCGAGCACCGCGCAACGGGCGCGGCGCGCTTCGACGAAGCGGACGGCGCGCTTGGCTTCGACCGAGGCGTTGAGTCTTTCCTGGCCGCCGGGCGTGGCGAGCGCGGCGTCCATCTTCGCGAGGTAGCCGGGCGTGACGTGGAAGCCGGGCAGGGCGTAACCGAGTTTCTCCGCGGGGAGGTCGCTGACCATGCGATGGAAGTGGCCCAGCACGATGCCCGCCTCGTGGGCGTGCTCCGGGTTACGCACTTTCTCGTAAGCCTGCGCGCTGGCGATCTGGGAGATCGCGCGCCAGAGGTCGCCGTCGGCGTCCGTCACCCAGTCTTCGCCCGCCTTGGTCTGGATGATCTTGGGAAGCTGCCAGATGCGGTCCGCGCCTTCCGTCTCGGCCTCGAGCTTGGCGTGGCAGTGGTCGGTGAGCACGCGCATGTTCTGCATGATCACCTCGGGCTGCGGGAAGACGGACTTACGGATGCGCTGCACGATGAAGCGCTGTTCCGAGAAGGTCGTCCGGAAGATCGCGAGGTACGTGTCGTTGACGTTGCCGGAGCCGTAGGGCTCGACGGTCACGAGCCGTCCTTGGACGTCGAACTGGCGGGCGATCAGGGCGGCTCGCATGGGGCTCAGGCCACCTTTGCCTTAATTTTCGCGGCTGGCGAGGGCATTTCCCCTGTCGCCAAGGCTTGATTTCCGCCTCGGGCCGCCCATGTTCTTCCTTCCTCTGCGCCGCCACCTTAGCTCAGCTGGTAGAGCATCTCATTCGTAATGAGAATGTCGCCGGTTCAAATCCGGCAGGTGGCTCCAGCGCAGGGGGCTTTTTTCTCCGACCGTTTGCCCGTCAGGACTTTTCCTCCACCCTCCACGTCATGAGCCGAGCCGAACATCCGCCCCGCAGCCGGGATCTCTCCCGCCGCTACGACCGGAATTTCCGCGCCGACGACGCCTACCGGGCGACGCTGCCGGACATGCAGAACAAGGACGCCTCTCTGATCCAGGGCGCCAACGTCCCGATCCAGCACGTCGGGATCTCGGGCTTCCGTCTGCCGATGCTCGTCGTCGCCCGCGACGGCAAGCCGGTGCCGCTCGAATGCACGGTGACCGGCTCGGTGTCCCTCGCGGCCGACCGCAAGGGCATCAACATGTCCCGCATCATGCGGACCTTCTACGAGTTCAAGGACCGCGTGCTCTCGCACGAGCTCCTCGAAGAAGTCCTCATCCGCTATAAGAAGGACCTCGACTGCAGCCGCGCCCGCATCCTGGTCGAGTTCCGCTACCCGATCCTACAGAAGTCGCTCCGCTCGGGACTCGAAGGCTGGCAGTATTATCGGGCCGTCCTCGAAGGCACCATCGACGACCTCGATCGCCTGCGCCGCTACGTCCATTTCGACTTCGTCTACTCCTCCGCCTGCCCCTGCTCGGCCGAGCTGACCGAGCATGCCCGCGAAGAGCGTAGCGCCTACGGCATCCCGCACTCGCAGCGTTCCAAGGCCCGCGTCGTCGCCGAGGTCTCCCCGGGTCGCGCCTTGTTCGTCGAGGACATGAAGGACCTTTGTCTCAAGGGCCTCCAGACGGAGACCCAGGTCATGGTCAAACGCGAGGACGAGCAGGCTTTCGCCGAGCTCAACGGCGCCTATTCCAAGTTCGTCGAAGACGCCGCGCGCGTGGTCTACGAGCAGTTCGACGCCGACGCCCGCGTCCGCGACTTCGTCATCGCCTGCTCCCACCTGGAGTCCCTGCATTCCCACGACGCCGTCTCGGTGATCAATAAGGGCATGCCGGGCGGTCTTTCGGCGGATTTCAGCAATTTCAGAGACCTGATCTGCTAGTCGGCTGACGGCTTGCCTGCTCGGGGTGGCCGTCATACGGTCACTTTCATGAGGGGGTAGCTCAGCTGGATTCAGAGCAGCAGCCTTCTAAGCCGCCGGTCGCGGGTTCGAGTCCCGCCCTCCTCACCACTTTCTCCGCCGACATGAGCGCCACGCCCTACCACCTCGCCGAGCGAGGGGTCAGCGTCGGGGTATTGTCCGGCTCCGAAGTCGAGGCCGGCCTCGCGACGGGTCGTCTGTCTGCGACGACGCTTTCTTGGCGCGAGGGCGAACCGGGCTGGATCGCGCTCGCGGTCCGTCCGGAGTTCTCCGCGGCGATCGGGGCCTTCCGCTCGCTCGTGCCGCCGCCCGCGCTCGCTTTCGAGGTCACGCCTTTGCTCCGGTTGGATTGGGCCGCTTGGGCGCGGACCATGCGCACGATCTGGAGTTCACCTCGGGTGGCGTTTCATCCTCCGCCTGCCTCCGTCGGCCTGGGTCGGCCTCTTTGGTGGGTGATCGTCTGCGCCACGCTGGCGGCGCCTTTCGTCTACTCCCAACTGGTCCTCACGGGCGCTGCGCTTCCTTTCGGCCGACGCAGCGTCCTTTCAGGAATCCAAGTGGCCGTTCCGACCGGATTGGATTTGAGCCATTTCGCGGCCTTCTTTTTTCCGTTCCCGCTGGCCATGGTCGCGCTGGTTTTAGGCGGCGCCTGTCTGCTCCACGCCCTTCTCGTGCTTCTCGGTGGCGGCAAGGCGGGCTTGCGCGTGACCGCGCGCGTCGTGGCCTACATCAGCGGGGCGATGCTGATGCTGGCCGTGGTGCCTTGCGGCTGGGCGCTCGTGCCTTTCGTGATGCTGGCCTATCTGTCGGTCTCGCTGCGGGCGGCACATCGGGACGGCGCCTGGAAACCCCTGTTGGCTTTGGCGGTGGCGGGCTTCTGCGCCGCATGCGTGGCCGCGGCTTTCATGGCTTTGGCCGTCTGGCCCTTCTTCCGACCGATGGGCTGAGGCGGGCCTAGGCTTGCGAGGGTGTTCATCTCGCCTATCAAAAGGTCATGCAGATCCACGTCGCTCGTCACCAACAGCAGCTCGGGGTCTTCGCCGCCGAGGATATCGTCGCCGGCCTCGGCGCGCTGGCCATCCGCTGACCGGTGCTGCGCCTGATCCGCCGACCTGCCTATCCCGGCGAGCTCAATCACGAGCTCGTCTGGCCGGCGGCGTTTGTTTCCGGCGCGGTCTTCGC
>CANKZO010000007.1 GCA_947488485.1 Opitutia bacterium | reverse complement strand
CGTCCGGGTCTATCTCCTGCGGGGCGACTTCGCCGTGACGGTGGCGGCCTTCGAGGTGGACTCCGTGCTTTGGCGCACTCCGGCCGAGACGGCGGGCTGGGCCTTGGCTGCGCCTGAGGTCTTCTCGTCGCCGCTTTGTCATCTGCTCGGCCGCGCCTCGGTGCGACAGGCGCTCGGCTTGCCGGCGTAATGGGTTGAAATGTCCGCTTGGCGGTGAGAGAGAAGGGCGTGCCTGAAGACCGTCCAGAAAACCCTGACGCCCCGTTCGTGGTGCCGTGGTACCATTGGACCTGGGTCGCGCCGTTGGCTTTGCTGCTACGGCTATGGCTGGCGACGTTGCGTTTCCGCTGTAATGTCGACCGCATCGACGACGAGGAAGGTCCGCGCATCCTCCTGCTCTGGCATGACAAGCTGCTCGTCTCTTCTTGGATCACGAACCGATACTTCCGCCGGCCCGTGTGCGCCTTGATCAGTACCAGCAAGGATGGCGGCTGGCTGGTGGCCTTCTTCAGGCTCATGGGTGTCACCGCGGTCCGGGGTTCTTCCAACCGTCGCGGCGTGGCGGCGCTGATCGCGCTGACCCGCGCCGTGCGCGCCGGTCATCATGCGGGTATCACTCCGGACGGACCCAAGGGACCTGCCTTGGTTTTCAAGCCCGGAGCAGTCTCGTTATCCCGGCTGACCGGCCGGCCATTCTTGCTGCTCGGCATCAACTATGGTTCCTGTCATCGGCTGAGGAGCTGGGACCGCTTCGCGCTTCCTATGCCGTTCTCGCGGGTCGACGTCACCTTGGTCCGTGAACCGATGCCGGCCGAGGGGGAGAGTGACGAGGCCGTTGCGGTTCGTCTGCAGGCCCGTCTCCGGGAAGTGTCGGGCGATCCGGCCTAAGCAGGCTCAGGCCTTGCCGAGGAGTTTCTCGGCATACTTCGCGAGCAGGTCGGACTCGAGGTTCACCCGGTCCCCCGTCTTGCGTCGGGACAGGTTGGTTACTTCGAGAGTATGCGGGATGAGCCAGATGCGGAAGCCGCCGGGAATCAGGTCGGCCACGGTCAGGGACATGCCGTCGACGGCCACGCAGCCTTTGCGGACGACATGACGGAGGATGGTCTCGGGGGCGGAGATATCTAGCCGCCAGTCGGCGCCTTCGCGGCCGAGGAAGGCGATGTTGCCGACGCAATCGACATGCCCGGTCACGAAGTGTCCGCCCATGCGGTCGGTCGGCAGAAGGCTGGGCTCGATGTTGACGACGCTTCCGGCCGTGAGTTCGCCCAGGTTGGTCAGGCGTAGGGTCTCGGCAAGGAGGTCGAAGCTGGCGACCTCGCCGCGCGGATCGACGACCGTCAGGCAGCAGCCGTTCGTGGCGATGCTATCGCCGGCACGAGCGGAGGCCAGGAGAGGGTGGCTCAGGGTAAGACGCGCCCCATCGGCTTCCCGGGGCGAGAGGGAGACGACGGTGGCGGCGCCTTGGACTAGCCCGGTGAACATCTGGCAATAAAAAGGGGCCTTGGCAGGCCCCTCAGGTCTTAGTTCTGCTTGCCGTCTTGCGCCCGCTTGGCGCGCTCTTCGGCTTCGATCTTGGCGCGGACCGCGGCGCGTTCTTCTTCTTCGATCTGCTTCTGGCGGAATTTCTTGCGTTCGTCTTCTTCGACGGCGCTTCGGACTTCGTCCTCGACCTCGTCAGAGGCCTTCTTGAATTCGCGCTTAGCCTTGCCGAGTCCGCGGGCGAGCTCGGGGAGCTTGGAACCTCCGAACAGAAGGAGGACGACGAAAAGCACGACCCAGATTACAGGTCCGTCAAATACGGCGAGAGGGAGATTCATGTTCAGATTGCGATTGCTGTGATTAAGGTAGGGTCAAATATTTCCAGAAGTTAAGGCTATGTCAACCCATGTCTCCCATCGCGATGTCTGGTATGTCGGACATGTCCAAGGGGTCGGTTTTCGTGCCCAAGTCCTCGGTCTGGCCCGTGGATATGACGTGACCGGCTATGTCCAGAACCTCGCCGACGGCCGGGTCTACCTCCATGCCGAGGGGGCTGAGGCCGAAGTCGAAGCTTTCACCGACCAGATCGCCAAGTCCCTCGACGGCCATATCCGCGGCGAGGAAATCAAGACTTTCGCCGGACTGCGCACCTGCGTCGATTTCTCCATCCGCCGATGAGTTCCGCGATTTCAGTCCGCCATCTGACGAAGGATTTCCGGGTCGGCCTCCGCGGCTTGAAGCTGCGTGCCGTCGACGATCTCTCCTTGGAGATTCCGCGTGGCCAGGTCTACGGCCTGCTCGGGCCTAACGGTTGCGGCAAGAGCACCACCTTGAAGATCGTCCTCGGGCTGGTGTCCGCCACCGCCGGCGAGGTGAGCATCCTGGGCTGCCCCTCGGCCACGCCGGAAGCGCGTCGCCGCACCGGCTTCCTCCCTGAGGCGCCCTATTTCCATAAGTTCCTGACCGGCCGCGAACTCGTCCGCTATTGCGCTCAGCTCAGCGGCGTGGCGTCCGCCGACGTGGCTGCGGCCGTCGAAGACGCGCTCGGCCTGGCGGCGATGACCGAGGCGGCCGACCGACCGATCGGCACCTACTCCAAAGGGATGCTGCAACGCATCGGCTTCGCTCAGGCGGTCGTGCACGATCCGGAACTCGTCATCCTCGACGAGCCCACCGCCGGCGTCGACCCCGTCGGCTCCGCCGCGATCGGTCGGATGATCCACGCCATGCGTGCCAAGGGTAAGACCATCGTCCTGTGCTCGCACCTGCTCGGCCAGGTCGAGCAGGTCTGCGACCGCGTCGCCATCATGGACCGAGGCAAACTCGTGCTCGAAGGCCGCGTCGACGACGTCTTGTCCCGGCGCGACCGACATGTGCTGACGGTCGAAGCGATGACGCCCGCCGCGCGGGAAGCCGCCGAAGCGGCCTTAGCCGCCCACGGCGCCGTGGTGACCTCCGTCACGCACCCACGGCGCTCCCTGGAAGACCTCTTCCGCGAACTCGTCACCGGCAGCCGCGACGCCTGAACCGCCATGCAAGCCTCCTTCCAACGCGTCTCCTGGATCGCCCGGGTCACTTTCCTCGAGGCGGTCCGGCAACGCTTCTTCGCCTTCCTGCTCATCCTCGGCGCGGCGATGGCGCTGTCCTCGGTCTCTTTCCGGGTCCTGGATTTCGGCCATGGCGAGCTTAAGTTCATCGCCGACTTCGGATTCGGCGGGATGTTCCTCTTCGGCTCGGTGCTCGCCGTCGTGATGACCGCGCAGCTCTTCTTCAGCGAGATGGATAATAAGACGGCCCTCACTTTGCTCGCCAAGCCTTTGGGCCGGGGTGAGTTCCTCCTCGGTAAGTTCGCCGGGGCCTGGGCCGTCCTCGGCGTCTTCGTGGCCGTGCTCTCGGTGCTCCTCGGTGTCGTCCTCTGGGCGCGTGAGCAGGAACTCCTGCTGCTCGCGGAGCAGTCCGGCAAAGTCCCGCCGACTTTCAGCGCGTCGGGTCTCGCCCAGTTCGCCCTGCTGCAGTGGCTGCGTCTTGGGGTCGTCGCTTCCATCGTCCTCGCCATCTCGGCCGTCGCCCGGACTTTCCTTTACGCCGTCGTCGTCGGCGCCCTGGCGGTCGTCGCCGGTCAGTTGCAGTGGATCGCGCAGGATGCGATCCTGAAGCCCAGCGAGTCGCCTGCCTACGAGGCCGTGCTCTGGCTGACGAGTAGGCTCCTGCCGAACCTCCAGCAGTTCAACATCGGTGACGCCTTGGTCCTGAGCTCGGCCGGCGTCGAGTCCGGCGCCGTCCTGGCGGTCGCGCTGGCGGGCGCCGCTTACATGGCCGCCTACGTGTTCCTCGGGGCGCTTCTCTTCAAACGGAGGGAAATCTGATGCGCCGGCTCGCGCCCTGGTTGTGCGCCTTCGTCGCGCTGTTCGCCGCCGGCACGATGGCGGAGCATGCCTGGCGTGGCGTCCGACCGCATATCCCGGAGATCGGGCGCAAGGAACTCGAACCGACCCTCGGGCAGGGCGTGCTGCTCGGCATCCTCGGTGGCCTGCGCACCGTCGTCGCCGACCTTACTTGGATCCGCAGTTACGTCCTATGGGAACGTCGCGACCGCGCCGGCTGCGAGGCCCTCATGCGCGCCGCCTGCGCCCTTGATCCGCATTCCCGCTATTTCTGGGAAAACACCGGCTATGCGGTCGGCTTCGACCTGGCCCACTGGGAGATCCGTCGACGCGGAGGGTACGCCAAGGTCCCGGCCGAGACCCAAGAGCGGCTCTTCCATGCCTATGCTCGCAGGGGCATCGAGATCCTGGAAGAGGGCCGTCGGCATGCCAAGACCACCACACCCTTGCTGTTGTGCGCCGCCCAGCTCGCAGAGATCAAGCTTAAGGATCATCGTCTGGCCGCCTCCTACTATCAGACCGCCGCCGAGGCGCCGGACGCCCCTTGGTACGCCGCGCGGATCTGCGCGCAGACGCTCTGGGAGGACGGCCGGAGGGAGGAAGCTTACCGATGGCTCCGGCAGTATTGGCTGACGCGCATGCTGCCCAAGGAAGACGGTTTCCCTGATGACCTGCAGCGACTGCGCACGATGGAGCAGGTGCTAGGCGTGAAGCCCGAGCTCAGGATTCCCCGGCAGGCCTGGGAGCGTTGATCAGAACGGCTCGTCGGACTTCTTCTCCGCTGGCGCGCCCTTGGCGACGCGGGGCTTGCGGGGAGGGAACTCGAACCACCAGCCCTTCTCCTTGTCGGCGACGAGGAAGGCTTCGAACGTCCGCTTGGTGCGATTGGAGACGAACTTCTTGAGCCCCATCTTGCCCTCGTTGAGGAGTTTGCGGACGTCGTCCGCCGAGATCGGGCATTTGAGCATCTCGGCGTTAAGGCTGAATGTCTTCTTGGCGCCCGCTTCCTGGGCCTTGTGCGGGCAGACGCGGTAACCGGCGGTCGGGGTATGCTGGACGGGTAGCCCGCTGACGGGGCAGGGGCCAAGGATGGGCCACTCTGCATCGAACGCGTCAGGGTTGCCATCCGCTCCGTCGCGGGGAGGGAAATACAGGACGGCCTTCAGTTTGCCGCTGGGAGCCTTGGGCTTGGTCTTGCGCGGGGCCTTGGCCGGGACGGTCTCTTCGCCTTCGGCGGCGGGTGCGGCCTCCGTCTTCGCTTCGGCGTCACGGGGCTTGATGGTGTCCGGGTCGACGAGGTCGATGTAGCCCGTGAAATTCTTGCCCGACTTCATCGAGCGGAAGTCGGAGAACGGACCGATGCGACGTTTCTCGACCAGTTCGGCGACCTCGGCTGGCGTGATCTTGTGGCCGTTCATCTCCGCGTAGATCACCATCTTGGGGCGATCCGTGGCGCCGACCTTGTCCTGGGAGAGATACTTGATGCCGTCGGTGAGTATCGGCAGGCCGTCGGTCGGGGAGAGTACTCGCGGCGAAAGTTCGGCCGAGGGCAACGGCGTCGTCACGTCTTCGAGCATTTTTCCGACCTGCTTCTTGATGTCGTCGATGAACTCGGGCGACGAGAACTCGCCGTGTTCGATCTGCTTGAGTTTATATTCCCATTCACCGGTCAGTTGGGGCTCGACGAGGAAGGACATGTTCTCGCAGGTCTGGGTCAGGAACTGGTGCAGTTGGAAGGCTTTGCCTTGGGGGACGAGTTCCTTGCCCTCGCGCTCAATATAGGTCTTAGCCAGCAGTTCTTCGATGGTGGCAGCGCGGGTGGCGGGGGTGCCGAGTCCGCGTTCTTTCATCGCCTCGGCGAGGGCTTCGTCGTCGACGAGCTTGCCGGCGTTCTCCATCGCTCCGAGGAGCGAGGCTTCGTTGTAGCGGGCCGGCGGCTTGGTGGCGTCTTCCTTGACGTCGACGCCGCGGACCTTGGCCTGGGCGGGCGAACCGTCGGCGGCGGCAAGGGCGGGCAGGCTGGCGGCGCCTTCCTTGTCCTTGTCTTCCTCGGCTTCGGCTTCCTGGCCCCAGACCGCGCGCCAACCGGCGACGACGAGGACCTTGCCGGTGGTGCGGAAGTGATGCGGGCCGACGGTCGTGGTGCGGACGGTCTCCTCGAACTCGGCCATCGGGAAGAAGACGCCGACGAAACGACGGACGACGAGGTCGTAAATCTTCTGTTCGACGTCGGTGAGGCCGTGCGGGACGGTGCCGGTCGGGACGATGGCGAAGTGGTCGCTGACCTTCTTGTTGTCGAAGACGCGGCGGCCGGCGGCATCGACCCAGCCGGCGCGCAGCGCTTCCTTGGCGAAGACGCCGGCCGGGTGCGCGCCCTCGAGGGATTGCAAGGCAGCCTTGGCGTTGGGCAGGTAATCCTCCGGGAGATACTGGGAGTCGGTTCGCGGGTAGGTCAGCGCCTTGTGCTTCTCGTAAAGGGCCTGGGCGACGCCGAGGGTAGTCTTGGCCGAGAAGCCGAAACGACGATTACCTTCTCGCTGGAGGGTCGTGAGGTCGAAGAGGCGCGGGGCGCTTTCCTTCTTGGGCTTGCGTTCGTCGGAGACGACGCCGACGCCGAGCTTGAGCGACTCTTCGGCCACCTGGCGGGCCTGGGCTTCGTCGTAGAAGCGTTCGGCTTCCTTGCGGTCGGTCACGCCGGGGACCTGGGCGGCGCCGCGGTAGCCCCCTTGGGTGATGCCGAAGTCTCCTTCGATCTTCCAAAAGGTCTTGGGTACGAAATTACGGATCTCGAACTCGCGCTTGACGATCAGCATGAGCGTCGGGGTCTGCACGCGTCCGACCGAGAAGACCTCGCGCTTGGCTCCACCGATGCGGATCGTCCCTCCGCGGCTGCCGTTCATGCCGACCAGCCAGTCAGCCTGGGAGCGGCTGATCGCGGAACCCAGGAGGCCGGCCTTGGCCGATTCGGTGAGCAGGTTGGCGAAGGATTCGGAAATCGCCGTATTGGTCATGCTGGTCAGCCAGAGCCGGCGAACCGGCAGCTTGCAGCGGGCGAGCTGGTAGATGTAGTGGAAGATGAGCTCGCCTTCGCGGCCGGCATCGCACGCATTGACAACCGTTCCGACGTCCTCGCGACCAAGGAGCTTCTTGAGGAGTTTGTAGCGGTCGCCGTTGTTGCGCTCGCTGATCACTACCTTCAGGATGTCAGGGCTGGCCGTGCCGTCGAACTTCTCGGGCAGCATTGGCAGGTCTTTCAGCACCCAGCGCTTCCACTTTGGGTCGAGATCCTCGGGGTCCTTTAGGCGGACGATGTGACCGATGGAAGAGCTGATGACCCACTGGTCGTTCTCGAAGTAGTCGCTGGTGGCCTTGGGCACCTTGAGCACCTTCGCCAGATCGGCCGCGACGGACGGCTTCTCGGCGATGACGAGGGTCTTCGAGCCGGCGGGAGCGGAGGCTTCGGAGGAGGACTTGGAGGACTTCTTGCGCATGCGTAGGATGATAACCGATGGTCAAACCGGTTACATTCCTTGCTCGGCGAAGGAGTCGTCCAGGGCGGCGATCAGGGTCGCGATCGTGGCGTCGGTCTCGTCGCCCATGTTCGAGATGCGGAAGGTCTTGCCCTTCAGCTTGCCGTAGCCGCCGTCGATCACGAGCTTATGGCGGGACTTGAGGGTCTTGTTGAGGCGCTCGAGGTCGGCGTTGCGGTCGTTCTTGAAGCAGTTGAGGCCGCGGGTGCCGAACCGGACTTCGGGCAGGAGCGAGAAGCCTTTGGCGAGGCCCCAGGCGCGCATGCGTTCGTTGAGGCGGAGGTGACGGGCGTAGCGATTTTCGAGGCCTTCGGCTTCGACTTCGAGCAGGCGCTGCTGGAGGCCGTAG
This sequence comes from Opitutia bacterium, assembly GCA_947488485.1. Next base: position 30,876 of record CANKZO010000007.1, on the reverse strand, counting down.
AAGAGCGAGATGCAAGGGGTCGAGGGGGTCATGCCCTTGACGTGGTTGTCGTGGAACTCGATCAGGTCGAAATAGTAGCCGCGGTCCGGGGACTGCTTGGCGCGTTCGCGGGCGCGTTCGCTGACGGCGAAGATCGCGAGACCGGGGGGCAGGGCGAGGGCCTTCTGCGAGCCGGTCAGGAAGATGTCGATGCCGAGCTCATCCTTCTTGATCGGGATGGTCGAGAACGAGCTGACCGTGTCGGCGATCGAGATGACGTCCGGGAACTCGCGGACCACGGCCATGATGTCGGCGATGGGCGAGAGGGTGCCGGTCGAGGTCTCGGAGTGGATGAAGGTGATGCAGTCGAACTTGCCGGTGGCGAGGGCGGCGCGGACGGCGGCCGGGTCGACGGGCTGGCCCCACTCGAACTTCAGGGCCTCGGCGTACTTGCCGCAGCGCTTGGCGACGTCGTTCCACTTGTCGGAGAACGCGCCGTTCATGCAGTTGAGCACGCCCTTGCGGCAGACGTTGCGCAGGGCGCCTTCCATCACGCCCCAGGCGGAGCTGGTGGCGAGGTAGACCGGGTCCTGGGTGAAGAACATCGACTGCAGGCGGGGCTGCATGTCGTTGTAGAGTTTCACGAAGTCGCCGGAGCGATGGCCGATCATGGGCTTGCCCATGGCCTGGACGATCGAGTCGGAGACGGTGAGGGGACCGGGGATATAGAGGCGATAGCTCATCTTTGGAAGGTGGTGAGGAGTTCGACGGGGACTTCGGGGTTTTCGAGGCGGACGATGCGTCGGTTACGTTCCGCGAGGGTGGCGGTACGAGGCTTCCACGTGGCCGCGACGGATTCGTCGGCGCTGGTGAAGGTCATGATGACCAGGAGGTCCCCGGCCTTGCCGAGGTGGGCGGTGGCGCCGTTCAGGCAGACTTCGCGGGTCCCGGCCGGAGCGGGGATGGCGTAGGTCTCGAAACGCTCGCCGTTGGCCATGTTGCCGACCAGGATCTTCTCATAGGGGAGCATCCCGACGAGGGCCATGAGCTCGCGGTCGATGGCCAAGGAGCCTTCGTAATCGAGCCGGGCCGCGGTGACCTCGGCTCGGAGAAGTTTGGTGCGCAACAGGTGTACGAGCATGGCGCTGGGTCGTCCTTCTCAATCGGGATGGTTGCCTTCGTCAAACAACTTTGCATCAATTCGTCCATGGCCGCGAAGCATAGAGGGTACTTTTCCTCCCTAGGAGAGGCGATCGCGAGCTATGCCGTAGACGTAGTCTACGGACGGCGGAGCGGGGTCGGGCCGGCCTTGCTCGGGGCTTTTCTCAAGGTCCTGTCCTGGGTCTTCGAAGTCCTGGTCAGGCTGCGTCTCTGGCTTTACCGCAACCGGGTGTTCCGTGACACGCCCTTGGGCTGCAAGGTGGTGGTCGTCGGTAATCTGACGGTCGGCGGGACGGGTAAGACGCCGATCGTGCTGAAGATGGCGAAGGTCCTGGCGGCCCGCGGTCGCCGCGTCGCGATCCTTTCGCGAGGCTACAAAGGAGCTTCGGATTCGATGATGAAACGTTTCTGGCGCTGGCTGACCCAGGTGAGCCGGCCCGATCCGTTGGTCGTGTCGGACGGTCGCTCGGTGCTCGTCGGTCCGGATGAAGCCGGCGACGAACCTTACATGCTCGCGCAGAACCTGTGCGGCGACGGCGTCGTGGTCATCGTCGACCGCGACCGCGTCGAGGGCGGGCGCTTCGCCCTGCGTCGCTTCGGCGTGGACACCATCCTGCTCGACGACGGTCTGCAGTATCTGCCGCTGCGCGGCCAGATCAACCTGCTGCTCGTGGATAGTCGCGATCCTTTCGGCAACGGCTCCCTGCTGCCCCGCGGGGTGCTGCGCGAGCCGGTCGCCAACCTGAGCCGCGCCTCCTATGTCTTCCTGACGAAATCGGTCGGGGCGCCCGATCCGGCCCTCGTCGCGCTCATCCGACGGCACAATCCCAAGGCGGAGATCATCGCCTGCGCGCACGGCGCGAAGGAACTCGTCGAGGTCGACGGTCCGCTCCGGTTGCCGATGTCCGCGCTCGCCGGCAAGCGTATCGCGGCGTTCTCGGGCATCGCGACGCCCGAACGTTTCGAAGAACTGCTGACGGGGCAGGGAGCCCTGCTCGCGTCGAACCGACGCTTCCTCGACCACCACGCTTTCAACGACGAAGACCTGGACGAAGTGCTCGATCAGGCCATGCAGGCCAAGGCGGAGATGATCGTGACGACCGAGAAGGACGCGGTCCGCCTGCAGTCACGTTTCCGTCCGCCGATCCCGCTGATGTATGTCCGCCTCGAGGTCGAGATCCTCGGCGCCGAGGACGGCTTCAACGCGGCCGTCGAGCGGATCTGCCTGGGGCCTTCTTCTTCGGTTCGCTGACGTCTTCCGGCACGAGCCGGCGGGCCAGTCCGAGGAACGCGTCCTGGGCGCAGGGCGCCAGGCGGCCGTTCGGGGCGCAGGCCACGGTGCTGCCGTCCGCTCGGAGTTCCTTGGCGTCGCCGAGTCTCTCCATGTAGGTCGCGATGACTTCGGCTTCGACCCGGCGACGCAGGGCCTTGTTGCGCAGAGGGAAGACACACTCGACGCGGCGCAGGAAGTTGCGCGGCATCCAGTCGGCGCTGCCCATCAGGATGACCGGGTCGCCTCCGTGGTTTTCGAAGCGGAAAAGCCGGCTGTGTTCGAGGAAGCGGCCGAGGAAGGTGCGGACGCGGATGTTCTCGCTGCGACCGGCGACGCCGGGCTGGAGGCAGCAGACGCCGCGGACGACGAGCTCGATCTTCACGCCGGCGGCGGACGCGCGATAGAGCGCGGCGATGACGTCAGGGTCCACCATGCTGTTCACCTTGGCGAAGATCGTCGCCTTACGTCCGGCCTTCGCGGCCGAGGCTTCGGCGTCGATGAGCTCGACGATGCGTCGGGCGAGATCGAAGGGCGCCACGAGCAGGTGCTTGAACTTGGGCCGGCTGAGGTTCCCGGTCAGGACGTTGAAGAGCAGGCCGACGTCGGCCGTGACCTCGGCGTCCGCGGTGAAGAGCGAGAAGTCGGTGTAGACGCGCGCGGTCCGGGGGTTGTAGTTACCGGTACCCAGATGGGCGTAACGACGCAGTCCGCCCTTTTCCTGGCGGATGACGAGGCAGGCTTTGCAGTGCGTCTTGAGGCCCGCGAGGCCGTAGACGACGTGCGCGCCGGCTTCCTCGAGCTGGCGGGCCCATTCGATGTTATTGAGTTCGTCGAAGCGGGCCCGGAGTTCGACCAAGGCCGTGACCTGCTTGCCGTTACGGGCAGCTTCCTTGAGGGCTTCGACCACGGGGGAGTCTCCGCTGGTGCGATAGAGCGTGAGCTTGATGGCGACGACGCTTTCGTCTTTGGCGGCCTGGCGGATGAAGTCGACGACGGGCGTGAAGGATTCGTAAGGGTGGTGCAGGAGCAGGTCCTGCTGGGCGATGCGCGCGTAAAGTTTGGCCGGATCGACGCACTCGGGCGGCAATGCGGGCACGAACGTCGGATAGAGCAGGTCAGGACGCGGGATCAGGTCGATGAGGCTGCCCAGGCGGAGGAGGTTGACGGGGCCGGCGACCCGGAAGGCGTTATCCGCCGAAAGGCCGATCGACTGGAGCAGCCAGCGCATCTCGCCCTCGGGGACGTCGGCTTCGATCTCAAGCCGGACCGGCGCGCCTTTACGTAGGTTGCGGATCTCTTCCTCGATGGCCTCGAGCAGGTTGCCGGCTTCTTCTTCGTCGACGTAAAGGTCGCTGTTCCGCGTGATGCGGAAGGCCCACGAGCCCTGCAGCTCGAGCCCCGGGAACAGGCGATGGATGAACAGCTGGATGACGTGGCTGAGCAGCGTGTAGGCCTGCTGCGCCCCTCGGCCGACCGTGAGCACCCGCGGGAGCACCCGGGGCACCGGGACGACCGCGCGCCGGATCTCACCGTCGGTCGGGTCGCGGAGGAGCACGAGGAGGTAGAGGCCCTTGTTGGTGAGGACGGGGAAAGGGTGGGAAGGGTCGATCGCCAACGGCGTCAGCGCGGAGAAGATGTCGCTGTCGAAGCGAGGGGAGAGTTCGGCGCGGTCGGCTTCGTTCAGCTGCTCGCGCGCCTTGAAGACGATGCCTTGGGCGGCCAGCGCCGGCAGGAGCTGGTTCTTCCAGCAGGCCTGTTCGGCATCCACGAGCGAGCGCGCCTTGGCGAGGACTTCGGTCAGGAACTCCCGCGTGGCGGGATGGCTGGCGGATTCCTCCTGCTGCATGATGCCGGCGACCCGGATCTCGAAGAATTCATCGAGGTTGGAACTGGCGATCGAGAGGAAGCGGACGCGTTCCAGCAGCGGGATGCTTTCGTCTTCGGCGAGTTCGAGGACCCTTCGGTCGAAACTGAGCCAGCTGAGTTCGCGGTTGAACATGGGAGAGTGAGGTGAGACCGCGACGGATGGCGACGCAGCCGACCCTATTAGGTTCCTTAGGTTCACCGCAGGCAAACAAATGCCCTGCCAGGAATGTTACAATATCATGCTCAGGGGCCGGTCGGCGTCCAAAAGACCTCTAATTCCTCGTGATTCGCCAAGCGGAGCTTCGTCGCCGCCACATGAGGGTGGCGGACGATGTCGCCGCGCCCGAACCGGGCCGCGAGCTTCTTGACCTCATGCTTCGACAGACCGCGGGTCGGGACTTCGACGGATTCGATGCGGCCATCCCGGATGGTGATGAAGCGGAGCAGCCCTTTGATGATCTGGACGTCGGAGATGAGCCGGCCCAGGCCGGGAGGCAACGGCGCCATCGAAGCATCGGAGAACGCCGCGAACGAAAAACGGACTTCCCGCAGGTCTCGATGCAGGTGACGGTTGACGAACTCCGTCGACGCCGGGGCTTCCCAGGCGCGGGTCTCGTGGCTCCAGTGTTCGCCGGCGCCGAGCTGCGGATCCGGCAGGGCGTCGAGTTCCGGCGCGATACGCGTCATCTCGCCGGCCGCGACCGCGTCGCTCAGCCGCTGCAGGCGTTCGGCGGTGATGCGTAAGGCAGGCTCGAGGATCAGGATGAGTCCGCCGGGCGCGAGCCGGGCCTTGAGTTCCCCGAACCAGCGAAGCAGGGCAGGGGCGTCCAGTTGCGGCATCTCGTTCAGGACGAAGCCTGCGACGATCAGGTCGAATCGTCCTTCCGGCCAGGTGTCCGGGCGGGCGGCGTCGCCGATGCGCGTGCGGACGGTGGCATCGGCTCCGAGGACCTCGCGGCCGAAGGATTCCATCGCCGCCAGCGCGCTCGGGGATTTATCGACGCCGGTCAGCTGGCTGCCGTCGATGCCCAACTGACGGAGGCGATGCGCCGCGGCGACGCCGCACGAGCCAGGTCCGCAACCGAGGTCGAGGATGGCGGGGGTAGCCGTCGAGGGGCGCCATCCGCGGAGACCGCAGATCTGGGCCAGCGCAAACGACGTGCGGGTGAAACTCTGCGGGAGGAAGAAGACGCCGTAAGCCGCGAGCAGTCGGGGGTCGGCGAAGTAGTCTGGGAACTTACGGTCGGGCCGCTCGGTAGTGAAGAGGTCGGAGAGGTGCGCCACCGCCGGCGTCATGCGTTCCAGGGCTTCGTCGCCGACACGTTCGGCAGCCAGTTCCGCCTGCCCGACCCAGAAAGCTTCGGCGGACTCCGGGTAGGCCAGCAGGTCAGTTGGCGACATCGCGACGACCCTCCAAGGCGCTCCGGAGCGTGGCGGGGTCGGCGAAAGTCAGGCCGCTGCCGCTCGGAAGACCGAAACCGATGCGCGAGACCTTGATGCTCGGACGGATCGCTTGGATTGCTTCGGTGATATAGTGGCAGGTCGCTTCGCCTTCGATGTCATTACCCAGCGCGAGGACGACCTCGGTGATGGGTTCGTCCTTCAGGCGTTGCTCGAACGTCGCGAGGTTGAGCTGATCCGGACCGACGCCGTTGATGGGGGACAGGCGGCCGTGCAGGACGTGGTAGGTGCCACGATAAGCCGAGGAGCGCTCGATGGCCATGAGGTCGGGGACCTGTTCGACCACGCAGACGGCGGCGGGGTCGCGTTTGACGTCCTGACAGACCGGACAGAGCTCGGTTTCGGCGAGACTGCCGCAACGACCGCAACGCCGGACGGCCGCGGCGGCGGCCTGCAAGGATTCGAGCAGAGGCGCGAGCTTGCCGGGGCGCTCGACCAGCAAGTGGAGGGCGAGGCGTTCAGCGGAGCGATGCCCCATGCCGGGAAGCATCTTGAGGAGCTGGCGGACCTTGTCGAAAGAAGGGGTCACGGGCGATCACATCCCGGGCAGGGAGAAACCGGCCGTGGCCTTCGACATCGTGGCCTCGTGCAAGACACGGGCCTTGGCCGAGGCTTCCTGGAGGGCGAGCACGAGGGCCTGTTCGACCACGCTCTTCTCTTCCTTGAGGAACTCGGGGTCGATCGACAGCCCGTGGACGAGCCCATGGCCGTCGACCGTCACGCGGATCGCGCCGCCGCCGTGGGAGACTTCGAGCCTTTCGGCTGCGAGCTGCTGTTGAGCCTCGGCGATGCCACGCTGCATCTTCTGGGCCTGTTTGAGGAGTTTGCCTACGCCTGCCATATGAGAGGGCAGGGTCTCCAGCGGCGGCACGGAGTCAAGGTCGTCCGACACGTACCCGCTTGCGCCCGCCCTCGACCCGACCACTTTCGTCCCATGCGGCCGCCACGCGACCTTCAGATCATCGGGGACTTCGTCGCCCTCACCTGGGAGGACGGACATGAGCAGTGCCTGCGGGCGGAGCTCCTGCGGGAACTTTCCCCGAGCGCGGAGAACATGGGGGAGGTGGACATCCTTGGCCAGCGCTGGGGCGGCGACGGACCCCGTCGGTTTCCCGGCGTGACGGTGACAGGGATGAGTCGCGTGGGTAACTATGCGGTGAGTTTCGAGTTCAGCGACGGACACCGGACCGGCATCTATAGTTGGGATTACCTTCGCGCGATCGATCCGCCGAAATAAGTTTTTACAGGTTGCCCGCCCTCGGGGAACGGACAACATGAAGGACGTGAAAAAGACTTACGTCCTGGACACCAACGTACTGATTCACGATCCCGAGTCCCTGTTCAAGTTCGATGAGCACATCGTCGCCGTGCCCGTCGAAGTCTTGTCGGAGCTCGATCGTCTGAAGACCCAGCAAGGTCAGCTCGGCGCCAGCGCGCGCCGCGTGAACCGGGCCATCCGGGCGCTCTTCGAGAATCGGCCCTTGAAGGACATCGTCGACGGCGATCCCTCGAAGCCGGGTTCGCTGCACGCCGATCTCCGTGACGGCGGCGAACTGCGCATCGTGATCAACGAGGCGCTGATCCGCGACCACTTCAGCGGCACGAAGGCCGAACGCCTGCGCGCGGTCTTCATGCAGGTCGACGCCCCCGACCACCGCATCATCGCCTCCGCGATCTATCTGCGCGACACCTCCAAGGGCGCGGTCATTCTCGTCACCAAGGACGCCTGCATGGCCCTGAAGGCGCAGGCTCTCGGCCTCGAGGTCCAAGATTACCGTAACGACCGCGTCGAGACCAGCGACGTCGGCGACTACCGCACGATCAAGGTCACCGCCGCCGCGATGCGCGATTTCCGGGAGCTCGGCCAGGTCCAGGTGAAGGTGAAGGAAGAGCCGCCGCTGCTCATCAACGAATACGTGATGTTCACTTCGGACTCCTGGAGCGAGCCCGCCCGCCACCTCGGCGACGGCGCCTTCGTCCCGCTGGGTCTTTACCGCGAATTCATGTCCTCCGACAGCGGCGCCCGCAAGGGCCTGCAGATGCCCCGCGGCATGCGCGTCATCCCCAAGAATTTCGAGCAGTGGATCTTCCTGGACGCCTTGCTGAATCCGGAGATCCGCCTGGTCACCTGCTTCGGTCGTGCCGGCACCGGTAAGACCTTCCTGTCGATCGCCGCGGCGCTGTCCCAGGTGCTCAGCGACTTCTCTCCTTATAAGAAGCTCTACGTCTCGCGTCCGGTCGTGCAGATCGGCAAGGACATCGGCGCTTTGCCCGGCTCCAAGGAGGAGAAGCTGTCACCCTACATCCAGCCTTATTTCGACAATCTCGAGGTGCTCTTCTCGAAGAACGGCAACGCCGCCGCGACGCCGACCGCGAAGGAAGCCGTCGCGACCGACACGCAACGCCGCCAAAAGAAAGCCCAGGCGATGAAGACGCCTCAACCGATCTTCGGTTCGCAGTTCCAGGCGATCAATCAGCCGCGTAAGCCCTACCAGTGGCTCATCGACTCGGGCCTGATCGAGATCGAGGCGATGACGTTCATCCGCGGCCGCTCGATCGGCCACGCTTTCATGATCGTGGACGAAGCCCAGAACATGACCCCGCATGAGGCCAAGACCGTCATCACCCGCATCGGGGAAGGCTCCAAGGTCGTCCTCATCGGTGACCTCGACCAGGTCGACACTCCCTATCTCGACGGTAAGTCCAACGGGCTCATTCATACTCATGAGCGCATGAAGGGCCACGCCATCACGGCCAATGTGCGACTCCTCAGCGGGGTCCGTAGCGCCTTGTCCGAACTCGCCGCCCAGCTGATGTGAGCAACTTCCCGGTCCGTCCGGGCCGGGGCCGGTAGTCCGCACTTGCGGAGACCCTCCCGGGGCTTTCGCTCCTTTGCGTGGAGAAGGAAACCCCGATGCAGCGGCAGTACCGTGAGTTCCGCGACAAACTCGCGGAAGGCACGATCCTGCTCTTCCGTCTCGGTGACTTCTACGAAGTCTTCGGTCATGACGCCGAGGTCGCCGCGAAGGTGCTCGGGTTGACGCTCACGAAGCGGCACGAGACGCCGATGGCCGGCCTTCCGCACCACGCCGCCCCGGCTTACGTGAATCGGCTCCTGGCTGCCGGCTGGAAGGTCGCGATCTGCGACCAGTTGGAAGCCCCCGTCGCCGGTAAGCTCGTGCGTCGCGGACTGACCCGCATCCTGACCCCGGGCACGGCCCTGGAGGACTCTCAGCTCGACTCCCGTCGCGGCAACTACCTGGCCGCGCTCTGTTGGGACAAGCAAGGTTGGCATGCCGCCTGGCTCGACGTCTCGACGGCTGATTTCCGTCTCGCTACAGACAGCAGCCCTTCGCGTCTGCTCCCGTTGCTTCATTCGGTCTCGCCCCGCGAAATCATCCTGCCCGAAGGACTCGAGCCGTCCGCGGCCGATCGCGAGGCCCTCGAAGTCTTCCTGCAGGGTAGGGCGGTCTCCCGGCTGCCGGGCTGGAACTTCGACGGCCCCGCCGGCGCGCGCCTGGTCGCTCAGACGCTCTCCGTCCATGGGCTGGCTGGCTTCGGTCTGACCGACGAACATGCCGCCCTTGGCGCCGCCGGCGCGGTGCTGGGCTACGTCACTGATTCGCTCTGCGATCGTCCCAAGAACCTGTTCCGCCTCATCGAAGCCAAACTCGGCGACTCGGTCCTCCTGGATGCCGCTTCGTCCCGCAACCTCGAGCTCTTCGCGGCTTCGGGCGGTGCCCGTGAAGGTTCATTGCTGGAGACCATCGACCGGACGGAGACACCCGCGGGGGCTCGTCTGCTGGCTTTGTGGCTCGCGGAGCCGTCCACTGAACTCGGACTGATCAGCCGTCGTCAGGCCGCCGTCGGCGAATTCGTCCGTCACCCCGGTGCGGCTTCTCGCGTCGCCGAAGCCTTGCGCGGAGTCCGCGACCTCGCCCGCATCCTCGCCCGACTCCAGAATCGTCTGCGCAATCCCCGCGAACTGGGCGGCATCCGCGATACGTTGCGTTCGCTGCCTCCTTTGCGCGAAGAGCTGCAGGCCTTGCCCGGAGGTACCCTTGCGGCGTTGGCCGCGCGCATCGAGACCGAACCGGCGCTGCTGACTCGTCTGGAAGCCGCCCTTGGCGACGAACTCCCGGTCGACCTGACCGAAGGGGGAGCCTTGCGCACCGGCTTCGACGCGGAGCTCGACCGCCTTCGCTCGCTCGCTTCGGACAGCAAGGGCTGGATCGCGGATTTCGAGCGCAACGAACAGAACCGCACGGGCATCAAGTCGCTGAAGGTCCGCTACAATGGCGCCTTCGGTTACGCCATTGAGATCACCAAGGCCAACCTGGCTGCCGTCCCGGCGGATTACATCCGCAAGCAGACCATGGTGAACGCCGAGCGCTTCACCACCGAAGAACTTCGCACCAAGGAACGCGAGGTGCTCCGCGCCGATGAGCAGGCGCTCGCCCGGGAGACCGAACTTTTCCAAGCCTTGCTGGCGGAGGTCGTCGCCCGCACCGAAGCGTTGCTCGCCACCGCCCTTGTCGTCGCCGAAGTCGATGTCCTGCGTGGATGGGCCGACCTGGCCCGCGAAGCCAACTGGTACCAGCCGCTCGTCGACGATTCCGATGTCTTGGAGATCGAGCAAGGTCGTCATCCCGTCGTCGAACGCATGCTGCAGGCACGTCCCGGCGCCGGTTCGTTCGTGCCTAACGATACCCGTCTCGCCGGTTCGGGCGAGCAGATCGCCTTGCTGACCGGCCCGAACATGGCGGGTAAGTCGACCTACATCCGGCAGGTCGCGTTGATCGCCTTGCTGGCGCATCTCGGCTGCTGGGTCCCCGCCACCAAGGCCCGCATCGGTCTCGTCGATCGTATCTTTTGTCGCGTCGGCGCGTCCGATGAACTTTCGCGCGGCAACTCGACGTTCATGGTCGAGATGAACGAGACCGCCAACATCCTGAACAACGCGACCGTCCGTTCGCTCGTCGTCCTGGATGAGATCGGCCGTGGCACGAGCACTTACGACGGCATCAGCATCGCCTGGGCGGTCGCCGAACATCTTCACGGCGAAGGCTCCGCCGGACCGCGTACGCTCTTCGCTACCCATTACCACGAACTTACCAAGCTGGCCGCGGACCGTCCCCGTCTGCGGAATTGGTCCGTCGCGGTCAAGGAGTGGCAGGACGAGATCGTCTTCGTCCGCCGGGTCGTGCCCGGCGCCGCGGACCGCTCCTATGGTATCCAGGTCGCCCGCCTCGCCGGCATGCCACCGGCTGTCGTCCAGCGAGCCCGCGAGATCCTGGGCGGCCTCGAGGCCGGGTCTGGCTTGCCCGCCAAGGCCCCGGCAGCCTCGGCGCAGGCCGTGCCATCGGTTTCGCCCAAGAAGGCGGTAGCGGCCAAGCCGACGGGCAAGGAAGCAGGTCCGGAATTAGACCTGTTCGCTTAAATCCGCTGGTTCCACTCCTTTGAAGCGAACTTGGCCCAAGTGCCTTCGTGGTCGAACTGATCGTACATCGGTTCAGGGACGTCGACCGGCGCGCTCTGCAGGACGCGTCCTAGTTGCGTGACGAAATCTTTTTCGAAGCGCAGCCAGTCGCAGCCGGTCAGGAACGGCTTCCAGACATAGCCTTCGATGAGCAAGCCGTGCCGGTTACGCTTCTGCGCGGCGCCAGCGACCTTGCGGCCATCGTCGGAGCGGACGAGATCGTTGGGCTCGGCACGCTGCGCACAGGCGTCGGGAGCTTGGAATTCGCGCTGACCTTCCGGGACGGGGGAAAGTTTCACCGGCTGTCCTTGCGCGACCAAGGCCGCCAACAGCGCCTCATGGACCGCGGCGTAGGTCGCCATGGCATCGGCTTTGAAAAGCGGATGAGCGGGCGGGATGACCAAGGCGAAGGTCCAATCGTCGAGGTGTGAGACGAGGCCGCCGCCGGTGCAGCGTCGGATTAGAGGGAGATTCGCCGGGACCAGGGCGCGATACTTAGCCCATGCCTGAGAGACGCCGAAGGTATAGCTCGGCTCGGACCACGCGAACGGGCGAAAGCGGACGCGATCGGGGGCAGGGTAGTGCTCCAGCAGCATCTGGTCGGCCGCCATGTTCACGACAGCGTCGGCAGCTTGGCGGGGCAGGACATCCATGCTCAGAAGTCTATGCCTTTTTCGAGACGACGCACGACCTTTCGGCCGGTCGCCTGCTCGTACCAGTCCTCGCTGCCCCGAGGGACGCGCAGCTGCGCCAATTGATCTTCGAAAGACTGGGCGGGCGTGCGCAGCTTGCCGGCGAGGGGATGAAGTCTGAGGCTGAGGTCTCGAGGGCGGGCGGCGGCGGCCGGAACTTCAGCCCGGGTGATCGGGCGCACCAGACTGTCGGCATCCAATCCGAAGTGACGGGCGATGCGGGAGCCGATCTCGTGGCGACTCATGGCCTCAGTGCCAGCCCAGTGGTAAAGGCCCGATAGGTTATTCCGTTCGCAAAGCTCGATCGTCACGTCCGCGAGATTCGAGACTTCGACTGGCTGGCGGATCTCGTCGGTGAAGAGCGAAGCCGGCCGGCCTTCTTTCCAGGAGACGAAGAGCCTTTCGTGCAGACCCCGGTCGCCGCTCACGGAGTTGCCGATGATCGGCGAAGTGCGCAACACGGCGGCGTGCTCGCGGCCGTAGCGCAGGACTTCGACCTCGGCGGCCGCTTTGGTCTCTCCATAAAGATTGAGCGGCTTAGGTTGGTCGGTGGGCTGATAGTTGCCGGCGACGCCGTCGAAGACCGTGTCGGTGGAAAGGTGGACGAGTTTCGCACCCAAGTGGAAACAGAGCTGCGCCAGCTTCTTCGGGACTTCCGCGTTGAGCACTTGGGCGCGGGCGGGGTCGGCCTGGCAGGCTTCGATCGTCGGAAAGGCGGCGCAATGGACGACGGCGTGCGGGAACTCTTCGAGCACGAGGGCTTCGAGCGCGGCCTCGGCGCAGAGATCGAAGGCGCGGGCCTGCGCTACGCCCGGTACCACGGGCGCGCGGGAGCCGCCTAGCGCCAGCACCTCATGGCCGCGGCGCAAGGCGGCGAGGCAGACTTCGCGGCCAAGGAAACCGGAGGCCCCTGTGACGATGATCTTCATGTGCGTTCGTCTACCTGTCGCCCCCCTCGCTGGCAAGCGGGGAGGCGGCATGCGGACGCTTGCCTTGAGGGGATTCTCCCTCATGAGTGTTCCACACATGGCCACCTACGCCGACCTCGCCAATCGCCCTGTGCTGACTCAGCCCGTCTATGAGGCTGGTCGGCCCATCGAAGTCGTCGCCCGGGAGTTCGGGCTCGACCCGTCCGCCGTCATCAAGCTGGCATCGAATGAGAACCCCCTCGGCCCTTCGCCGCTGGGCCTGGCCGCCGCGCACAAGGCCCTTGATAACTGTCATCTCTACCCGGATGGCGGGTGCACCTTCCTCCGGGAGAAGCTTGCGAAGAAGTGGGCGCTCGAGCCGGGCAATTTCGTCATCGGCAACGGTTCCAACGAGGTGATGATCCTGCTCGCGCAGGCTTTCCTTCGTCCCGGCGACGAGGTCGTCTTCGGCTCGCAGGCGTTCATCGTCTACAAGCTCGCGACGATGCTCTTCGGCGCTACCCCGGTGGAAGTACCGATGCCCGGCTACCGTCATGATCTGAAGGCCATGCGTGCCGCGGTCACGCCTAAGACCCGGATCGTCTTCTTGGCTAGCCCCAATAATCCCACCGGTGGCACCGACGAGCCGGCCGATATTCTCGCCTTCGCCGCTTCGTTGCCGGAAGACGTCATCTTCTGTCTCGACGAAGCCTACACGGAATACCTCGAGGCGTCGGCTGATCTGCGCCCGCTGATGAAGTCCGGGCGCAAGGTGGTCCTGTCCCGCACTTTCTCCAAGGCCTATGGTCTCGCCGGCCTGCGCGTCGGTTACCTGATGGGTTCGACGGAAGTCTGCGGGCTGCTCAACCGCGTCCGCCAGCCCTTCAACGTCAACCTGCCGGCCTTGGCCGCCGCCGAGGCCGCCCTCGACGACGACGCTTTCGTGCGTCGCACCCGTGAGGTCAATGCCGCCGGTATCGCCCAGCTGTCCGCCGGTCTCAAGCAGCTCGGCTTCGCCTTCATCGACGGGAAGGCCAACTTCCTGGCGGCCCAGATTCCTAAGGCCGAGGAGGCCTTCACCACCTTGCAGAAGGCCGGCGTCATCGTCCGTCCGCTCCGCGGTTACGGTATGACGGGCTGGCTCCGCCTCACCGTCGGCACCGAAGCCCAGAACGCCCGGCTGCTCGCCGAGCTCGCCAAGCTGTCCTGATCATGGATTTCGACGAAGCCGTCCGCCTCATCCGCTTGAAGGATGCCCGCTATCAGCCGCAGGCCTATGACGTCGTGCGTCTCGGTCTCGACCACGCCCAGAAGATCGTCCACGGCGAACCCAAGAAGGGGAAGAGCATCGTGAACCGCCATGTCTCGGGCCCGCAGCTGCTCGAGGGTTTCCGTCAGCATGTGCTCGAGACCTACGGGCCGATGTCGTATCCCTTGCTCCATAACTGGGGCCTGCGCAAGTCCGTCGACGTCGGCAACGTGGTCTTCAATATCATCGACACGGGTCTGTTCGGCCGTTCCGAGGAAGATAACCTCGAGGACTTCAAGGACGTCTACGACTTCAAGGACGTCTTCCAGCGTCCGTACGAGCCGAAGGCGAACTGATCAGGCGTTGACGAAGCTGATCGCGCGGACCTCCTGGCAGCCGCGCAGGAGTCGGATCTTCGCCAGCATGGCGCGTTCATGGAAGCGGATCTCCGACTTCACGACGGAGTTCTCGCATTGCACCACGAGTTTGCCGCCTTCGAGCACGCGGAGCGGGGCAGACCGTTTCGCCAGCTTCAACGGCAGGAGTTCCAGCCAGTGCGCGACGATGGCCGTCTCGGGCACGGGCTTGTCCAAGCGCAGCTTCTTGAAGGCGTCCTGCACCGCATCGTCGATCGTCTTGAGCGGTCGGTCGCTGGAACGTCCGCGGTCTTCCGGCAGGCCGCGTAGGTTGGCGAGGAGGTTCTGGACGGTGCGCGAGAACTTACCCTTGAGCTTTCCTTCGGTGAGCAGGGCGCGGACCGCGTAGGGTGCCTCGGAGATGCGTTCGTTGCGCAGGCAGCGTTCGGGTGCGTGCGCTCCGCCCACGACCACGCCGGTCGCGCCGGCGTCGCGGGCGCCTTCGCCGTCCTCGGTCGGGCTATCGCCGAAATGAACCAGGCCGGAGACCGCGCCGCCCAAGGAGCGTGCGGCCTGGCCGAAAGCGCGGGCATCTGGCTTCGTGTAACCGGTTTCCTCTGAAAGGAAGACGCCGTCGAGATGCTTCATGAGCCCGTGTCCTTCGAGGACCTTGCGCATCCGCGCGTCCGCGTTCGAAAGCACGCCGACCCGGACGCCGAGGAAGCGGATCGCCGAGATGGCTTGCAGGGTGCCCGGGGCGAGTCGCCAGGCTTCGGGCTTGGCGAAGGCCTCCCAACACGACTGGAAGACCAGCTCGGTCTTGGACGAGGGGAGCGCGGGGCCGAAGCAGCGTTGGACGACTTCCCGCCAGAAGACCTCAGGCTTGGCGTTCTTCGGTCCGCCTTTGAACGCCAACGGGAAGGCCGCATCCAAGACGGCGGCTTCGATCTCGACGCCATGGGCTTTGGCGCACGCGGCATACACCGCCCCCACCGAGGGGTGCGGGAAGAGCAGGGTGCCTGCGAGGTCGAACGTGACGGCTTGGACTCGGGCCATGGAGGGAGAGGGGACCTCCGCTAGGCGCAAAGGTCAACCCGTCCCATCATGTCCCTGCTGGACGCGGGGCGAGAACGGGTAATAAACAAGTTATGCACCGATTCAGGCAGGCGACCCTCCGCTTTCTGGGCTGCTTTGCGCTCGGTCTGGCCGGCTGCGCCGGTCCGGACGCCCCGCCTGTCCCGGTGCGAAGCGTCTACGTCGAGGAAGTCATCCGCGCCCCCTCGCCAGCCCTGGCCCTTTGCGGCGACGTCATCCATGATACATCGGTCCGCGTGCTGCGGTCCCGCGGATATGTGGCGGCCACTGAGCGCGCCGGCGCGGATGCGATTCTGTACGCTGTGTGGTCCGCGCATTCGGTGAGACCCGGCCTGCTCGTCGGCAAGGTTTCGCTTCGCCTGACCTTGGTGGACCGGAGCGGCAGAGTGCTGGACTCGTTTGAGGCGATCTCGGATCAGCAAGCCAGTTTCCTGTCCAAGGAGCGAATCGCCGACCTTGTTCGTGATCAGCTAGAGAAGCTCGGACGTTGAAGCCTTACTTGCGTGTGGCGATCCGGGACTTGATCTCGGCCACCAGCTTCTCGGTCTCAGGCATCGCCACGCCGGCCGCTTGTCCGCGTCGGAGGGGTTCGCCCCAGATGCCTTCGACTTCGACGTCCCGACCTTCGACGAAATCGATGAGGCTGGACGGACGATAAGGTCCCATGCCGACGGTGACGACGAACTGACGTTTGATATGGGTGTCTTCGAAACCATGTCCGCGGGCGACGGCCGCCGCCTGGACTTCTTTCATCAGTAAGTAAGCACGCTCGTTGAGCGCGGGGTCGGCGAGAATGAGGTCCGTCGTGATGCTACCGCCGGCGATGGCGAGTCCGTTGAAGGGGATGTTCCAGCAGAGCTTCTTCCACAGCACGGCTTCCAGCGAGGCTTCGGCCTGACAGTCGACCCCGGCGGCGGCGAAAATCGCGACGCAATGTTCGACGGCGGGGTTGATCGGCCCGGCGGCGGCGGCCATGCGGACATAGCCGGCGAGCGTGGTGTCGATGACGGCCGGAGCCAACCGATTGATGCAGACGAAGCAGAGTCCGGCCACGATGCGTTCGGCAGGCAGGAGTTGCGCGAGGGCTTCGACGTTGCCCATGCCATTTTGCAGGGTCACGACGAGGGTGGCCGGACCAAGCAAAGGGCCGAGGAGTCCCGGCAGGGCGGCGTTGGAGGTGGACTTGAGCGTCACCACGACCAGGTCGCAGGGCCCGATCGAGGCGGCTTCCGGCGTGGCTGAGGCGACGCGCACGATGCGTTGCGTTCCTTTATTCCGGAGGGTCAGTCCGTCACGGTTGATCACTTCGTGGTCGCTGCGGGCGAGACAATGGACCTCATGGCCGGCTTCGGTTAACAAGCCGGCATACCAACCACCGAGGGCTCCGGTTCCGACGATGGCGATCTTCATGCGCGGCCGAGCGGGCGACGGACCGAAGTGTGCCGGGCTTCGGCCAGCTTCGCCGGATAATCGAGGGTGAAGTGCAAGCCGCGGCTCTCCCGACGTTGCAGGGCGCAGTCGATGATGAGTTCGGCGACTTGGATCAGGTTGCGTAGCTCCAGTAGGCGAGGTTCGACGCGGAAATTCCAATAGTACTCGCGGACTTCGTCGGACAAGGTCCCGATGCGGGTGCGGGCGCGCTGCAGGCGCTTCGTCGAACGGACGATGCCGACATAATCCCACATCGTGCGGCGGAGCTCATCCCAATTGTGGGTCAGCACGACGCGTTCATCGGGATCGCCGGCCGAACCGTCGATCCAGGCCGGCAGGGCGCCGGCGGGTGGCGTCGACCGAAGGATCTCCTCGTGGGCCGCGGCCGCGCCGTCATGGGCCAGGACGACCGCTTCGAGCAGGGAGTTCGAAGCCAGGCGGTTGGCGCCATGCAGGCCCGTGCAGGCGACTTCGCCGACCGCGAAGAGGCCGGCTAGGGTGGTCTGGCCCTTCAGGTCCGTGGCGACGCCCCCGCAGAGGTAATGCGCGGCGGGCACCACGGGCACGGGCTCGGTGGCGAGGTCGAAGCCCGCCTTGCGGCAGGTCTCGTAGATGTGCGGGAAACGTTCAGGCAGGTGGCCCTTGGCGACCTGCGTGGCGTCGAGCAGCACGTGAGGCACGCCATCCTTCTTCATCACGGAATCGATCGCGCGGGCGACGATGTCACGGGGCGCGAGGTCGCCGAGCGGATGGAAGTCCTTCATGAACGGCCGCAAGGAGAGGTCGCGCAGGATCGCGCCTTCGCCGCGCACGGCTTCGGAGATCAAGGCGCGGCCGCCATCCGGCGCCTTCAGGGCCGTCGGATGGAACTGCACCATCTCCATGTCGCGGACTTCGGCGCCCGCGCGATAGGCCATCGCGATGCCGTCGCCGGTGGCGATGTCGGGGTTGGTCGTGAACTGGTAGACCTGGCCGGTTCCGCCCGTCGCCAGCACCACCGTCGCGGCGGAGAGGGTTTCGACCCGGCCTGCCTGGGTGTTCAATACGTGCAGGCCGAGCACCCGGTCTTCGTTGGCCCCGATCGGGCAGAGACCCAGCTTGGCCCGCGTGATCAGATCGATCGCGAGGTGATGCTCCAGCATCTTCACCTTAGGCGAGCGCGCGATGGCCCGCAGGAGAGCTGACTCGATGGCCCGGCCCGTCATGTCGCGCGCATGGAGAATGCGACGCTTCGAGTGGCCGCCTTCGCGGCCGAGGTCGGGACGGCCGTCGACGCCGTTTTCAAATTGTACGCCCCAGGCGATGAGTTCGGCGACCCGGGCCGGGCCGGCTTCGATGATATGACGGACACTCGCGAGGTCGCAGAGGCCGTCCCCGGCGGTGAGCGTGTCTTGGACGTGGCTGGCGAAGTCGTCGGTCTGGTCGGTCACGCAGGCGATGCCGCCTTGGGCCCAATTCGTGTTCGACTCGGAACTGGTCTTCTTCGTGACGATCGCGACGGCATGTCCGCGTTCGGCCAGGTTGAGCGCGAAACTCAACCCCCCGATGCCGCTGCCGACGATGATTGCCTCGAAATGGGTCGCCATTGAGGGTTTAACCTAGGCTTAGGGTGGGGGTGAACAAGCGGATTTGACTGTCCACAGGGGAGTCCGTAGCCCTGTTTCGTGGAATTATTCGTCATATTGGCCTGCTGGGCGACCATCGGTGTTTTCGAGCTCTCGGAAATGGCGCTGGTGTCGTCCAACCGTCGCCGCCTGACGCGTCTGGCCGAGGATGGCAGCAAGGGCGCCAAGGCGGCCCTGGAGCTGCTGGCGAACCCTTCCAAGTTCCTTTCCACCGTCCAGGTCGGTCTGACCTTCGGTAGCATCATCGCCGCCACCTTTGGCGGGGCGCCCATCGCCGCCGCCCTCCAGCCTCATCTCGAAGCCAGTTCCTTCGCCTGGCTGCACGACAACGCCGCCAATCTCTCCCGGATGGGCGTCTCCTTCGTGATCGGCTCGCTGACCATCATCTGTGCGGAGATCGTGCCCAAGCGCCTCGGTCTTTCGAATCCGGAAGGATTGGCGGTCATGTTATCCCGTCCGATGATGATGGTTTCTTTGCTGGCCTCGCCGCTGGTGAGCACGCTCGGCTTCTTCGCCGACATCATCCTGCGTCTCTTCGGTCGGAAGCGTACGCCTGAGGACACGATGTCCGAAGACGAGCTGCGCATGATGGTCGACCAGGGCATGGCCTCCGGCGTCCTGCACGCCGCGGAACACCGCATGGTGCATGGCGCCTTATCGCTCGACCTCATCACCGCCGAACGCCTGATGACGCCCAGCAACCGCGTCGTCTGGCTCAACTTGGACGACTCCGACGAAGTCAATTGGCGTAAGGTCGTCGCCTCGGGTCACACTTGGTTCCCGGTCTTCCGCGGCTCGCCGGATCGTCCGCTCGGGGTGGTCTCCGTGAAGCGCCTCTGGGCGAACCTGTCCTTGGCCGGCAGCGCCTCGATCAAGGACCTCCTGACCGAGCCGCCGACCGTGCCGCCGCAGTGCACCGGCACGCATCTGCTCGAGAAGTTCCGTAAGGACAAGATCCACATCGCCCTCGTGACCGACGAGTTCGGCCGGGTCCGCGGCGTCGTGTCGCTGAATGATGTCTTGGAATCCGTCGTCGGCGAACTCCCCAACGAAGGCTCGCCCGTCGCGCAGCCGAAGCCGATCCGCCGTCGCGAAGACGGCAGCTGGATCGTCGACGCGATCGTGACCTTGGATGATTTCCGCGAGGCGACCGGCATCGTCGGCCGTTTCCCGGGCGAGGGCACCGGTCGCTTCACGGCCATCTCCGGCTTCCTCATGCGCACGCTTGGTCGTATCCCCAACGAGGGTGACCGCGTCGAGGCCTTGGGTCATATCTTCGAGGTCGTCGACATGGACGGCCATCGCCTGGACAAGATCCTGGTGATGCCGAAGGCGGTGCCGCCGACCGTCGCTTAAAGCCGCACGGGCAGGCCGGCGGCACGCAGGTGCTCCTTGGCCTGGCGGACGGTGTAGGTGCCGAAGTGGAAGATGCTCGCGGCGAGCACCGCGCTGGCGCCGCCTTGCTTCAGGACGTCGGCCATGTGGTCCAAGTTGCCCGCGCCGCCGGAGGCGATGACGGGAACTTCCACCGCGGAGGAGACGGCGTGGTTCAGAGGGATGTCGTAACCGGCGGCCGTGCCGTCGCGATCCATGCTGGTGAGCAGGATCTCGCCGGCGCCGAGGGAGTGGGCCTGCTTGGCCCAGGCGATGGCATCGAGGCCCGTTGGGTTGCGGCCACCGTGCGTGAAGACTTCCCATTTGCCTGGACCGACGTTCTTGGCGTCGATCGCCACCACGATGCACTGGCTGCCGAACTTGCGGGCGGCTTCCTTGACGAGCGCGGGATCCTTGATGGCCGAAGTGTTGAGGGAGACCTTGTCGGCGCCGGCGTTAAGCATCGTCCGGATGTCCTCGACGGAACGGAGACCGCCGCCGACCGTGAGCGGCATGAAGACCTGGTCGGCGGTGCGTTCGACGACGTCGACCATGGTGCGACGTTCGTCACTCGAGGCCGTGATATCGAGGAAGACGAGCTCGTCGGCGCCTTGCTTCTCGTAGGCCGCGGCGACCGCGACGGGGTCGCCGGCGTCGCGCAGCTCTTCGAACTTCACGCCCTTGACCACGCGGCCGCCATGGACGTCGAGACAGGGGATGATGCGGACGGAGAGCATGGAAGAAGCAGAGGGGTAGGGCGAAGGCGACCGGAGGTTAAGCCTAAACTACTCCAGGACGACCGTCACCGGCCCGTCATTCACGAGTTCGACCCGCATGTCCGCTCCGAACACGCCCGTCGGCACGGTTCGTCCGAGGTGCGTCGAAAGTTCCGCGACGAAAAGGTCGAACAAGGGACGCGCGACTTCGGGGCGGGCGGCGCCATTGAACGAGGGGCGGTTACCTTTGGAGAAGTCCGCCAGCAGCGTGAACTGGCTGACCGCAAGGGCTTCGCCGCCGGCATCGCGCAGATTCACGCCCATCTTGCCTTGGCTGTCGGGCATCAGGCGGGCCTTCGCCACGTCGGCGGCGAGGCGGCGGACGGTCGACTCGTCGTCGCCGGCGGCGATGCCCACGAGGAGCAGATAGCCGAGCCCGATCGAACCGCAGGTGACCCCGTCGACGCTCACGGAGGCGCTCAGGACACGTTGCAGGACGACCTTCATCCTCAGATCAGCGCCTCGAGGATCGTACGGAGCTTCATCTCGGTCTCGGTGGCCTCCGCGCCCGGGTCGGAGCCCGCGACGATGCCGGCGCCGGCGAAGGCGCGGGCCGAGGAGCCTTTCAGGCGGGCGCAACGGAGGGCGACGAAGAGTTTGCCCGACTGACCATCCGAGCGGACCCAGCCGACGGCGCCGGTATAGAGGCCCCGCTGATGGGGTTCGAAGCCTGGGATGAAGGGTAGGGCGAGGGCGCGCGGCTTGCCGCCGACCGCTGGCGTCGGATGGAGCTCGCCGGCTACTTCAAGGAATCGTCGGTCGGCAGGCATGGTGCCTTCGATCGGCGTACGGAGGTGCATCACGTTGCCAAGGCGGAGGAGTTCGGCGTTGCGCGAGGTCGCGGCGAGTACGCCGACCATGCGCAATCGACGCAGGATGGAAGCGGTGACCGCCGTATGCTCGCGGCGATCCTTGTCACTCGTCAGCAAGGCCTCGGCGAGCGAGGCGTCTTCGGAAGCCGATTCGCCGCGACGGGTCGTCCCCGCCACGGATTCGGAACGGACGGCTCCGTCGAACAAGGAGAGCAAAGTCTCGGGCGTTGAACCGACCAGACAGCCTTCGTCCTCGTCGACGAGGAAGGTGTGACACTGCGGGTTTCCTCGACGGAGGCGGTGCAGCGTCGCGTAGGCGCTGAAAGGTTCGCTCCGACGCCAGTCGAAGGCTCGTGATAGCACGATCTTCTCGAAAGAGCCTTCCCGGATCAGTTCGGTGGCGCGAAGTACCGCCGACGGGAACCAAGCACCGCCGACTTCCGACAAGACCGTCGGAACCGGCGCGCGGGGCGACGGCGGGGTAGAGCGGTAACTGAAACGACGGAAACCATCGGCCCGGACCGCGAGGCGGGCGGCGCAGCCGGGGCCGGCCGGTTCGACGAGCGTGACCGTGGTCACGCCGTCTTCACTGACGACCTGCCAGCCGGGAAGGAACATCCTGGCTTCGGCTCCTTCCTGATCGGTGCCGGGGTAGAACGGAAAGGTCGCGATGACTCGCGGGCGCGCGCCGACACAAGTCAGGCTGGCATCAAGCTCCTTCAGCCAATCATCGGCGCCGGCGAAGCGACGCTCTCCTCGGCCGCGCCACTGACGCACGGGGGCGCCGGCGGCATGGGATCGCCGACGGGAAGGGTTTTCGAAGTACCCACGCGGAGCCGGCTCATCGAGGGTCTCCAGGACCGCCAGCGGGTCGAGCTCCGCGACTTCGAACTCATAGGCGACGAAACCATTTTCCACGGCGCGAGCCTCCGCTTTGGCCAAGAGGTCGGCCTCATCGAGGATCTTGACAGGTTCCATATCCGGAAGGTTAGGCCATCGTCACCCGATGTCCAATCAGGCGGGCGGAGTTTCTTTCGGCGCCTCGATCGGCGGGAAAAGGATGCATTTTTCAGCGACTTTCGCGCCCGTGCAGACGGACGACCAGCTCAATTGGCCCTCGAAAGTCGTGGCCACCGGTCGGCCGATGTTCGTGAGCAGCTTGTCGCAGGTCGCCGGCATCACCGGGGTGAGCAACGTGCCGACGAGGCGGAGGCCCTCGGCGACGTGCGCCAGGCAGGAGTCGAGGCGTGCGCGGTCGGCGGCGTCGGCGGACTTCGCGAGCTTCCACGGCGCGCGGGCTTCGATGTAGGCGTTCATCGCGCTGATGAAGACCCAGAGCGCTTCAAGGGCGTGGCTGACCTGATAGTCGGCGAAGGCTTCCGCGTATTTCTTCACGCTGTCGTCCCAGAGGCGACGGAGGTTCTGTTCGAGTTCCTCGTCGGCGGCCGCGGCCGGGATGGCCCCGCCGTAGTTACGGCCCACCATGTTGAGCAGACGGTTGACGAGGTTGCCGAGGTTGTTACCCAGGTCGGCTTTGTAGCGGTTCTCGAAAGTCTGCGTCGAGAAGTCCGCGTCCTGACCGACCACCATCTCCCGGCAAAGGTAGAAGCGGAAGGCGTCGGCCCCGTGCGAAGCGACGAAACCGAGGGTGTCGGCGGCGTTGCCGGCGGACTTCGAAGCCTTCTGATTGTTGACCGTCCACCAACCGTGGACGAGCAGCTGGCGCGGCGGCTCGATGCCGAGGGCCTTGAGCATGCAGGGCCAATAGACCGCGTGGGGAGGCGAAAGGATGTCCTTGCCGATGACATGCACGTCGGCGGGCCAGAGGCCTTTATCCGCGACGGCGGAATAATAATTGGTCAGGGCGTCGAACCAGACGTAGGTGACGAAGGCGGGGTCGAAAGGCAGCTCGATGCCCCAGGTCAGCCGGGTCTTCGGGCGGGAGATGCACAGGTCGTTCATCGGTTCCTTGAGGAACTCGAGGACTTGGTTCTGGCGGAAGCGCGGCGTGATGAAGTCCGGGTGCGCGCGGAGGTGCTCGACCAGCCAGGGCTGGAACTGCGTCAGCTTGAAATAATAATTCTCTTCGGTCGTCTGGGTGACCTCACCGTAGATCTCCGGCCAGGAGCCGTCCGGCGACCGGTCCTTGTCCGTGAGGAATTGTTCCTGCCGGGTCGAATACCAGTCGGTCTTCTGACCTTTGTAGATGAGGCCTTGGTCGAACAGCTTCTGGAGGAACTGTTGGACGACCTTCTTGTGACGAGGTTCGGTCGTGCGGATGTAGTCGTCGTGCGAGATGTTGAGATCGCCCAGCATGCCTTGGAAGACCGCGGCGATCTCATCGACGAGGACCTGCGGTTCGACTCCGCGCTTGAGCGCGGTCTGCTGGACCTTCTGGCCATGTTCGTCGAGCCCGGTGAGGAAGTGCACCTTGCGGCCGCTCATCCGCATATGGCGGGAGATCACGTCGGAGAGGACTTTCTCGTAGGCATGGCCGAGGTGCGGCGAGCCGTTGGCGTAGTCGATGGCCGTGGTGATGTAGAACGGACTGGGCATGAAAAGATACCCTAGGGAGATAGGGCAGGGGCAGGGGGCAGGACAACCCCGAAGGCTGGAGAGACGGGTAAACCGCCCTCAGATCGCGTCGCCGGCCCGGACGACGTGAGGCTGGTAGGCGATCTCGAAAGCGTAGCTCATGCCGGCGCGCAGGGGCATGGACTTGTCGCGCTGCAATGTCTGGTAGAAGTGGACCTTGCCCCAGCAGGAACGGTGCTTGGGGTTGTCGCTGACGACCTTGGTCTCGGCCCAAGAGGCGTGGAAATCGTCTTTGATGACTTCGCAGCGGTGCGACTCAGCGCCCAGGACCAGGGCGTTGCCGGGGGTCATGCGGGAGTGGGTCGCGGCGATCGGGAGGACCAGGCGGAACTCCTCGAGCATGACGGCCGCCTTGGCGGTCAGGGTGAAGCGCCCGACGATGCGGCCGCCGTTGAATTCCCAATCGACCTTGAGGGAGGCGACGTTGGCGGAGACCTTCTCGTCGCGGTCGATGAGGTCGGGCTGCTCGTAGCGGAAATGATAGGTCCCGGCCTTGGTGCCCATGGCCACCTGGGCGTTCTTGCCATAGAACGAAGGCGTGTAGACCTTGCCGCCGATGGTGAACTCAGGAATGAACGGAGTCGTGGACTGGTTGGAGGGCCAGTCGAAGACGCCCGGCATGTGCGGGAAGGCGAGCGAGTCGGAGAAGCGATGCGAGCCAGAGGAGACCAACGGCAGGATCACATGCAGGCCGGAGGCGGGATCCTGATACGAGAGCAGTCCCTGCTCCTTGCGCGGAGACTTGTCGAAAGAGAAGAAGCGGCAGACCGGGAGGCGGCTGGCCGGCTTGACGACATCCATTGAGCCGCCGATCGTCTTGGCGAGGCGAGACCACTGCGAAAGGTAGCGGGCGGCGTCGAAGTTCGCCATGCGCGTGGTGTGACCCGGGATGGTGTCGCGTTCGCCGTCGCGGATCACGATGACGCCGTGCTCGGCGTCGAAGAAAGTCGTGAAGAAGTGGGCGTACAGGCGACGCACGAGGTCGCGGGCGTGGGCTTCCTTGTCGACCGGCACCCAGCGGTCCCGGAGGGCCTGCAGGAGCAAGGTGATGCAGTGCATCTGGCCGTAGGCGCCGATGCCGCGGCCGTAGCTCCAGCCGAGGCCGTCTTCGCGTACGGTGTCCATGATCACGCGCAGATACTTCTCGGCGAGGCCGCGGAGCTTCGGCAGCTTGGCGTCGCGGACCTGGATGTTCGCGTGCAGCTGCAGGGATTGGCGGACGAAGATCAGCGAGACGACGCCGTAGAGGTCGAAGGCGCCGCCGAAGTTGTCGGCGTTCGCGGCCTTGGACGCTTCGTCGTGGAAGCCGCCGGTCGAGGCCGCGGTGATGCGGTCCATGAAGCGGTCGACGAGCGCGCCGGTCTCGTCTTTCTTGGTCAGGCCGAAGGAGAAGCGGCAGACGGCCTTGGCGATGTCGAAGGCCTGGACGTGGTCGTGGTGGTCGTGCTCGACGGCGAGACGTTCGTCGATGAGGGCGCGGGTCGGCTCGTCGAGCATTTCCCAGACAGGGTTACGTTCGCGGGTAGGTCCGAAGGCCAGGAGGCCGAGGCAGGCGAAGGCCATGCCGTTGTCGGAGCCTTGGCTGATGCGGACCTGCGCGGTGATGGTCCGGGCGACGATCTCGGCGATGTTCTGGCGGTCCATCGTGAGTTCGCCCGTGGCGCGGAAATACTCCCCGAAGGCCAGGGCGGCGTGACCGGGTTCGTCGGCGCGGGAGACCTCGCCTTCGACGGGCACGACAGTGCCGTCAGGAGCGAGGGAATTGAAGTTGAGTTTGAGGAGGGCCTTGGTCTGGTCCAGGCACTGGCTCGCGAAATTCTGCATGCGAAAGGTTGGGATTGGGGCAGGGTACCCCCTCAGTCAATGACAGTTCGTTAAAAAATCGTTATTTTGTCCCTTCTTACCGTGCCCATAAGGGCGCCAAGGGTCTGTCTTCAGGGCTCGAAAACGACTTCAACCTGACAATGGCCGATCCGTGCCAAGAGCTCGCCGTGGGCCTTCAGCGGCCACCAGCGGTACAAATGGATGTCGATGGGTTTCCAGAGGCCCACCCACCCGCAGATCGTCAGCCCTTCGCGCAGGAATTCCGTCCAGCCGCTCGCCGGGATCAGCCCGCGGAGCACGAGGGTCGCGGCGAGGAACAGCACCCCGATGACCAAGGCGGTCCGGCCCTCGCGGAAGAGATCGCGGAGTTCGCGTCGGGCCATGCGGGCCCGGTACTCGAAGTAATGCCGGATGGATTCCCGGACTTGTCCGGCCGCCTCATCGTCCGCCGGCTGCTTCAGGACGACGCGGAGTCGGAGCTCGGAGTCCTTCTCATGCTCGCGGGCCCAGCTGAGGATGAACTCTTCGGCGTCATGGTCCAGGTCGCGTTCGTGGAACGGTGACGGGTCCATCGTGTTGAACAGCTGACCGACGTTGTTGAGCCGGAGTTCGATCAGGCCGGAGGGACGGGGATTCATGTTCAAAGGGGTAGGGGGGTGCCGAGCGCGGCTTCAAAGAAGCGGGCGCGCTTCTCGCGCATCTCGTTCGACTCGCCGGCGCCATGGTTGGCGCCCGGGACGACGTGGAACTCGATCTGCTCCTGCTTGCCGGCCTTGAGGAGGGCGTCGCGGAAATCATAGCTGCACTTCACGTCGACATTGGTGTCGGACTCGCCGACCGAGAGGAACAGCCGCCCGCGGAGGTTTGCGGCATATTTCGCGCAGGAGTTCTCGTCATACCAAGGACCGAGCGGATAGCCGAGCCACTGTTCGTTCCACCAGAGCTTATCGATCCGGTTGTCGTAGCACCCGCAGTCGGCGGCCCCGGCCTTGTAGAAATCGCCGTATAAGAGGACGGCGTGCGCGGTATTCTGCCCGCCGGCGGAACCGCCGAAGATGCCGACCCTGGACAGGTCCATGTTCGGCTCCTTCTTGGCCAAGGCCTGTATCCAGGCGATACGGTCGGGGAAGCCGCCGTCCTTGAGGTTGCGCCAGCTGGCCTGATGGAACTCCTTGCCGCGGTTGTTCGTGCCGCGCCCGTCCATCTGCACGACGTAGAATCCGCGCAGGCTGATCTCGCGGTGGATGCGGTTCCACCAGTTGAAGGAACGCGGGGCGAAGGAGCCATGCGGGCCGGCGTAGATGTTCTCGATGACGGGATACTTCTTCTTGGGGTCGAACGGATGCGGGCGGGTGACGACGCCCCAGATGTCGAACTTGCCGTCGCGATCCTTGGCGACGAACGGCATCGTGGGCGTCCAGCCGGCCTTTTTGAGCGGATTGATGTCAGCTTGGCCTAGCGTGGCGATGGCCCGACCATCCAGCGCGCTACGCAGGGTGTAGGTCGGGGCTTGGTCGACCCGCGATGAGGCGTCGATCAGCGTCTTCCGGTCAGGCGAAAAGGTCACCTCGTGGTTGCCGTCGGAAGGAGTCAGGTCGACGAAGGCGCGACCAGGACCGACGCGACAGATGTGCTGATGATAGGGGTTCTCTCCGGGCACGCGGCCTAGGGCGACCAAGGTGATCGTGCCGGCCTTCTCGTCGACCTTGAGCACTTCCTTCATCACCCATTGGCCGCCGGTGATGGCGTCCAGCGTCTTGCCCGTCTTAAGGTCCACCGCATAGAGGTGGAGCCAGCCACTTCGTTCCGAAAGCCAGAGCGAGCGGTGTTCGTCCAGATCGAACCGATAACGGGTCGCGAACGAGTATACGAACTTCGGGTCCTCCTCGGTGAGTAATCGACGCCAGCTCCGACGCTCGACGTCATATTCGATGATGCCGTGTCCGGTGAAGCCACGTTTGATGAACTCGGAAAGCAGACGCTTCGAGTCGGCGGACCAATCTAGGCGTTCGGTGGAGTAAGTCCGCGGAAGCACGTCCGGCGAGGGGCGGCCGGATGATTTGCCATCGCTTGAGAAGACCCAAGGGATGCGCTCGGTACGGTCGTCTCCGGGCTTGTCGTAGGAGATCGATTTCTTGGTCTGTTTGACCGAATCCGTCACGAGATATTGACGCACCGGGACCGTGCGCTCGCGCCAAAGCGCGAAGTGCCGGCCGTCCGGTGACCAGTGGATCGGGCCGACGAAGCCATCTTTCCCTTCGAGCCCATCCAGCGTGAGCTTGGTCTCAGCATTGCCTTTCTTGAGGTCGATGAGGATCACGTTGCCACCGCGAAGTTCCACCTTGAGTTCGCCGTTCGGGGATTCGGCGCGGACCTTCGAGGCGGACAGGCGTTTCGATTCGCCCGGGCCTTTGCCGGTCTTCTCCGGGGCCGGTGCTTCGACTTTCGGGCCAGGCTGGCCGGGGGTGAGGCGTTGGTCGGCTTCCACGACCCAAGCAGCTGTGTCGGATTCCAACCTAACACGGCCATCTTCGAGGGGGACGACCCGGCTGAACGGCCATTTCTTGGCGGTCACCTTTGCTTTCGTCTGTTCGGAAAGAGCCGCCGCGACCTTCTCATGGTCGAACGCCGGACGGATCGCGCCGGAAGCACAGTCGACGAGTTTCCATGATAGTCCGCCATTTTCCTTCCAGGCATACGCCAGAAGTCGGCCGGAATCGGACCAACGGATATTCTCCGGTCGCGACATCTGGGCCGGCCAATACCAGGCGTCATATTGTTTCTGCCATTCAGCCGGAAGGTTGGCCTGGGCGATGGCCGCCAAGGGCGCCAGCAGCAGGAGACGAAGCAGCATGGCCCATATGATGACCTGCCGCCCCCTGACTCAACCCCGCATCGACTATTTCTTGGGTTTCTCGGACTTAGCCTTGGGGGCCTTTGGCTTCAGGCCGGACAGATAAGCGACGACGTCGCGGATCTCAGCCGGTGTCAGGATGCCCAGCATAGGCGGCATGACGGAAACGGGCGGGGTGCGGGAAGCGATGTTGGGGACGGCGACCTTCTGCGTCTTCCCATCCGCCAGCTTAAGGTCAAGGGACTTGGCATTCTCCTTGAGGACGCTGCCGGCCAAGGTGGTTCCATCCTTGAGGACGATGCTTTCGATGCCGAAGCCCGGGACGATCTTCGCGGACGGCTCGACCAAGGATTCGGCGAGTTCGATCTTGGATCGCAGGGAACCGATGAGACGGAGCATCGGCCCGACTTCGCTGCCTTCGTCGCTGTCGATGCGATGACAGGCTGTGCAATTAGCGGCGAGATGTTCGTTGACGATCGTCTTCCCGCGGGTGGCGTCGCCGCCTTCGGTCAGCAGTTCGTAAGGCATACCGGGCGCGGCGAGCTTGGGTGAGCCTTTGCCTGGCGACAGATATTTCTTCAACGCCTCCGTGACGGCAGGGTCGGCCGACTCTCCGGCCAGCTCGAAGACGTCGAGTTTGAGCCCGGCGTCGAGTTTGCGGGCGGCGAGACGGGCCACGAGTTCCTGCAGGAGTTTCCGCGCGGAGGGTTCCGTCCGTCCGCGCAGGGCGGCGACGACCGCTTGCTTCTCCGGCATCTTGGCCGTCTTGGAGTCGATGATCTGGCGAGAAACCTCGAGCGCCGCCGTGACATCGCGACGGAAGAGTTGCATCAAGGCTTCGATGCGGACTTCGGAAGGATTACCTTCACCGGTGGCATTACGCAGGGTCCGCGTCACGGCGACAGCTTCATCGGAACGTCGTCCGAGCAGGCGGAGGGTTTGCCGACGAACGGCGGGCGAGGCCTTGAGGTCTTCGGCCAGGGATTGCAGAATCGGGAAAGGCAGCTCCGCTTCATACTTGACCAGCAGGCTGAGCGCGCGCGCGCGTTCTTCTGGGCGCTGGAGGGATAGGAGGTCATCCTGCTTGGCTCGGATCAGGGCGGCCAGCCGGGCGATCTCGCGAGCCGGGTGCTTGCGGGCGGTGCCGTCGACGAAGTCCAGCCCGGGCGGCTGATCGAACACCAAGAGGGTGTTGAGCGCTTCCAGCCGCAGCGGAGCTCCTTCAGGTTGGGCGATCGCCCAGGTCAGCACGTGTTGCAGTGCCGCCTCATCGCCTTGGCGCAGATTCGCATTCAAGGCCCGACGCGCGGCGTGGAAGGGCAGGTTGGGCTGCCCGAAGGCTGCGGCTAGGGCAGGCTGGGCGGCCGGGATGCCTTCGTCGTCGTGGATGGCGCGGGCCGCTTCAGTGACGACCTCGGGATTGGCGTGCGAAAGGAGTTTGGACAGCAGGGGTGATTTTTTCCGGACGAGGGCTAACGTCGCGAACACGGCCTCGGCGCCGGTCTTGGTCTGGGCGAAGGCGAGCAGTTCCTCGGAGGATTGTGTCCCGGCGAGTCCGCTGACGATTCCGTGACGAAGCCAAGGCATACGGAGGTCGGCCTCGGCGTCGCGCATGAAGGAGGAGAAAAGGACTTTGCCTCCGAGTTTGGCGAGCGAGATGCTGGCTTGGGTGCGGATACGGAAATCTTGCTGGGAGAGCTGAGCCGCAACTTTGTCCGTCAGCACCGGCGACTTCTTGGCCTCGCTCAATACCTTCAGCGCTTGGACGCGTATTTCGGTGTCGGCGTCTTCAAGCAAGGCCAAGGACGCGGTCACGTCAGCGACCTTACCGAGACGAACGCCCATGCCGTAACCCCAGATCGCATGGATACGGGCGAAGCGGTCAGAAGCGGGCTTCAGCGCTAGGTCCAACATTTCCGACCAGGCACCAAGCCGATGAAGCCGGATCGAGGCGTTGACGCGCACGCGCTGGTCGCGGTGGCCTAGAAGCGAGAGCAGTTCTTCCTTCGGGATAGCGACAGAGAAAGGCTTAGAGAGGATCGGCTCGGAGGACTTGTCGATGTTCG